>NZ_LR215039.1:0-316516 GCF_900660675.1 Mycoplasmopsis columboralis | reverse complement strand
ACCTAATGTTGATAAACCAGAATCTAATACCGAAAATAATCCAACAACACCTTCTGCTGAAAATCAAAATAACCCTGAAAATACAGCTGAAAACACTTCTCCTTCAAATAACACCGGAACTAACACAAACACTGATACAGCTACTTCAACACCAACTCAGGAAGGTTCTTCTGATTCTTCTTCTGATTCTGCAACACCGGCTCAAGAAGATAAACCAGGAACATTTTCTGTAGAAGCAATTGATGCAAATACAACTTATGGAAGAGTTGAATGAAGCTCTGATGTAACTAAAGAAGATTTTTTAAAAGAATTAAATAAAGTTTCTTTAGAATACAATGAAAGAGCTGAAAGTACAGAACAATTAGCTATTTTAAGAAGATTTTATATTAGTGATTCACACAAAAACTGAAATCCTACAAGTGATAATTTAGCTGTTAGATTAAGAGTAAGAAGATTTGTTCGTTCAACTGACGAAAATGGAAGAACTGTTCGGAGAGCCGTTCCTACAATTGTTAATGTTCCGTTAAAATACATTGATAATAACCCTGAAAATGACGGTTTAAGTGTTTCGCAAAAAAGTGGTAAAAGCGCACTTTTAGCTCTTAGAGAAAGAGTTATTAAAGGAATTTTCAAACTTGTAAATTCCGCAACACCTGGTGTAAGTCCTTATTATGATTTAGATGCTCGTTTAGTTAATGATTTTACAATTTACGGAACAATGTTTTTATCAGTTTCTACTTTGATACTAACCATTGATTATTTATTAGATAATCAAATTTATAGTTCTCGTTTAGCTTCTCTTTTAAGAGGTCAATTAGTAAAAGATTCTAATGGTCAACCAAGCGATGATGCAACAGAAAGATTCTTTAGAATTAGTTTTTCAACTTATCCAACCAATGATGATTTAAGACCTTATTCTTTTGCATTTACATACACATTTTTAGTTAAAAGAAATGCTGAATTAATCCAAAGAGCATCAAGATCAAATTAATTTATTCACATAGCTATTTAGCTATGTTTTTTTATATCTTAGAGCACTATTTTTTTAAAAAAGTTATAATTAATATTATTAATTATAAGTATGAAAAATTTAGCTAATGAATTGCGTCCAAACACAATTGATGAAATTGTCGGACAAGAACATGTGAAAAAGCTTTTTAAAGAAGTTGTTAAGAATAATCTAACAACTAGTTTTTTACTTTTTGGAGAAAGTGGAATTGGAAAATCCTCAGCAGCTACTGCATTAGCTAAGGAATTAAACAAAAGTTATGGATACTTTAATGCTGCTACTGATTCAAAAAAAGAGTTAATTGAAATTCTTGAAAGTTGTGAAGTTATTATTGTTGATGAAATTCATCGTTTAAATAAGGATAAGCAAGATATTTTACTTCCTTATGTTGAATTTGATCGCATTATTGTATATGCGACCACAACTGAAAATCCCTATTTTAAAGTTAATCCAGCTTTGCGAAGTAGAATGCAAATTTTGCAGTTGTTTAAATTAACCAACGAACAAATTGTTGCTGGATTACGCAAGAACATAACCAATCACTTTAATTCATTAAATATTTCTGATGAACTTTTAAATAAATTGGCATTTATGTCTAGCGGAGACTATCGCATTGCTTTAAATAATTTACAAATGCTTTCGATTTTAAAAGGAAATAACTTAGAAGTTACTGAAGAAGATCTTAGAGTTATTGTCCCTAATGTTCAATTTTATTCGGATGCAAAAGGCACAAGCCATTACAACAACTTATCAGCACTTCATAAATCACTTCGTGGAAGCGATGTTGATGCAGCAGTATATTATGGAATGTTAATTGCTAAAAGCGGAGATTTTGATGGTTTGTTTCGTCGAATGTTAGCGGTAGCTTATGAAGATATTGGTCTAGCTTCGCCAACTATTCATTTAAAAGTTCATGCTGCCATTGAAGCATATGAACGACTTGGAGTGCCTGAAGGACTTTTACCAATTACTTACGCTTTAATGGAGCTAGCACTAGCTCCAAAATCAAATTCAGTTGTTTTAGCTCGCGATAAAGCTTTGAGTATGATTGATGTTGGCAATATTTATCAAATACCGCAACATCTTAGAGATTCTCATTATGCATCAGCATCAAAACTTGGAGATGGAGTTGGATATAAATATCCGCATGATTTTGAAAATAACTGAGTTAAGCAACAGTATCTTCCAAAAGAACTCAAAGAAGAAAAATTTTATCAACCAGGATTGAATAAACGTGAACAAGAAATAGTTAAATACTGAACTGAAATTAAAAAATAAGGAGAAATCATGAAGTTAAATTTAGATGATATTAATAACTTAGAAGATCTTAAAAAAGCTAAAAATTTAGCTTTTGGACCTGAAGGTGAAATTTTTAAATTACAACAAAGTTTAAAAAGCGCTCCAGTTGAGCAAAAAAAAGAAATAGGGCAAGCAATTAATGTTTTAAAACAACAATACACAGCATTTTTTGAGCAAGCGGATCAAAAAATTAAGGATTTAGAAATCCAAAGCAAACTAAATAAGGAATTTGTTGATGTAACTATTCCTCTTAGACGGCGTGGTTCATTAAATCCAATTACCATTGTGGAAAATCGTTTAAGAGATTGATTTTATTCTCATGGGTACTATGAACAAGAAGCTGGAGAAATTGTTTCGGATTTATATAATTTTGAACGGTTAAATATTCCTCAAGATCACCCGGCGCGAGCTATGCATGATTCACTTTATTTAAATGCCACAACTTTACTAAGAACTCATAATACCGGAATTACTGCAACAGTGCTTGAAGAAAATGCTAATAAAGAAGTTTCTACTTTTGCTATTGGAAAAGTGTATCGTCATGATGAAGATGATGCAACACATTCACACCAATTCACTCAAATTGATTTTGTTTCAGTTGGACAAGTGAGTTTTCCCAACTTAATTTGAACCTTAACAGATTTGCTTTCATATGTGCTTGAAGAACAGGTTCAAATTCGTTTAAGACCTTCATATTTCCCTTTTACTGAACCTAGCGTTGAAGTGGATGTATTTTATAAAAACAAATGAATTGAAATTTTAGGTGCTGGAATGTTACATCCAAATGTGCTTAAACTTGCAGGTTACAGCGATAATTGAAATGGATTTGCAGCTGGAATTGGAGTTGAAAGAATCACAATGATTAAATACGGATTTACCGATATTCGTGACTTATACCGTAATGATTTAAGAATAATGGAGCAATTTAAAGATGAAAGATAGTTTTTTAAGAATTTTACAAACCGAAGGTCAAAAACCTTATTTCAACAATATTATTGAGGGATTACGAGAATATAGTTCTTTTGAAATTGTTCCTCATCAAATTGATATGTTTAGACCTTTTGACTTTTTTCAAGTTAATGAAACTAAAGTCGTTATTTTAGGACAAGATCCATATCATAAAGCTAATGTTGCCGATGGACTGGCTTTTTCAACTCGTCAAAAAGTAACTCCTCCAAGCTTAAGAAATATTTTTGCTGAACTTAAACAAACATACCCTAATATTTCCTTAGAAAGCAATGATTTGACTAAGTGAGCTAAACAAGGAGTGTTACTTCTAAACACAAGTTTAACTACTGTGGTTAAAAAACCTCTTGCACACAAACATTTGGGCTGAGAACAATTTACCAAGGTAGTTTGTGAAGAAATAATTAAAGCAAACAAAGATGTCATTTTTGTAGCCTTAGGAAAACATGCTCAAGAATTTATTAATTCATTAAGTGTCAGACCACAATATCTATTTGAAACTTCTCATCCGAGTCCTTTTTCAGTTAATAAAGGATTTGCTGGATCGCAGATTTTTAAAAAAATTAATACAACTTTAGAAAAATTAAATTTGTCAGTTATTAATTGAGAATTAAAGGAGAATTAAAATGATTTTATCGCTTAATCACCTTAATAAATATTTACCTAAGAAAAAGTTAACCATAGAAGTAGAAAAGGATTTAAATGCTCTAGGGTTTGAAGTTGAATATATTAAACCTTTTTCTGATGCAAAAGGATTGCGTTTTGCTGAAGTTTTAGATGTGCAACCTAATCCTAACACTGATAAATTAGATGTTGTTAAATTGAAACTATCTGATAAAGAAATCACCATTCAAACCAATAATAAAATCTTAAAACCTGGTGATTTAACTGTATGTTTTGTAGAAGGTTCTTCAAAAGGAGAGCATGTATTTGCTCCAATTAAATTACAAGGTGTAATATCTGAAGGAATGTTTGCTTCATGAAGCGAAATGGGTTATGATTGAACTCTTTTAAGTGAAAAAGATCAAGTGTTAGTTTTGGATAAGGATTTTGCTTCTTTAAGTGATAATGCTGATGAAAAATTCGGATTAACTGATTATTTAATTGAAATTAGCACTACTGCTAATCGTAATGATGCCAACTCATATTACACAATTGCTTCTGAATTAGCTGCTTATTATCAAACTGAAGTTAAAATTGAACACAATCCAGTTGTAGAAAGTTTCACTTCAAATTTAAAAGTAAATAAACAAGAAGCTAAAGAATTAATGTTTTTGGAAGTTGAAGGTAAAAAGAAAACATCTTTAGATGAATGTTTATTGTTAGCTAAACACCAAATTGATTCTAAATTCAATTGAGCAATTAATTTAACTAACTTATGTTTACTTGAAACAGGAGCTCCAGCTCATGTGTACCCAAAAGAAAAGATAACCTCAACATTAAGCGCACAATTATACAGTGGAAAAACAACTATTTTAGGAAACAAAGAAGTAGAAGTTGAGAATGTATTAGCAATTAAACACAATGATGAAGTAGTGTCACTTGCATGTGTAATGGGAATTGAAGAATTTAAAGTAACTGAACAAAGTGATAACTTTGTTTTTGAAATAGGAGTTTTTGATCCTAAACTTGTACGCCATGGTGCTAAAGAAATTAAAATTTTATCCAACTCAGCTAACCAAGGTTCAAGAGTGATATCAAAAGAAATTGCTTTAAGAGGAATGCAATATCTTCAAAGCAAAGCGCATAACTTAAGATATTCAAACATTGTTGGAGCTGATTTTGAATTAACAAAACAACAAATACCTTTTGATGAAGAAAAACTCAAATTATATTCTGGAATGAGTGACTTAAATGTGTTTGAGGTTCCAAAACAACAACTCAAAACACTTGGTTTTGAATTTGATAATGACGTAGTTAAAGTTCCAAACTATCGTTATGATGTAACTATTTTTGCTGATATTATTGAAGAATTATTCCGTTTTTATTCTTATGATAATTTTGCTCCTGCCAAATTTAAAAACGCACCAATTAAAACTCAACAAAGAAATATTTTTAAAAATTTACTCGCTTCAAAAGGTTATGATGAAACTAGAACATTTACTTTAGTGTCTGAACAAAAAGCCCAATTTAATCCATTTAACTTCAATTGCAGTGTTAAATTGTTAACTTTTGTGTCTAAGGAAAGAGAAGTTATTCGTAACTCTTTAGCTATATCATTGCAAGAAGTAATTCAATACAATCAAAAACGTAAATTAACCAATTTAAATATTTTTGAAAAAGGAATGATTAATGACAACGTCTATGTTAATTCATTAGCTTCTACAACTAAAAATTACTACCAATTTGCTCAAGATGTTTTAGACTTAATTAACCAAGAGGTTACATTAGTGCCTTTTAAAGATAATGAATTTATTCATCCTAACTCAAGTGCAAAAATTTTAAATTCTCAAAATGAAATGATTGGTTGAATTGGAAAAATTCATCCTAAATATGATGATACCGATGCTTTTTATGCTGAATTTTTAGATCAAAAAGATAATCATGCTTCTAAATTTAATTCAATTTCTTATGACCCATACAAAACACTTGATTTAACCTTTGAATTAAATGTGCAAGATAATATTGCGACAAAAGTAACTGAAATAAAATCAATTGCCAAAGTATTTGAGATTGTTCAAATTGATGATTTTTACAAAAAAGAAACTAACACAAGATTTGTGACATTAAGATCTTTAGCTACTGCTGAAGAAATTGAAAAAATAGATAAACATTTTAATAAGTAGGTAATATGTACAAAAAACTTAAAATCGAAGACACTTTAGTGCAAAAAGCTATTAATGCTGAACTCAAACGCCAACAAAATCACATTGAATTGATTGCTTCAGAAAATTATGTCTCTGAACAAGTTCTCAAAGCACAAGGATCGGTGTTGACCAATAAATACGGAGAAGGATATCCATCTCGTAGATATTATGGAAGCTGTGAAAATGTCGATATTGTTGAAAATGCAGCTATTGAAAGACTTAAAGAAATCTTTAAGGTTTCATATGCTAATGTGCAACCTTATTCAGGATCAGTGGCTAATGCCGCTGCAATAGCTTCTGTAGTTCCTGAAAAAGGAAAAATCATGGGATTAAGTTTATCTTCTGGTGGACACTTAACTCATGGATATAAAATTTCTTTTAGCGGAATTTTTTATGAATCTATTACTTATGATGTAGCTGAAAACGGTTATTTAGATTATGACAAAATAGAAGAAATTGCCATGCGTGAAAAACCTAATTTAATTATTTGTGGCTATTCAGCTTATCCACGTGTAATTGACTTTAAACGTTTTCGTGAAATAGCCGATAAATGTGGAGCGAAGTTAATGGCAGATATTGCACACATTGCCGGTTTAATTGCTGGTGGTGTACACCCTTCTCCAGTAGGATACGCTCACATTATTACTTCCACAACTCACAAAACACTTAGAGGAGGTCGTGGAGGTGTGATCATGACCAATGATCCTGAAATAGCTAAAAAAGTAGACAGATGAGTTTTCCCTGGATATCAAGGAGGACCTCTTTTTCACGCTATAGCCGGAAAAGCAGTTGCTTTTTATGAAGCTCTCCAACCTCAATTTAAAACATATGCAAAAAACATTGTTAAGAATGCTCAAACATTCTCAAAAGAATTTATTAAATTAGGAGCTAAAATTGTTTCTGGAGGAACAGACAATCACTTGTTTATGATTGATGTTTATAATACATATAACATTACTGGAAAACAAGCTGAAGAACTTCTTGAATACTTTAACATTACCATTAATAAAAATTCAATTCCTTTTGACACTTTATCTCCAATGGTTACTAGTGGAATTCGCTTAGGAACAGCGGCTATGACTAGTCGGGGATTTACTAAGTGAAAAGAACTGGCTCAACTCATTCACAAAGTATTAAGTAATTATGAGTTTTATGCACAAAATACCAAAGAATCAATCAAAAGTAAAAAAGAATTGCTCCAAGAAATAAATTCTTGAACAAAAGAATTCCCAATTCAAAAAAGTTACTTGAAATAAGAAGATAGGAAACTATCTTTTTATTTATAAAAAGAGTTGGATTTTTAAAATTTAGTGATAAAATAAAAAAGCAATACATAAAGACAGCAACGGCCTTTAAGCTTAATCATGTTGCCGAGTGTATCTCTTAGTTAGTTTGTATTGCAATATTTTTGAAAGGAGGCATAAACAGTGTCTGAATCAAATTTCAAAATAGCAAAAAGAAATACAGTTAGCGAAATTGCACAAAAAGTGCAAGAATCTAAAGCTATTGCTTTTGCAGAATACCGTGGACTTACAGTTGCTGAACTTAAAGAATTAAGAATTGAAGCAAAAAAAGTTGGTGTTGAAATCAAAGTTTACAAAAACAGACTTTTCAAAATCGCTTCAGCTAGAACTGGTTTTGAAAAACTTGCTGACCACTTAGTTGGGCCAAACATCTTTGCATTTTCAAAAGAAGACGATATGTCTGCTGCAAAATTACTTGTTAAATTTGCTAAAACTCACAAACTAATGGTTATTAAAGCCGGAACATACGAAGGACAAGTTATTGATGCTACAGGTGTTAAACAAGTTGCATCTCTTCCATCATACGAGGAAGCTCTTGGAATTCTTGCACGTTCACTTATGGCACCATTACAACAAATCTCATTATCACTTAAATTAGTAAGTGAACAAAAAGCTGAATAATTAAATTAAATAGATAACGAAAGGAATTATCATGGCTAAATTAACTAAAGAAACATTTATCGAATCACTTAAAGAAATGTCAATTAAAGAAGTTATGGAACTTGTTGACGCAATGAAAGAAGAATTTGGAATCGACCCTACAGCTGCTGTAGCAGTTGCTGCTGCTCCTGCTGAAGGTGGAGAAGAAGCTAAATCAAGCGTTAAAGTTGTTATTAAAGCTGACAACGGTAAAAAAGTTCAAATCATCAAAGCAGTTAAAGACTTACTTGGAAACTCACTTATGGAAGCTAAAAAACTTGTTGACAACCTTCCAGCAGTAGTTAAAGAAAACATCAAACCAGAAGAAGCAGAACAAATTAAAGCTGTTCTTGTTGAAGCTGGAGCTGAAGTTTCAGTTGAGTAATTTATAACTTCTAAATAATGTAGCAAAGCCTTAGTGGCTTTGTTTTTTTGTGCTTTTGAAGTTTTTAAAAACAACTATTGAAGTTGAAGCTATAATTTTAATATAGCAGTATTTTTGAAAAATTCAAGGAGAATAAATGATTTCAGCATCGGTAAAAAGTGCTACACGAATAATTGAACAACCTTCAGAAGGATTTTTAAAGACAACTGATTTTCAAAAAATAAGGATACAAGATGGAATTCAATTGCACAAAGAAGAAAACATTCATGGTAATTTAACACTACCAGCTATTGATCATTTAACAAAATTTATGCTTGGAGAAAATATAATAAGTGCTTTTTGACTTTCTTGATGTGGTTCATATAGTAAGTATCTAGACTGAAAAGAAATTAAATATTTAAAGAACTACTATCAGTTAATAAATGAGATTACTGGGCTAGATGATCAATCAATTATTAATGCATGCAAGCTTGTTTCATTTGACATATGCTCATATTGAACTACTGATGTATATAAACCTATAGAGGAAATAAATCCAGATGCTGAAACAATTGAAAACATCAGAACGATTGTCCAAAGAAATATAAAGTTCTTTCATGAATTTGGGCCAATTTTAAGTACAGAATTTCCAGTTGAAGACAAAAACGAAGAAGTTAATATTTTTGGTGAAATAGATTATGTCACTTATGATACATTATGAATTATAAAACCATTTAAAAATAGCTTTCGGAAAGAGCGTAGATTAGAACTCTTAATGTATTACATTATGGGATGACATTCTGAAATGGAAATGTTCAAAAAAATAAACAAAATAGGATATTACAATCCAAGAAAAAATATTGTATATACTATGGATATACATAGAATCGATCCTGAATTAATTAAATGAGTTTCCGAATTTGTCTTAAAATATCCAAAAGAAAAAATTCATGAACATTTATCTAAGTATAAAGAACTAAGTAAAATAAAACAAAGAAAAGAAGATTATTCTGAACTTAATGTTTATGATCCTGAAGAACGAAAAGACGAAGAATTTGAACTTGCAATGAGAATTTACGAAAAAATGAAGAAAGCAATCATTCAAGATTGAATTTTTAATTCTGAGTATGATGAACAATGAAAGAATTTTATGGACGAAGACTTTAATTTTGACATGAATATTGCTAGAAAAGAAGAAAATCGTCAAACTACAAGATTAATTTTTAGGCCTTGAAAATGATTAACTAATAAATTAAAGAAAAAAACCGAAATTAAATTATTGGAATAATATTTGTATTGAAATGAGTTACCTTTTAATATGCTAAATATGTAGCAAAACACCGAAATATAACAAACTAACCACAATAGTTAAATTTTCTCTTGGGTATATTGTTCCAAGAGTTTTTTACTTTACTTTTAGTAAAAGAAGGATCTATTTGATAGTTATATGGTTAAAAATTAAATAAAAAGAATGCTCTTTTAAGCATTCAATTATTTAGTATTTACCAACTACTTTCTTTTCAATGTATTTGGTTCTTAAGTAAATAAGTGGAACCATAATTGCCGATAACACAAGTGTGTATACAGGAATTGTAATTACTGATCTAAATACAATTGGTAACATATAGAACACATAACCATTAGCTAAAGCTTTTGATTTGGGGTTTTGTCATGTTTGTCATCTAATGTAGGCAAAAGGTCCTCAAATTCATCTGAACACAACAATAACAAGTACCACTGACACGAAAGCAATTAATAATATTAAAATGCTTTCTTTGGCTTTGGAATCTGATTTTGAAGTTAAGTATCTAAAGCTAAGTGCTGACATTACTGCAACAATAATAGCAGTTAAGAAAGCTAAAACAATAAATGTTGTTATTGAAAGTTGTCTGTAACCAAAGGTTCTACTAATTCTAATTGCATTTGCTTCACTTGAAGATGTTTGTCAAATGAAGATTGCAAATAAAGCAACTAATACACCTCATAAAACAACATTAGATAAAATCACTCCAGCTTTTTTGTTTTTTTCAAATAAGTCAAAGAATAATGATAACACTAAGGTTGCGGCAATTGGAACAAGTCCATAAACTCAGTGTCATGTTCCGATTGTTCCTGAAATTAGTAATCCAAACAAGTCAGCTAAGAACGCAAGTAAAGCAGCTTTGAAGTATCTTAAAAAGTAAGCTGCTACAATGTAGAATAAGTATTCGAAACTTAAACCGCCTAAACCACTACTTTTAGTTGCAAAAAGAACAATTAGGTAAAGACCTAGCAATAGACCGCTAATTGTAATATCAGCAATGTCTAATTTAAAAAACTCTTTGTAATGTGAAAGTTTTTTAACTGTGTATTTTGATGTTCCTTCCAATTTAATAAATTGATTTCTTCCTTCAAGGTAGAATGCTTTTCTCAACAAGGAATTAAACACAACGTTTTTACTCATGTAAAAATAGTAAATTGGGAAAAACAACCCTGATAAAAAGATTCAATAGTAAGTATATTTTGTCTGAGATCTCAAATGGATGTTTTTTAGTTTAATGTTTTTAATGTAAAAATAAGCATCTCTTCATAAAACTAAAATCGATGAAATAAGTCCTAAAATTGAAATCACTAGAAAAATAATTCTTGTTTCTTGGTTAATGTTAAATGGTGAAATATACATCATGAACATTACAAAACCGATTAAAAGAGATAATCCACTAGCAAAAGTTGCACTAAGTGTTTTTCTTGATAAAAAGAAATACTCGTTTTCACGGTTTTTGGTATATAAATCTTTTCTTAATTCCATAACTGTTATTATAACAGTTTAATTACTAATATTTGCATTTGTCAAATTATTTTTTAAATAAATCAAATTTACTTTTTGATCGTTTTTTTGTATGATTTCGTTTATTTTTGTTAAAACAGATAATTTAAAAATATCATCAATATCAGTAAGCAAAAAATCTTTGTTGATATTTTTAGCAAAATTACTAAATTCTTCTTTATCACTCATGTAAATAACATTAAGATCACAATATCAGTTACTCATTTTGGATTTTGAAAAAATTTTAATGGCGTTTTCGGCTTCATTTTCACCTAAAGAAGCTAAATCATCAACTAATTCAATAAAAAAGATTTTTTCATCAATATCAAATAGAGTCATGAAATATTTTGTTTGTTTTTGACTTTTACGCTCTATCGAATATACGCTAAATAATTTTTCTTGCATTTGACCTCCTATTTGAGTAATAACTTTTTTAAAAAACAAGCAAGAAAAAACAAAAATACTTTCTGCAATTTTTTCCATATTTTTTATTTTGTGTTTTATCTACAATTTAAGCATTAAAAAGTCAACGTTGGTTTTTTCTAACAATCTAAAATCTTTGATATTAGTTAATTTTAAATTATACGAATTATAATATTTTTAGGATTACTAATTATAGGGAGGAAACATGAAAAAATATGATGTTGCAATAATAGGTGCCGGTATCATTGGTGGTTCAATTGCTTATGAACTATCACAATACGACCTTGATGTTGTAATCCTAGAAAGAAATCCAAAAGTTGCTAATGAAACTTCAGTTGGTAACTCCGGTTTAATACATGGAGGATTTGATCCTGAGCCACATAAAATTGAAGCTAAATTAAATTTAGCAGGGAATATAAAATGACACAATAAGTGACTTAAGGATTTAGGTTTTCCAAGAGTTAAAATCGATTCAATGATTTTGGCTTTTGATAATGACAAGGAAATGGATCACGTAAGAATGTTATATGAACGTGGACTTGTTAACAAACTCGATCCTAAGGACATGCAAATCTTAACACGTGAAGAAGTTCTTAAAAGAGAACCGAATGTAAATCCAGAAGTTTGTGGTGCGTTATTATGTACTTCTTCTACTGCAATTCACCCAGTTGAAGCAACCAAAGCTCTTATTGGTGCAGCCAAACAAAATGGTACTGAATTAAAGGTTAATTCAAAAGTTACCAAAGTAGAATATAAAGATGGTTTATTTGAAATCACCATTAATGATTCAGAAAAAATCTATGCTAAAAAAGTTGTTAATGCCGCTGGACATTATGCTGATGTTATCGCAAATGAAAATGGATTTGATGATTTCAAACAAAAAACTCGTAGAGGTGAATATAGAATTTTAGAAAACTATGATCCAAAATTAGTTTCATCAGTTTTATTTAAAGTTCCAACAATCCATGGTAAAGGAGTTATTGTTGCTCCTACATTAGATGGTAAATATTTAGTTGGTCCAACTGCTGAAGAAGGAGTTGCTAAAGAAGACACCAGACTTGTAACTAGAGAAAAATATGACTACATAGGTGAAATTGGTACAAAAATTATCCCAAGTTTAAGATTGGATAAAACTATGATGACCATTTCAGGGTCTAGACCAATTGATATAGCTACTGATGATTTTGTTATTAGACATTCTCAAAATAACAAAAATTTCGTTCTTGCAGCCGGAATGCAATCGCCAGCTTTAGCTTCAGCTCCAGCAATTGCTGAAGAAGTAGTTAAATTACTTGAACTCGATCTTAAACCAAGATCAAATTACAATCCTAAATATTCAATTGATGTATTTTAATTAAATAGAATAGAAAGGAATTATGAATAAAGATAAATACATTATTACTCTTGATGAAGGAACAACTTCTTGTCGTACTATCGTTTTTGATAGTCAAGCAAAAATTGTTGCTACTTCTCAATCTGAATTTACCCAATACTATCCAAAAAGTGGTTGAGTTGAACATGATGCTTTAGAAATTTGGAATACTCAACTTTCAACAATGCAAGCAGCCAAACATAAAGCTGGTATCAAATCAACTAATGTGCAAGCTGTTGGAATCACAAACCAACGTGAAACAGTAGTTTTATGAGATAAATCTACAGGACTTCCTGTTTACAATGCTATTGTGTGACAAGATAGAAGAACCAGTGAATACTGTGAAACGCTATCATCACATGTAGATATGGTTAGAGAAAAAACAGGACTTATCATTAACCCTTATTTTTCAGGAACTAAAATTAGATGAATTCTTAAAAATGTTCCTCAAGCACAAAAAGTTCTTGCTGAAGGTAATTTGCTAGCCGGAACTATCGATACATGACTTATTTGAAAATTAACTGATGGTAAAGTACATGCAACTGATGTGTCAAATGCATCTAGAACATTACTTTTTAACATCAATACCATGTCATGAGATGACGAATTGCTTGAGCTTTTTGAAATTCCTAGATCAATTCTTCCTGAAGTTAAATCATCTTCAGAAGTGTACGGAACAATTGAATCACACCACTGATCACTTAGAGCTCAAGGAAAAGTTCCAATTGCCGGAGTTGCCGGAGATCAACAATCAGCTCTTTTTGGGCAATTATGTATTAAACCAGGAATGGTAAAAAATACATATGGTACTGGATGCTTCACCTTAATGAACATTGGTGAGCAACCTATCTTATCTAAAAATAAATTACTTACCACAGTTGCATGACAACTTGGAAAAGAGAAACCAATTTATGCACTTGAAGGTTCTGTATTCATTGCAGGAGCTGCAATTCAATGAATTCGTGATGGTTTAAGATTAATTTACAATGCTGCTGAGTCAGATTTTTATGCAAAATTAGCTCAAGCAGATAACACACATCAACTTTATTTAGTTCCTTCATTTACCGGACTTGGTGCCCCTTATTGAGATTCATACTCTAGAGGAGCAATTTTCGGACTTGAAAGAGGAACAAGAAAAGAACACATCGTTAAAGCAACACTAGAGTCAATTGCTTTCCAAAGCAATGATTTGATTAAAGCTATGGCTAATGATGTTAATAAAAAAATCGAAGTTCTTAAAGTCGATGGAGGAGCAAGTAATTCAAATTACTTAATGCAATTCCAAGCCTCAATTTCTGGAACTAAAGTTGTGCGTCCTAAAAATGTTGAAACCACTGCTCTTGGAGCAACATTCTTAGCTGGACTTGCAACAGGATATTGAAAATCACTTTCAGAAATTGAAAAAGAATTAGAAGTAGATAAAGAATTTACTCCTAAATTAACACAAAAAGAAGTTAAAAAATTAACTCATGGATGAGATGTTGCTGTAAAAAGAACATTTAATTGAGTTAAAGAAGTAGAAGGAGAATAATATGGATTTACAATATAGTGCTGGTTTTGTAAGTGAATTAATTGGTACAATGGTCCTTATCTTATTTGGTAATGGTGTTGTAGCAGCTATGAACTTTAAAAACATGTATGCTAAAAAAACAATGGGAAACTGAATGGTAATTATCACCGGATGAGGATTTGCTGTTTACCTTGGGGTTATTATTTCAAGTGCAATCTTTAGCGCAATGAATCATCAAGAAGCATTAATTGGTACAGCTCATTTAAACCCAGCTGTAACAGTGGCTTTATTAGTAAAAGCTGCTAAATCAGATATGATTGGACATGTAGTTGGATTAAGCGCAGTTTATATTTTAGCTCAATTCTTAGGAGCCGCATTAGGACAAGTGCTTTTGAACTTTATTAACTATAAACACATTATCGAAAACCCAAGTGCCGCTCTTAAAGGATCAAGCTGTACAGGTCCTTCACACAGAGATGCATATGTACAAAACTTTTCATATGAACTTGTAGGAACAATGTTACTTGTTGGTGGTGTTTTAGCTGCTGGAAGTTCAGGATTAGCAGGATCACTTAACGTAACATTTGTTGTTATGGCAATTGGTCTTTCACTTGGTTCAGTAACTGGATATGCAATTAACCCAGCTCGTGACTTAGCTCCTAGAGTGGTATATCATTTAACATCACTTGTATTAAAAGATAAATTAGCAATGCAAGGTGAAGTTGTTTCTCCAGATTATGCATACGGATTATCAACTCCATTTGCAGCACCACTTGTAGGTGGAGCTATTGTTGGAGCAATAGCTTTAGCTGCTTAATTAATTAGTAATAAAAAACGAACTAGCAAGTAATTGCTAGTTTTTGTTTGTATAAAAAACATCCCCACTAAGGGATGCTTGTTTTACATATTTACTACTTTAGAAAAGTTTTTTACTTCAAGCAATTGATCTTGAATGCTTTCAAGCGTTGAATTAGCAAAATTTGAAGAAGTAGCCACACAAAGTCCTTCAACAAGTGGAGCATCTGCCAATACTACTTTAGGGTCAGCAAGCATTTCAATAGCCATTTGTGAACTCATTAGTGATGATCCGATTTCACAAAAGACAATAACTCCATCTCCTTCGTTAACTTGTGTGATTTTCTCAACAATATAACCTACATCAGTTCCATATTCATCGCTATCAACTAGTCCTGCTGCATTAACGATTTGAAAATCTGAATGTTTCATAATTTTAGCTAATTTAATTGCTTCTTCAGCTAATTTTTTATTATGTGAAACTACAACAAAATTAACCATTTGCTTTAATTTCCCTTACGATAATTTCAAGCATGTAATAAATACTTTGAGTTCCAGGATCAGTAACTCCAACACTTCTTTCTCCTAAGTATGAAGCACGTCCTTTTTTAGCCACTAAAGTTTTGGATAATTCCAAATGATCGTGAGCTTTAGCTAGAGCAATCTCTAAAGCATCAACATTTGATTTTCCTTGAGCTAATTGTTCGTTGTATGTTTGTGCAAATGGCATTAATACATCAAGCATAGTTTTATCACCAACTTGAGCTTTACCACGCATTTGAACACCATTTGCAGCTTCAAGAGCACCTTTAGCAAAATTATCACTTTGAGCTAATTTCATAAAGATGGTTCCAAGTAAAGGACCGCTAGAACCACCTACTTTACTCATTAATGTCATGGCAGCATTATTGAGTAATTCTTTAGCGGTTTTGTCCTTGAATTTATCTAAAGATTCTTCAAGAGTATTAAAACCTCTTTTTAAGTTAATTCCGTGATCACCATCACCAATTAAACGATCTAGTTCTGTTAATTCATCTGCTTTTGCATCAAGCATTTTAGAGATTTCTCTAATGATTTTAATAATTAATTCGCTTTTCATTTTCCCTCTAACTAACTAAAATAGTGTACTTTCAATTTTGTAATCTAAGTATTTTTCCATTTCATCATCAAGTTTAAGTAATGTAATTGAAAATCCAGGCATTTCAAGAGATGTCATGTAGTTTCCAACAAGAGATTTGTGTACTTTTACACCTTTTAATTTTAATTGATCGTTCACTTCTTTATTTACAATGTAAAGTTCCATTAAAGTAGTTGAACCAAGTCCATTAACTAAAACGGCCACTTTTTCATCTTTAATATTGCTTTCTTTAAGAAGTAAGTCAAGCATATATTTTACGTGTTCATGAGCGGTGTTAAGTTTTTCTTTGTGAGTTCCTGGTTCACCATGAATTCCCAGTCCCATTTCAATTTCATCTTCAGCAAGCTCAAAGCTTTTTTTACCGCTAGCAGGAACGGTTGCCCCACCTAAACTCATACCTAATGTTTTGGTATTAGCAACTACTTTTTCAGCTAAAGCTACAACTTCATCAAGTGATTTTCCATCTTCAGCAGCGCTTCCGGCAATTTTGTGCACAAATACAGTTCCAGCAACTCCTCTACGTCCTGCTGTATAAAGACTATCTTCAACAGCAATATCATCATTAACAATTACTGATTTAACATTTGAACCATTAGCATTTGCCATTTCAGCTGCCATTTCAAAGTTCATAACGTCTCCGGTGTAGTTTTTAATTACAAGTAAAACACCTTTTCCTTTATCTACAGCTTCAATAGCTCCATATACTTGATCAACAGCAGGTGAAGTAAATACTTCTCCAGCTACAGCTGCATCAAGCATTCCGTAGCCAACAAATCCAGCGTGTGCAGGTTCGTGACCGCTACCACCTCCTGAAATTAAAACGACTTTGTCTTTAGATTCTTTTCTTGCAATAACATTGTATCCATCTACTTTGTATACTTTGTTGTTTGAATAAACGATTCCATCGAGCATTTCTGCTACTACATTTTCAACTTTATTTAAAATTTTTTTCATGTACATGCCTCCATTATTAATATATACATATTAAAATTATAATTCTTTCAAGACAAAAAGTGTCAAATATGGAACGAATTTCCACATTTAAAAACAACCCTTTGGGGTTGCTTAGTTATATTGAATTAGCTTAGGATTTGGATTATATTTGCGACCTTCTTTTGCTTGCTTTTGACCATTTAAAATAACTGCATCAGCAGAGAAAGAATTTGAAATTTTAAAAATACTTTGACCAACTCCATAGTAATCTACTGGAACATTTAGACTTTCAAAAAGTTCAATTTTTTTAGCATCAAAACCACTTGAGACCACAATTTTGTATTTTTGAGCACCGGCTTGATCTAAAGCTTTTCTTAAACGAAATACTTGTTCTGGATTAACTCCATATTGAGGTTTTTCACCGTCAAACATATGATCGACCATATTTTTAGATGTGTCAATTCTCACTCCTCAGACCTTATCTTTGAGTGCTTCTCAAACTTTTAATGAATCTTTAATAACATCATTGTTGTAATCTACAAGAGCAATTAACTTAGAATTAGGAAAAATTTTGTTGTATGCTTTTGTGGCCGCAACTACATCTCCGTTAAAACCTTGAATTAAAATATGAGGCATTGAACCAAATACTTGTTCATCGTTAGGTAAATTACTTGCTTGTTTTTGCGCTAAGGTTGAAACCAATTTAGCTCCACCAACAGCTACAGCATGTCCATCAATTTCTTGATTGATGTAATGATCAGCTCGATCACCCATAAAAATAACATCTTTGTTTTTAGCTGCTTTTTTACAATGATACATGTTAGTTGCAATTGAAGTATTACGAGCTAAAATTCCATCAATCATTCCTTCTCAAATTCCAAATTCATGATATGGACCTTCAAGTTCTAACACTACATCCATGCTATTGATATGTGAACCTTCAGGAAGATATTTAATTGAATATTTACTGATGTCAGTAACATCTTCAAGCAAAGCCAAAACTTCATTTATTCCAGCTAAAATAGCATCATCTTTGCGTTGAAAAAACTGTAAAACAATTACATTGTTTGGTTTTTCTTGTTGCAAAATTGCTTTAGTTTTATGAAAGTAACTGGCAATATATTTTTCTTTATTATTCATGAAAACTCCTTAGAGTTTCCGACTACTTGTTTCTTTATTCAGACTATACTGTCGGTTTAGGAATTTCACCTAATCGTTCTTGTGAAAGTACGAAGACTATAACTTCCGGTTTAGATTTGCACTAAGTCGGGAAACTTTTTTGAAATTATAAACTTTTTAAATAAAAACACAGTTATTTTTTACTTTTTAAAGTTAAAAAAATCAAGTTGTGAAAAAGCAATTTAAGATTAAAAATAATGTAAAATTAAACTAAATTAATTTAATTATTTATAAGGATGGAAAATATGATTAAAACAATTGATGATCTTTCATTAACTGGTAAAAAAGTTATTGTGAGAGTTGATCTTAACGTTCCGGTAAAAGATGGAGTAATTAGTTCAACTAAAAGAATCGAAGCAGTTGTTCCTACAATTCAAAAACTTGTTTCAGAAGGAGCAAAAGTAATTTTACTTTCTCACTTAGGGAGAGTTAAAGAGGCAGCTGATTTACCAAAAAGAGATTTAACACCTGTTGCTGTTGAATTGGCTAAACAATTAAATCAAACTGTAACTTTTGTAAACCAAACCAAAGGTGAATTAGTTGAAAAAACAATTAATGAAATGAACAATGGTGAAGTTGTGATGCTTCAAAACACTCGTTATGAAGATTTAAATAACAAAGCAGAAAGCAAAAATTCACCAGAACTTGGTAAATACTGAGCTTCACTTGCTGATGTGTACGTAAATGATGCTTTTGGTACTTCACACCGTGCACATGCTTCAAACGTGGGTATTAGTACATACATTAAGGAATCTGCAATCGGATACTTAGTAGAAAAAGAAACTAAAGCAATGCTTAAAGCAATGGAAAATCCAGAACATCCATATGTAGCCATTATTGGTGGAGCTAAAGTTTCAGATAAAATTCAAGTGTTAGAAAACTTAGTTAAAATTGCTGACAAAATGATTATTGGTGGAGGAATGGCTTATACATTCTTAAAAGCTCAAGGACACAAAGTAGGAAACTCACTTGTGGAAAATGACTTTTTAGATTTAGCTAAAGACTTCCTTGCTAAATATTCATCAAAAGTAGTTCTTCCAGTGGATCACTTATGTGCAAGTGAGTTTGCTGATGTTGCTCCAACACACCAAGACATTGACATTAATGATGGTTTAATGGGTCTTGATGTTGGTCCTAAAACTATTGAATTATTTAAAGAAACTTTAGCAGGAGCTAAAACTGTTGTTTGAAATGGGCCAGTTGGTGTTACTGAATTTGACAACTACAAAAACGGAACATTAGAAATTTGCAAAATGATTGCTTCTTTAGAAGATGTTTACTCAGTAGTTGGTGGTGGAGATTCAGTTGCTGCTGTTCAAAAACTTGGAATGGAAGACAAATTCTCACATGTATCAACAGGTGGAGGAGCTTCACTTGAAATGTTACAAGGACTAAAACTTCCAGGAATTGAAGCAATTCAGAAAAAATAACAAAAAATGAGGGTGATAAAACCTTCATTTTCCTTAAATGCAATCCGTATCGCAACATGGAAGAAAACAAAAAATTCGATCCTTTTTTGCTTAAAGGATCGTTTTTTTTAATATTTATTTTTGAAAAATTTGTTTCTTGAAGTATTGCTAGGTCTTCTTCTTTGGATCTTTGTAAATAATTTTTCTTCCATAGGAATTGGATTTCACTTTTCCTTGTAGTAATTTAAATCGAAAAACATCTCGTCAGCGGAAAGGTAACCGTGAATTTTTCTTGGCATTTGATTAATTTTGTCTAGAATTTCTTTTATTTTTTCATCAGAAACACTATTAAAATTAGTTCGTTTTTTGAAAAATCTTCTAACTATTCCGTTATAGTGCTCGATAGTTCCTTTTTCAAAAGAAGCATACGGATCTGTTAAGTATATTTTTATCTTCAGTCTATAACCCAAGTAAAAAAGTTTGTTAAATTCAAAGCCATTATCAGTAGTGATAGATTTAACATTTAATCGGTATTCTTTAATTAAGTCTCAAAGAGTTATCAATATTTTTCAAGGATCTTTCGAATAAACTTTTTTGATTAGTCCAAAACGACTTTTTCTTTCAACGAAAGTTAATAAATGATTTTGTTTTAATCCGGTTTTACCGACTATTAAGTCTAATTCTCAATGACCGAAATCTGTTCTATCATCTATTTTAGAAGGTCTTGCTCAATAAGGAACAACTCATCTTTTACCTACTAATCTTTCTACTGCGCTAATATATCTTTTTCTACCTTTTTTGTATATTTTTCTGAGTCTGTCATCTCTAGTTATTACTCATATTCCTGAATTAATCCAATTAAAAACCGTTCTTAAGGAAGGATGATTTACTTCTGGATAATTGTTAGTAATCACTAAATAGGTAACCTCGACGCCTCATGTTTTTTTGTCAAATTTACTAAGAAAAAGTTTTGAAAATTCTAGATATTTTTCAAATGTATTTCTTAATTTGATTTGTTCAGATCATTGTCTTCTAATGTCATGTTTGTTTTGTGCCGAACAAGCTATATACCCATACAGATCTGAATTTTTCTTAATTTCATGATATAGAGAAATCCTGTGAATTTTGAGTTTGTCTGCTATTTCATTGAAAGAATATTCATTATTTTTTAGCAATATTTCAATTAACAATCTTTTTTGATAGTCAATTTTGTTATGATTTATATTGCCTCCCGGTCAGAAATATTATGAGGAGGTTTTTCTATTTAAAAAAATCGCCCTACCCTTTAATTTTACTTAAAAGATGTTGCGATACGGATTGCAATCGGGGAAAATGAGGGTGATAAAACCTTCATTTTTTTACTTTACAAAGATGTTTGCGATGTTAGATTGATCTGATAAATATTTTAAAATTCTGTTGCTTTGTTCGGGATTGTTTATTTTATAAGAAAAATAGTAAGTGTTTGTTGTTTCTTGATCAACTGTTACATCAATATTTAATTTTTCTTTTATATCTTCTTGTATTTTATTTTCAATACCTGAATGTCATTCTTTAATTGTAAAAGAATAATTAATATATGTAGAATTATCTCCTAAAAGTGTGTTAGTTGGCTCTTCTAGTGTTTTATGAATCTTTTTAATTGTGTCCATATCATGATAGTGAATAAAATCGTTTTTAAACAAATCACTTTCTTTGTTAAAGTATTCTTTATTTAAAATCTCTTCATTTGCGTAAGCTTCATATTTGTAAAGCGGTTCTTCTGGGATATATATGTTAGGACTAACTGAAGTTGGTCTGTCTTCAGGCTCAGTAATCGGTTTTATATCTTCTGATTTTATAATGTAATAAGGAATGTATCTTATTTGAATTTTTATTTCTTTAATTAGTCATTTTTTTGAAGTGGATACAATAATCCTCTTGTAATTTTCGAAGACGCAAACCTTAAGCTTCTTCAAAGTTTATTCTCTTCTTCTTGAAAATCTTCAAGAATTCAATCTCCATATGTAATTGCAAGTCATTTTTTGAAATTTTCTTTCTCTTCTTGAGAAAGTTCTCTTGCAAAAGTAAGGTTAAAATAAATCCCGTTATCAGTATGCATGATTTCTTTGACATAATATCTATATGGATTATAATGATAAATCATCGCCTTAGTTTGAGCGTCTAAGTAAGTTATTTTATCTTTAGAAGGCAGATAAATATTATTATCAAAATACGGTCATCTTTCTTCAAGATAATCCTGATCTCTTTTGGTTAAATCCGGTTGAATGTAAATAAAATGGACATTTGAGTTTTTAAGTAGATCTTGAATAATATTATTTAGTGTTGGAACATTTATATTTTTCAATTCTACAATTAATTTTTCCCCAGCTTTGAATTGCTTTAAAAAGGATTTTGATTTTTTATATTCTAAATTTGTATTATTAAGAAATTCGTTTAAATTTTCTTCATTCAGGTTTTCTTGAAAATCAATAATTAAGTAGACATAATTAAAAGATTCATCATTGGTATATTCGTTTTCAATTTTTAATTGATCTTCTTTAAAAAATCTATGTAGATAAGAAATTCGATCATTCAAAATTAAAGAATATTTTTGTTGAGTTTCAATAGGATGTTGAATTTTTTCTATAGGAGGATTGTTATCTTGTTGTTGATAATTACAACTTGAAAACAACAAACTAAGAGGAGTTAAAAGAAATAGTATTTTTTTCATTATGTCCTTTAGTACGTTTATACCGATAACACTGTTGTGGTTGTCACTACTTTAACAAAAACATGACCGATTTGTTGTGAAGAAGAAAGATACTTTAAAATTTGATTATGTTTTTCAGTATCGTTTTGTTTATAGTCAAAATATAGAGTGTTGTTGGTTTCGTAATGTAGTTTGATTTTTTTATTTAATAATTTCTCTAATTGTTCAGTTATTTTATTTTCCGTTTCAATAGTTGGTTCTTTTAGAGTAAAAATATAATATGTGGTCAGAAAATATTCTCGATTAAATATATTAATTACATATTTAGGTTTATTTTGAATAAAATTAATTGTTTGTTCATCAACATAATGGATAAGATCATTTTTGTACAATTTAGATTTTTTACTGAAATAGTTTTTTCATAAGTTTTCCTCATTAGCGTATGCTATGTATCTAATTTCAGGCTCCTCAGGAATAACTACTGCAGGTCTATATTGAGGAATGAATTCATAATTTTCA
The DNA here is from genome assembly GCF_900660675.1 of Mycoplasmopsis columboralis. Lineage (NCBI taxonomy): Bacteria > Bacillati > Mycoplasmatota > Mycoplasmoidales > Metamycoplasmataceae > Mycoplasmopsis > Mycoplasmopsis columboralis. Next base: position 293,355 of record NZ_LR215039.1, on the reverse strand, counting down.
TCAATTTCATAAGGTGTGTATTGTAATTGAACTTGAATTTCTTTAATCAGTTTATTTTTTAACAAGGGGACAATTAAACCTTTAGAAAGAGTATAAGATTTAAATTTTAGCTTTTTAGTTATTTTGTTATCTTCCTTAGAAAAATCTTCTAAAATTCAGTCTCCATAAACAATTGATAATCAATTTTCAAAATCTGATTTTTCTTCTTCAGTCAAAACTTTATTAAATACCACTTTGTAACTAATGTCTTTTTCAAAAAGCATTGATTTATTTACAAAATCGTCATATGGATTATATCCGCTTATTCTTGCTTTGGTTTGAGCGTCCAAGAATTTTATTTTGTTGTTTTTTGAGAAAAACTCTTCATCATTGAAAGCGCCTCATCTATCTTCTAAATAATCTTGATCTCTTTTTGTGGTTTCTGGCTGAATGTATATAAATTTTATTTCTTTTTTATTTATTAGTTTTTGAGTGATTAAATTTGTCTGAGGTACATTTAATTTATGAAATTCAAAAATCAAAAACTCTTTCGCAAAGAAACTTTTGAATTCAAATTTAGTGTCCTGAAATTCTTTTTTGTATTCATCGTTATATGTATTTATGTCATTATCGCTTAAATTAGAATTAAATTCAACTATGAAATAAATATAATTAAATTGTTCGTTTTTATTGTATTCCAACTTTAAAAACAATTCATCAGGCCTGAAAAACTTATGTAAATAAGATATTTTTTCACTTAGAAATAACGAATGTTTTTCTTCTTGTTTTGGTTCTTGTGAAATATTTTCTTTTTTTATTACTCTAACATTTTGATTGAATTCAATTTTTTGACAACCAACTATAAATAAAGGAGCAATAAGTGGTAATAAAACAAATTTGATTTTCATTATTTCTTTCTTTCGATTGTGTAACTTATTGCAAGGTCGTCTTCATTAATAAAATCTAATTTGTTTGTTTTAGGGCGATAAACAAAAATTTTATATAAATCATTTTCCTTGACAAAAAGTTTTAAATATTCTAAGTTTGTATTGATTTTGCTTGTTTTTAAAATAACATCACCACTAATATTTTTAATAACAATATCATAATCAGTCATTATTTGGAAATCGGTAGGGTTATCGAAAAAACCTTCTGGTACCTTATTTTTAAATAACCAAGACATGGCTATTTTTAATGAATCACCTTTTTTCAAAAAAATTTCTTCAACGAGTATTTTGTCTTTTTTTATATCTGAATTTATAACAGATTTTATATTTTCTTCCTCTTCAGGCCGTTTTCTTATCTTGATATACTTAAGATTAGAAAATGCCTCTTTAAGTTTTTTGTAATTAAATATTCCTGCTCCATTTCTTCCTAAATCAACTTGAGATCTATTTCTAGAAACTTCATCATCATCAGTAGAAACAGTAAAAACCGCAGATGTTATTAGCGAATTATAACCTATATCGTATTTTTCTTTTTGATCAATGAATGTTTGACCCACAATTCCCGAAATAAAAGGTGCTGAATAACTTGTTCCGTTGTCGATGTCAGACTTTCTTTTTCCGAATTTATAATTTTCACCACTTGCCAAAAAATTAATTTGTTTAGAATAAAAAGATGTATTGCTTGAAAATCAAGATTTTTCATGTTTGTTATCATGAGAACCAACAATAATTGAATTGAAAGATAATTGATCCCCATTTAATTTTTGATATATACCTAGAGGATTGTGTACTGTGCTATACGGGTCTTCGATAATGTATCCAGAAACTTCTTCTTTCTCTTTATCCTTTTCCTCCTTTTGTGTATGCTGTTTTCTATCATTATTTCCAGCAGCGAACACAAATACAATTTCAGGATGATCGGAAATAAACTTGTCTTTTATTCATGCTGATTTACTGTATTTAACTGATTTTAAGATATTAAATAAATATTTTTCATTAGGGTTTAAATTTCTTTTTTTCTTCTCTTCATAAGTTAAATCATTATTATTATTTAACCATCCAAGTGAAAAATTTACAACTTTTGAATCTGTTAAACTAATTATTTCTAATTGCAATTCTTGCTCAACCCATGAAGCTCTAGGTATGTCAGAAAAATACCTAAGAAAAAAGTGTGGATTTATCCCTGATTTACCTGCTATTATTGAGGCAACTCGAGTCGCGTGTTTACTATTTTCAGGAGTATTCCAGTTATCGAGATTTTTTAAAGTAGGAATTCTAATCTTTTTAATATTATGGATTTTAAGAGATTTATCATAAAACAAATATGAATCGTTTTCGTTTACAAACCCCGATTTATTTGGCTTTGATAGAGCTTCTACAATTGCTATTTTATTATTTTCATAATCTTTTTTGTTTTTTTCGAAACTTTGTATATTTTTTATTCAGTCCGAATATGTAAAGTTGTTAAGCTTAAAATTTTCTGAAAACAAAAAATTTTTATCATTTGATATGTCTAAGTTACCTTCGTCTTTTGAAGAAGAAGAAGAAGGCTCTACTGAAGATTCTACTGAATCAAACGAATTAAAATAATCAAAAGATTCAACAACAATGTAATTTACGAATTTAAGATTTTTTAGATAAGTTAAATAATCATTCATTTTTTGTATATCTAAATTCGAAAATTCAATAAAAAGATTGTCTTTTAATATGTTGCTAAATAAATGTCTTTCAGAATTAGTTATTTTAGTAAAAATTAACTTTTCGTACTCTAGCTTTTCTTCTTTTGTTGGTTCTTTTTCAAAAACAACAGCAAATTGAGTGAATGTTGAGTAGTTTCCTGAGAAATTATTTTTAGAGTCATCTGATTCTATACTTTGTGGAGTTAATCTATCAAATTTTTGGTAAATTATTTTCTTATCAACAATAGGTTTAATTTCTGTTTCAGTTTTAACTGAGATCTTGTTTTCTGGTGTTTGAGTTTTATTAACACAAGATGCAAGAGCAAGTCCTGATATTGTACTTAAAACTAATGTAAGGTATTTTCATTTTGTTTTCATAATAAAATTATACTTTTTTCCTAATGAAAACGCTTTCATTTTGAAAAACTATTTTCATTTTAAGCGTTTAATGCTATTATTTAAAATATGAAAAATATTATTGATGTAAAAATCGAAATTCAAAAAAATTCTCGTATTAAATATGAATACAACCGTAAAACTGGTGAAATTGAAGTGGATAGAATTTTAAGAGGAGATTTTGTTTATCCAGCTAATTACGGATTTATTCCAAATGCTCTTGATTGAGATGGAGATGAACTTGATGTTTTAGTATATTCTGATGAACAATTTGCTGTTGGGTCAGTTCTTAAAGCTCGTATTATTGGAGCTATGAAAATGATTGATGATGGGGAAACAGATACTAAATTAATTGCTGTACACGCAGATGATTATCGTTTAGATCACATCAAAGAATTAGGTGATTTACCTTTACCATTTTTAGATACTGTCAAAACTTTCTTTAGCACATACAAAAACTGAAAACGTCCAGGGATTACTTCTGTCGATGGTTTTGAAGATGTACAATGAGCACTTGCTGAGTATGAAGAATGTGTGCAATTAATGAACGAATATGGTTCAATGGATAAAAAAGAATTCATTAAACTAATGCAACAAAAACACCCAGAAAAATATACTAAATAATTTTAACCTACTTTGTGTAGGTTTTTTTGTGCAAAAAAACACTAATTTCATTACGAATAAACTAGGACACAAAAGTTGGACAGTTTAAAAAACACACACATCTCAACATTGTTGAGGTGTTTTTCAATCCATTTGAGATTGAAATCTATCATTATTGTATCAATTAATATAGTTTGTTATTAATTCATTTAACTCTTCAAATTTCATATATTTTACTTTGGGGTCATTTAAACATTCACTTTTAATAACTGAGAAAAAATATTCCGCTTCTCTATTATCTAATGAGTTTCCAATTCTTCCCATTGATATTTTTCCATTATTTTCAGAAATGATCTTTTGATACTCTTTTGAAGAATATTGAAAACCATGATCTGAATGAATTATTCATTCTCGATCGAATTTAATATGCTTTATATGATTTATGACTAAATCTAAATCATTGTTTTTGCTCAAATTTCAATTTATTATTTTCTTAGTTTTGTGATGAATTGCTATGGATAGATAAAAATGATTACCCATTTCACTATAAATATTAGGAATGTATGAAACATCTGTAGCAATAATATTGTTTGTTTTTCCGGAAAAATCTCGTTTTACCAAATCTTGAAATTTAACATTTAAGTTTTTAATTTCTCTTTTTCTTTTTGGAATACGAGTAGAACATTTTAAGTTGAGTTTTTGCATAATTCTCCCTATTTTTCGATAATTTATGCATTTACCATATTTTTTAAGAATATAAATTTCAAGTCTTTTTCTACCGTATCTTGATTTATTTTCAAAGAAAGATTTAACAATCAAATCAATTGTTTCTTTATCTTCAGTAAAACTTCTTCCTTTTGAGTTAAGTCTGTAATAATATGTAGATTTCGGGATTCCAAATTCTTGAGTTAAAACTTTGGCACTTAACTTTTTGCCCTTTTTTTTAATTCTTCTTTGAATTTCTTTTTCAGATATTTCTGGAAAAATCTCTCTGTATATTTTCACTATTTCTTCTAGATCTGTTCTTGAGTATTGACTAGGGTCAGGTCTTTTTAAAGGTCTTCCAGAACCCTTTCCTTTCTTTGGGGCAGTTCCTGTTTTGGATACCAAAACATCTTCATTAGTTTGAAATCATTTATATTTTTTTCTAAATCAAGATCTAACATAAGGGTTTCTTCAATCTTTTTGAAACTGGCTTTTAGTCAAAAATAGATATTCACTGTATGAAATTATGTTAGATTTATAATTTTGATATAACTTAAATCATTCTTTTCATTCTACGGGTTTTAACTGTTTCATAATTTCTCCTATAAAGATTATATAAAAAGGACAAGAATGTCCAATTTTCTTGTCCTAGTTTAGAAATTAGTGCATTTTTTTAGTTTTGTTTTTGGAATTTTTTAGCAGCAGCAATCATTAAGGCAATTAAACTTAAGCTTCCGATAGTAAGAATGATTCATCATCAAATAAATTTGCTTGATGTTGATTCTTTTACATTTTCAAGGTTTTTATCAAAAGCAGATTTAATTACATTTGAAACTTCATCTGTGCTAATTGATTTAATTAAAGCAATTACATCTTTGTGAGCGACATTGTTGTTTTCTCTGATTTTGTTTAAAACATCAAAGTAGTGTTTTTGTTCTAACTCATTAACAAATGCATTGTATTTGTCAAAGTACCCTAACTCATTATTAACTTTATTAGCGTCGTTAAATTTGTCTTTAAGCAGATCTAATAATGAGTCAACAAGGTCAATTTCAGATTGTCCTTGTGCTTTGAGTTCTTTATTTGAATTAAGCACTTTATTAATTAAATCATTAAGTGTTTTGTGAGGATTGTTAATGTTTGTAATTACTTTGTTTACAAGGTCTTGTAAATTGTTTTTAAGTTCTAAGTAATTATCATCGTTAACATTCGAATTACGATATTTATCTAAAGCATCATTTAAAGCTTTATTATCTTTAATTGCGTTTTTGGTGTCTTTAAATGGAGTTTCATCAAAGTTTGGATGTTCTTTTTTAATTTGTTCAATTAAAGCATCAATTTCTTTTTCAATTTCACTTGCTTTAAGCGGATCTTTTTGACTTTCAAGTTCTTTAAGTTTATCAATTAACTCAGAAAGTTTTTCATCTAAATCTTTAGCTTTATTGATAATATCTTCTTTTTGAGCATCATCAGTGCTGTTTTTGATTTGGTTTTTGAAATCTTCTTTTTGTTTATCACTAAGATTTGGAAGTTTATCAATTGCGCTATCAAGTAATTTATCTTTTAGATCTTTAAGCTTATCAATTAAAGTTTGTACTTGTTCTTTATTTAGATTTGGAGTTGAATATCCTGATGGAGTTTGATTGTTAATTACTTTAAGTGAATCAACAATAGCTTCATCAAAATCCATTTTAGCAAGTTCGCTTGCATTACTATAAATTGAAGAATTTCTAGTTTGCTGAGCTTTGGCCACTTCATCAATAAGTTCTTTCATCTTGTCATCAAGTTCTTTGGCTTCTTGCAAGATTTGATCCATTGGTTTATCATTAGGTGTTTTAGCTACATAAGGATTATGTTTGATTTGATCAACAAAATTTTGTTTTTGTGAATCATTTAAATGTTTGTGTGCTAGCACAATATCAGCTAATTCTTTTTTGGTTTGATTTAATTCTTTAGCTTTATTTAAAATAGCTAACGCATCTGAAGTGTTGTCAGTGTTATTTACTTGATTGATAAAGTCTTGTTTTTCAGAATCTGAAAGATAAGGTAATTTATTAATTTGATCAATAATGTCAGATCTTTGTTCATTGCTGAGATGTTTTGGATGAGGCCCGTAATTTTGAAGAGCGCTTTGAACAACTGGTGATTTAACAATATCTAAAATTGGTTTAAATTTGTTGTATTCTTGAGTTGAAAGCCCTTCTTCGGTATTAGTTTTAGCCACAAGATCTGGGTAATTTAATGCTTCATCTAGCAAGTTATTTAACAGATCGTTATTTTTTGGATCTTGAGCTGCTTGCATTTTAGCTAAAGCATCTGCGATTGCTTGATTAAATGCATTAGCATCATTGGTATCTGGAAGAGATTTAATTGCTTCAACAATTTCAATTTCAGCTTTAGCTAAGTTAATTTCTTTATTAGCTTGAGCTTTTAAATCTTCTTTAACTTTCTCTAAAGCATCATTGTTTAATTGAGTTGAATCTAAAGTATTCAATGAATTACTTAATTGCTCAATAGCATTTTCTAAAGCGTCTTTGTTTTGAGTATATTGCTCTGCAAGTGCAACATCACTATTTAAGTATGCTTCATATGCTTTTTTGATGTCATTAATTTTGGTTAATGAATCAACAAGTTTGTCATATTTATCATATGAAGTATCTTTGTTGTGAGCTTGATCGTATTTTTTAAAGCTATCAATTAAATCTTTGATTTTATTTAATTCTTTTTGTGCTTCATCGGCATTATTGTTATTTAAATGATCTTTGGTGTACTCTTCAAGAGCTTTAGTTAAATCTTTATCCCGAGATTCATCAATGATATCTTCAAGTGTTTGATTGTTTTGTGAATCATTTTGGTTATTTGAGAAATCAACACCTTTGATTTTATCTATTTGACTTTGTTTTTCTTCTTCGCTTAAATGTGGTAATTTGTTAATTTCATCAATAGCAGCTTGTTTTTTGTCATTAATTTCTTTGGCTCTATCTAAGATTTTATCTAACTCTTCTTTAGTGGTATGTGCAGCATCTAAAGCATCAATTTGGTTTTTAAGAGTTTCTTTTTCTGCATCATTAAGATTTGGTAAATTATCGATTGCATCTTTATAAGCATCTTTAAGGGAATCTTTAAGAGCTTGAGTTAATTTATCAACATTTGTTTTATCTCAATTAGCTGAAGGATTCTTATCAAGTTGTGTTGCGTTGTTAAGTGATTTATTAACTTTGTCAATTAAAGCATCTTCAGTAGCTTTATTTTTAACTAAATCTTTTCCAATTGTATTTAAATCATCAAGTAAAGCAGCTTTATCTTCATTTAAGTGATCACTGATGTTTTCATCAAGATTATTTACATCAACTAAAGCATCTTTGAGAGCTTTCATTGAATCGTTTAAATCACTTGCTTGTTTTGCAACCTCAGCTGTTGAAGCGTTTGTTGAATTATTAATATTATTAAGATTTGATTTCTTAATTTCAGCTACATAATGATCTTTTTGATCTTGGTTTAGATGTTCATAATTATTGATTTTGTCAATTTCAGTTTGTTTTTGATTGTTAATGTCTTCAGCGTTGTTTTTAATATTTTGAAGTTGTTCGTTTGCTTGATCATTTGTTTGTGGATCAGTTAAAGTGACATCTTTAACATCTTTAATTAACTTATCTTTTTCATCTTGTGAAAGATTTTCTTGATTGTTAATTTGATCAATTATTGCTTGTTTTTGATCATTAAGCTCTTTGGCTTTGTCAATAACTTTATTAATTTCTTCTTGAGAAGAATCGCTTAAGTCATCAATTTGTTTTTTAAGAGTAGTTTTTTCAGCATCATTAAGATTTGGTAAGTTATCGATTGCTTCTTTGGCTGAATCTTTAAGAGCTTTTTCGATTGCGCTAATAAGTGAATCTACTGCATCTTTGTTTCAGTTAGCGCTATCTTGAGGAGTTACTCCATCAATATTAGAAACATCTGGATTGGTATTTTTCTCAAGTAAACTACCAGCATTTACAGCATTGTCATATTTATCTTTAGTTTCTTGTGAAGCATTTTGATAAATATCATTTTGATGCATTTTATCTTGCTCTTTGATTAATTTATCAAGTTTAGCCATTGAATCATCAAGTGATTGTGCATCTGCTTTTACTTGTTCAACAGTTTTAGCTCCTGGTTTAGTATCTGCACTTAAGTTAGCATTTTTAATTGCTTCTTTAACAGCGTCTTTTTGAGATTGATTTAAATGAGGATAGTTTTGATCAACATTATCAATTTCTCTTTGTTTTGCGTCATTTGTGTTTTGAGCGTTTTCAATTGCTTGATCAAGTGTTGTTTTATCAGTAGCGTCATCAATTGCTTGTTTGAATTTTTCTTTTTCATCATCTGAAAGATTATCCATGTTGTCAATTGAATGTTTAAGCGCTTCTTTAAGCGAGTTTTCAATTGCGTTAATTAATTTATCAACAGAGTCTTTATCTCAATTTGGAGTGTCTGGAGCGTTTAAATTATCCACTGTAGCAACTTTATTTGCATCAGGATTTTGGTTATTAATGAGTTCTTTTGAAGCGTCAATTAAATCTTGATATTTAGATTTGTCTTCTTGAGAAGCTGATTTGTATAAAGGTGTTTCTTTAACCTCAGTAGATTCACCAGCAAGATCTTTTAAGTGCTTCATTGATGTATCTAAAGCAGTTGCTTTAGCGACCACATCAGCAGTTAAAGGATTGCTTGAACCATCTATTGTTTCTAAATTAGATTTTTTGATCTCTTCTTTAAAGTAGTCTTTTTGTGATTGATTTAGGTTTTCTAAAGCAAGAACTTTATCTACTTCAGCTTTTTTGTCATTATCTTTAGTTGTTGCTTCATTTAATATTTCAGCTATTTTTTGATCATTGGTTTCATCTTGAGTTTTATCTGAGAAATCAACTGCTTTGACTTTGTCAATTAATTGAGCTTTTTCATCATCACTGAGATATTCTTTTCCATTAATTGCGTCAATAGCTGCTTGTTTTTTATCGTTTATAGCTTTACCACGATCAATTACTTCTTGAATTTTTTCTGGAGTATTTGTGTCTGGATTATCTAAAGCATCTTTAAGAGTTTGTTTTTCGTTTTCATTGAGATTGTCAAAATGATCAATTTGATCTTTGAGCGACTCTTTAATTGCGGTTTGAAGTTTTTCAATTAAAGTTTCTACTTGCTCTTTAGTAGCGTTAGCATTTAAGCCATCTAAATCACCAATAGCATCAACTTTATCAGCTTGTGGGTTTTTATTTCCGATAATGTCATCAGCTACATTTGAAGCATTCTCAAGTTTATCTTTGTTTGGTTGAGATACGTCTGAATATTTATCACCACTCATTACTTCTTTAGCTTTAGCGTTAATGTCTTTAAGTTCTTTCATTTTGTCATTTAACGCATTAGCTTTATCTAATACTGATTGAGAAGTTGGATTTTCTGAACCTTCAATAGCATTAAGGTTTGAGTTTTTAAGTTCGTCAATTAAAGCATCTTTTTGAGTTTGGTTTAAGTGTTCTAAATTATTAATAGTATCAGCAATTGCTTTTTTAGCAGCATTATCTTCTTTAGCTTTATTAATAATTGCTTGTTGAGTGGCTTGATCAGTTGCGTTATTTAATTGTTCTTTAAAGTTATTTTTCTCATCTTCAGAAAGATATTTAAGTGAATCAATTACATTTCCGCCAATTTCTAAGATTAAGTTTTCAATATCGTTTTTAAGCTTATCAACCGCTTCTTTATTTCAGTTAGCATTTTCTTGGACTACAGCAGTAGGAAGATTTGCTAATTGTTGAGCACTAGGGTTGGTATTATTTACCAATTGTTGAGCTCCTTGTGTTGCACGTTGAAGTTTGTCTTTATTGTCAGCATCAGTTGAAGCAATAAAATCTTGTGATTGTTGGAAAACATTTGAAGTTGCAATTGCATCTTTAAGAGATTTCATTGCGTTATTTAACGCTTGTCCTTTGGCAAGTACTGCATCAGTTTGAGGCTCTAGTCCTGGCACTTTATTAGAGTTTTTAATTTCTTTTTTAAGTGCTTGCTTTTGTGAGGTGTTTAAATGTTGATATTGTGGATCGGTATCAACAGAATTGATTAACGCAGTTTTTTCATCATTAATATTTGAAGCATTTTGTGAAATATTTGTAACTTGTTCACCGCTTTGAGCTTGATCAACTAAATCTTTAAAGTGTTGTTTTTCTTGATCTGAAAGATTTGGTAAAGCATCAATAGCTGCTTTGGCTGCATCTTTTTGATTTTTAAGAGTAGTCATATCAGCAATAATTTCGTCAATTACTCTATTTAATTCATCTACAGCTTCTTTTGAATAATTTGAATTAGTTGGTTTGTCAATTGAATCTTGTCAAGTAGTGATTCCATCAAGTACAGGAGTTTTTGCGTTTGTTCCATCACTTGAATCTGGAGTTGGAATTAAATCTTTAGCCGCTTGAATTGCTTTTTCATAAAGGTCTTTTTGAGCGTCTGAAGCGCTTGCGTATATCGGAGAAGCTTTAAAGGTATCATTATTATTTGCTTTATTGGCAGTTACTCCCATTGAAGTATTTAAAGCACTTGCCTCATCTTTTACTTCGTCTAAAGTAGGAAGAGTTGAGTTAGGAATATCAAGTTTGTTTGAGTTTTTAATATTGTCTTTAACTTGATCTCTTTGAGCCTTGTTTAAATTTGGATAATTTTGATCTACATTAGCAATTTCTTGAGCTTTAGCTTCATCGGTTGAGTCAGCAAGTTCTTTAACATTTTCAATTGCTTCAAGAGCTTTTTGATGTGCCTGATTGTCGGTATCTTTAGTTGCATCAAAGTTATCTTTAATCTTATCTAAATCAGATTTTAATTTGTCTTTTTCTTCTTGAGAAAGATTCTCTTTTTGATCAATTTGATCTTTAAGTGCATTAATTTTATTTGTTAAATCTTGATCATCATTTAAAAATCCATTAAATACTTTTGTATTAGCAACGCTTACTTTGAATTCTTGTTCAGTTGGAGAAGCAAAGCTGCTTGCTTTAAATGTTTCTAAATCTCTTTGAGCTGTAGCGTCAAGAGTTGAATTATCAACTGAATAAAGTTCATTTGGTTGTTTAGTTGTATTAATTGAGTAATTATAAGTTACTTCACCGCTATGGTCATTGTTTGTTTTGGTACCTTTTTGAGTTGACACTTGATTATCTGAAAGTGTTGTTGAATTAAAGTTAAATGAATTTTCTTCTGTAACACTTGGAAGAGTTGAAGCTTGAGGCTTGTTAGTGTCTGAATAGGTAAAAGCGTTATTAATTGTGTCTTTAAGTTTTTCTAAACGTTGAGCTTCAGTTTCAAAACCATCAACTACTTTAAAGAATACTTTTGATTCTGGTTTTGCTCCAGTAGTTGGATTAGTGTGATCTGGATTGTTGTCAACTAATTTATAAGCAACTAAAGTTTTCCCGTTAACTAAATCATGTCCAATTACTCCGATAATTTGGGCAACAATATTTTGATCACTGTTGTTTGTAATTGTAGGAGTGTAATTGTCTTTGTTTTTAGCACCATCATTATTTGGAAGGTTAGAAGTTTTATTATCTAAATTACTGTCAATTACAACTTTAGTGTTATCAAAGTTGTCTAAGTTATCTTTTGAACGTTCATAAGCTGTTTCAAATCCATTAATTGTTAAAGTTACAGTTTGAGTTGAAGAGACACTTTGACCAAGTTCGTTATCTCTAGTTGTTGTAAGAGGGAATGTAATTGTTAATGTTCCACTTTGATCATTTGCTGATAATGTTGCTTTAGCTGGATCGATTTTATATCTATCGGTTGTATTTGTTTCAAATACTAAATTATCTTTGGTAATTTCTGAAGGTAGTTTTTGAGTTTTGTCAACACTTGTTGCAACTTTTACAGTTCCTCTGTTTTGTGCAGCAAGTTCATTTAGACGTTGAATTTCAGTTTTGAATCCGTCAAGTTGTGAACTAGCAACCACACCTGTTCCACTTTGAATTGTGGTGAAACCTTCTCTGGTTGAGGTTGCTGTTGTAGCTTGAATTGTTAATGTTCCATTTACATCATCTCTTGAAGTTTCAACAATTGCCACACCAGAAATAACAGCGTTTATATCTCCTTCGAAGACAAATGACTGAGTTTGTGGATTGTAAGTTCCTACGGTTCCATCAATTGTAATGGTTACTTGAGAAAGATCTAAATTAGTTTCACTTGGCATGTGTGTTTTATCTGCATAAGTGATAGTTGCTTTTCTTAATAGAGCATTTAATCTATCTTTTTCGGTGTTGTTTGATTTAAAACCATTTAATGTAAGTTCTTTGGTTTGAGTTGATTTTAAATCAGTTAAGGAATCTTTAGTTGAAGTTAATTTATAAACAACTTTTAAAGTTCCTTCTTCATTATTTGCAGTTAATGTGATGTCTTCAACATTAATTTGAGCACTTTCATTACTGTAAGCAGTGTCAAATAATGCTTTGATTTCTTCTTTGGTTATGCTTGTAGCAGGTTTTTGATCTTTATTATTAACATCTTTAGTTGACACATCAGTAGTATTTACTAAAGCATTTAAACGGTCAATTTCAGTTTTAAATCCACTTACAGTAGTTTTAGTGTTTGAATTGCTTACACTTACATCTTCAAGACCTGGTTTTGTTGAAGTTAAGGTTAAAGCAATTTTTACAGAACCGTCTCTGTCGTTTTTCTCATCAAAATCAATTGCAGAAACTTTAGCATTTGCTTGTTCTAAGATTGCTAAACCGTGCATGCTTTGAGAATTGTATTCAAATGTTACATTGTCATTGTTAAAGGTTGTGGCAGTAGGTCAAGTGGCTTTGTCAGTGTAATTTATGTTTCTTAAAATGTCAGTTAATAAAGTATTTAATCTTTGAGTTTCTTGCTCTTTGGTAATAAATCCGCTAAATGTTTTTGAAGCAGTTTCTGATGAAACAACATCAGCTAATTGTTGATCAGTTCTAGCTGAATTTACTTTAAAGACTACAACTGCAGTTCCGTTGTCATTATTTGGGGTAATTGATACAATGTTTGAAGCTTGAATTTTAGCTTCATCATTGGTAAATAATGTATTTAATTGAGTAGCAACTAATTCATTAGTTAATTCGCTAGCTGTTTTATTTTGAGCATTAGGATAAGTTAAACTATTGATTTGTTCATTTTTAGCTGTAAGCAGCTCATTTAATCTTTGCTGTTCTGTTTTAAAGCCATTAATTGAATATTCTTTTTGAGCACTTTCTTGAGTGGTTAATCCTGGCTTGGTTGAATATAACTTAAAGGTTACTGATTCTGAACCAACACGATCATTTGGATTATTAAATTGAGCTGATTTAATTTCAGCACTTACTGGTGCATCAAATTTTAATGATTGACTTTGAGAATCTCAAACACCTTTAACTCCATCAATGGTTACTTCTAGATTTTCAAGGGTAAATTGTGTTTTTCCTGGAAGCAAGGTTTCTTTGTTTTTGTATGAAACTTGAGCTCTTTGAAGCAATTCGTTTAAACGAGTAGCTTCTTGAGAGTTCGAAATAAATCCAGTAATTGTAATGGTTTTACCAACATTTGATTGAACATCAGTTAAGCCTTCACGTGTAGAGGTAATGTTGTATGAAATGGTTAATGAACCATTTTCATTATTTGGTGTAAGTGTTAAATCACTTGCAACAAGAGAAGCTTGTGAATTACTGTAAAGAGCTTTTATTTGCTCAATAAGATCTTGCGCAGTCACAGTTGAAGGACTAACTGTTGCTTTTTGTGCATAATCAACACTTGAAGCATCGGTGCCATTTAACACTTCGTTTAAACGTTGTAATTCAGTTTTAAATCCTGAAATACTTGTTGAAGTTGAAAATTCAGTTACAACATTTTCAAATCCGGCTTTGGTTGAACGTAATTTATATCTTACTGCGATTGAACCTGTTTTATCATCTTTTGAAGTAACTTCAAATTCCTCAAGTTTGGCAAACACTGGCTCACCAATTAAAACATCTTCACCAGAAACTTGACTCATTCATGATTGAGTTGAGTCTTTTGGAGCAAAAGTAAATTTATTTTTAGCAAAAGTAGTTGTACTTGGAAGATTTGCTTTATCTGCATAATCAATGTTAATTGAATTAGAAATTAAATTATTTAAATCTTCTTTTACTTGATTATTTGTTTTAAACCCGTTAAATGTTACGGTGTGTGTTTGTGAAGATTGAACACTTTCTAATGATTCTCTAGCTGAATTTAGTTTAAATTCAACAGTAATTGTTCCAGCTTCATTATTTTTAGTAATTGAACCAATAATTCCTTCAGATTTAACAAGTGAATCAGTGTTATTTAAAGCTGAATTAAGGAGTGTTATAACTTGAGCATCACTTACTTGTGAAGCACCTTTGTCTTTGATGTCTTGTGTAAATTCTAAAGCGTCAATATCTCTAGATTTAGAATTTAAAACTTCATTAAGTCTTTGAGTTTCGGTTTTAAATCCACTTAGAGTTGCAGTTACTGTTTGTTTAACATCTTCAAAACCAGGTTTGGTTGAGTGAAGTTCAAAAGTAACTTGAATTTGACCATCACGATCATTTGTGTTTGATTTTTGAGCAAATGTTATGTTTGTAATTTCGGCATCTACATTTGAACTTGTTACTAGTTTATTTGGATTTGTAGCTGAGTAAGCAAATGAAATTGGATTGTTTTCTACTGTAAAGATTGTGCTTAATTGTTCATAAGTTAAATCTGTAGCAGTAATTAAATTAGTTTTTTGAGCATAATCAGCACTGGTAAATTGTGTTGCTAAATTATTAATTCTTTCTTGCTCTTGAGTTTTTGAAATAAATCCAGTTAAGGTTGTTTTAATGCTTTGAATACTTTTTACTGGTTCAGTTGAAGATTCGTTAAACCCTTCACGAGTTGAGACTACTTTTCAAGTAGCAGTAATAGTTCCAGCATCAGCATCTTTAGTTACACTTAAATCAGAAGCGCTTACAAGTGTTTGAGCAGAAATTTGTCCTTTTAAAGCGTTTAAAATTTCTTCGTCAGTTACTTGAGATGTAGTTCTATTTTTGTTAGCTATTAAAGTATCGGCATTAATTGCGCTTTCAACATCTGTTTTAGCAGAGTTTACCCGTTGTTGCTCGCTCACAAATCCGCTTACTGTTTTAGTAGCTGAATCACTAACAACATTTAAAGTTGCAAAAGCAGGTTCAGTTGAATAAATTTTGTATTCAATATCTACACTACCACTGTTATCAGAGTGAGTTGCATCCCCAGCATCATTTTTATTTTTAAATGTAATATCTTTAACTTTAGCTTTATTAGTTGCAAACACAAATGCTTGTTCACTTGCGTTATAAACTCCATTTTCTCCATTAATGGTAATGCTTAAGTTTGCTAAATTAAACTCTGTAAGTTGTGGAGTTTTGGCTTTGTCACTGTAATTTAATGTTGCATTTGTTGATAAATTATTTAGCCGTTCTTTTTCACTTTGAGCTGAACGCATGTTTGTTAAAGCAATTGTTCTAGCTTCACTTGAAAGTACATTAGTTAAGTTATCTCTAGTTGAAACTAATTTGTATGAAATAGTTAAAGTTCCGTCATTATCATTTGCAGTTAAGTTAATTGAATTTAAATCAACATCTGAATTATCGTGATTAAAGTCAATGTTGAGTTTTTCTTTAACTTGAGCTTTAGTTACTTCAGAAGGGATTTGCGCTTTTAATGCATCTAAATGTGCCTTGCTTTCTTGTTGGTTATTATCAGCTTTTAAAATGACAGTTAAACGTTGAGCTTCTGTTTGGAAGTTGCTTAAGTTTGCTACTTTATATTCTGAATAAATATTTGCATAACCAGGTTTAGTTGAATGAAGTCTATATCTAACTGTTGCAGTTCCGTTAACATCATTTTTGTCATTAAATGAATCAATTTCAATTTCTACTTGTTCATCATTGTTTTGTAATGATGTATTAAAGTTACTTTCTGTAGAAAGTTTTCATAAAACATTAGTATTAACAAAATCAGTCAATAAAGGAGTTTTTGCTTTATCTGAATAATCGATATTAGAATCATTTAATGCATTTAACAATTCATCAAGCCTGGTTTTTTCTTGACCTAATGTCCCAAATCCTGTAAATGTTAATGTTTTAGTATCGGTAGATTTAACTGACACATCAACAGATTTAGTTGTAGTAAGGCCAAATGTGACGGTAATTGTTCCTGCTTGATCATCTTTTGTTAGTGAACCAGGTGCAAAATTAGGATTAGATTTATTGGCATTAGCATTAAATACTGCTTGAATTTTTGCAAGAATATCTCTATTATTGACTTGAGAAGGAAGTTTTTGTTTTTCATCATCACTAAAACTAATGTTTGAAGATAAATTAGAATTTACTAATTCATTTAAACGTTGTAATTCAGTTTTGAATCCAGTAATTGCTTGATTTGAAACACTAGTTTTAACACTTGAAAAATCACGAATGTTTGATTGAACATCAAAGTTTACCTTAACTGTTCCAGCCACATCATCAGTGTATTTTGTAGTATCAACAGTAAATGAAATATTAGTTAAGTCTACATCAAGAGGATTATTTTCAAAAACAAGTTTGTTTTCGTTTCCTTCTTGATATTTGGCTACATATTCAACATTATCTTTAACAAAAACTACTTCTAGTTGTTTGTAATCTAGTGGTCCTTCACTAGGGACAATTGTTGAAGATCCTTTATAGGTAATTCTTCGAATTGAACTTGCAAGATTATTTACTTTAGCTTGCTCTCTCGCTTCGTTGGTAAAACCACTTAAATTAATAGATCCGGTAGAAGTTGATTTAACTAAAGGATTATTGTTTTGCCCATTTAAAAGATCTCTTGTTGAGTTAATGGTGTATTCGTATGTAATTGTTCCGTTTTCAGAACTTTGTTCTGAAATGGTGATGTTATCTAATGTAACAGTACTGTTTTTAGTATTTAAAGCATTTTGAGCAATTGATAATATAGCATCTAAAATCTCTTGTTTTGTAATTGAATTTACATCTCTTTTTTTGTTAGCTATTAATGCACTTACTTTTTCATCGGTAATTCCTAAAGTTGGAATTGCTTCATTTAATCTTTCAGCTTCAGTTTTAAATCCGTTTAATTGTTTTGATACTTGATCGCTTTGAACTGTTTTATTAGCATTAACAATTGAAGGGTTTGTACTTTGAAGTTTGAAAGTAACTGGAAGCGAACCATTTAAATCGTTACTATTTGTAATTGCGCCAAATGTTAAATCAACAACTTTAGCTTGTAAGTCTTCAAATACAAGTTCAGAACCATTTCAAGTTGATACATGTGAATTATTATTTTCATCAGTGATGGTAATGGTAAGTTTTGATGGTTCTAAAGTTTGAGCTGTTGGGTAATTAAGTAAGAAGTTTTTCTCTGAATAACTTATAGCACTTACTTGAGTGCCCAATGTGTCAAGTCTTTGTTTTTCTTGAGCAATTGTTTTAAATCCGCTTACAGTAATTGAATTACTTTCTTTAGAAATAATGCTTGCTAAAAGGAAGTGTTGTCCGTTAATTTTGTATTTAAATGTAATGGTTCCGTTTTCAACATCTTTTGTCAAAGAACCATCGATAAATGTTGAAGCAGTAGAACCTACACCAACACGATCATTTTGATAAAGTTGTGCAATTTTGGCTTTAATTTGATCTAAAGTAACTTCATTTGCAAAAACGTTTTTGTCTGCGTCGGTAAATAATGCCGCTAAGTTATTTTGTTTAGCATCGACTAATTCATCAAGACGTTGTTTTTCAGTTTTAAATCCTGTAATTTTTAGTTTACCTTCTCCGTCAGATTGTGAAGTAACATTTAAATTAATTTGTGAATCGAATTCTTCAGTTAAAGTACCTAAAGCCACACCAAATGGAGTTAATTCACCAGATCTATCTCTTGAATATGTTAATGAGCCAAATGCATATTTTTTAACATAAGCACCAAGATTCTTGAATACTTGTTTTCCGTTTTCATATTCTGAAGTGTAAGAAACCCCATTTACACTAATTGTAATTCTAAAGTTTCTAACTTGTTCATCATTAATATCTCTGACTTGATAAGTTGTATTTCCACTAAAAATATTAGAGAAGGTTTCTGAAATAACTTTATTTTCTTTGGTTACGTAATCAGCGGAAGTAATTGCGCTTTGAAGATTTTGAAGTCTTTGAGTTTCACTTTCAACAGATTTAAATCCACTTATAGTAATTAAGTTACTACTATTGGTTGATTTTACATCAGTTAAATTGGTTTTAGTTGATATTAATTTGTATTTAAATGCAACTGTTCCGTTGTTTACATTTTTATTAACTTCTGTTAAATCTATAGCGTTTGCACTTTGTGAACTGAAATAATTTGTAAGTTCATCGATAATATTTTGCTCAGTAACTGCGGTTGCCAATTTGTCTTTTTCTCCTGAATCGGTAAAAAGTTCTGAAGCTAAGTTATTTGCTGTAGATATTGCTTGATCTAAACGACGAGACTCAGTTAAAAATAAGTTAATTTTGTTTGCCTCTGTTGCTTCACTAATAGTAACTGTAACATCAGTATATGCAGGTTTTAGTGAACGAAGAGTATATAAAACATTAACTGTTCCATTTCTTGGATCGGCATTTGTGAATGTAATTGAAGAAACGGAAAATTGTTGGTCAGCAAAAATAAAACTATTTTGTCCTGAAGCAATTCTTTGAGTGTTTTGATTACTTGAAATTGTAAGTTGATCAGCGCTTAATGTTGCATTATCATAAGGAACAATGTTTTGTTTATTTATATAATCAAAACTTAAAACAATTTGTTTAAGTCTATTTCTTTCAGCTTCTTTATCGGCAAATCCAGTAATTTCATTGTCTTTTGATCTGTCTGTTAAGATAATGTCATTGTTGCTTAGGGTTGATTTAACGTCAGTTAAATTAGGTAAAGTAGAAATTAACTTATAAGTAATTCCTAATTTTCCTTCGGCATCTTTTGGTATTAAAGACACGTCAGCGACTTTTGCGTTACTTGAAGCAAAAATTGCGTTTAATTTTTCTTCAATAGTTGTTTTTTGAATTTGAGAAGGAGAATTTTCTTTTTCAGTTTGGGTTAATAAATTAGCAATAACTTTTTCACCTGATTTCGCTCTTAGAACTTCATCTAAACGCTCACTTTCAGTTTTGTATCCATTTATTGTGACAAATCTCTCTTCAGACAAGGTATTAGTATGAGCGTTTAAAACTTTATATCCAACATTAAGAGAACCAGTTTTATCATTTTGTTCATTTACAGAAGTAATTTGAACTGTTCAATTTTCGTAATTTTCAACTCCTTCAGGAGATTGATTTTTTATTATTTCTGCTGTAAAATCAGTTGTTTGTTGTGATGAAGCAGTATATTGTTTTTTATTATCTTTGTTTGAATTGATATTAACTACTGCACCATTTAGAGCTGATTTTGCTTTGCTATATTCTAAAGCAAATTGAGCAAGTTTTTTAAATTCAGCTTGAGAATCTAGTTGTAATTGGTGGTGTTTTTGACTTTGTACCGAATTAGAATCATTATCACTTTTAAGTGGAAAATCATGGCCAGCGCTCAATTGTTCATCATATGTTGTTCCTAAAAGAGTAGCGATTTTTGTTAAAGCATTTTTGTAATTAGTTTTAAGTGATATATCTGAAGATTTATATAAAACATGTTTTAATGTTTTTTTAGCTTCTTCAACAATTGGAATAATTCCGATTTTAGTGTATTCATCTAAATCTTGTGCTTCAAAAACAAGTTCATTAATTAAAGAAAAATCACTTTCAGCTTCAATTTTTTGCTTATAATTGTCCCTTAATTGCCTTGAAAGATAAAGAAGTTGATCTATTTTAGCTTTAGATTGATCCTTAAATTCACGAATAATTCTTTGCTCTGCTTGTTCTTTTAGATTTTGTAGAGCTGTTCTGAGTCTTTTTCAGGAATCAATAATATTATTTCTTTTACTATCGCTATAAGTTGTATCTCCGTTATATGTTCTAATAGCGGGTATTCCATCTGAATCTAAAACAGCTGAACCATCATCTGGTAATTCTGAACGCACACGAGAAATTGACTGATTCATTCTATCAATTCAATCTTGTTTTAAAGTTGAGATTCTTGTGTTTAATTGGCTTCCTAATGTTGAATTAGGTTTATTTAACACTGAACTAAATTCGTTTTTTACTAAAGATTCATATGTTGGGGCAGACAATAAAATATCTTCTATAGTATCTGAATTGGTTTTTGTTCTAGTTGATTGAGTTGTTGCTTCTTGATTAATTAAGGAACTGTTTGAATTAATAGTGTTAACAATTGGCTCTGCTACATTGATGTGTTCATTTAGAGAATTAATAAGAGAATCAGTTTGTTCAAACACGCTTGCATAATCAGAAGCTGTTGCTCTTTTAATTTGTGACACAAGTCTTCATGTGTTTAATCTATCGTTTATATAAACATTTCTTTGTTGAGTTAAATCATCAACTGATGTTTTAATTAAATCTCTATGTTTTAATCAAGAATCAATGTCTTTCGCATTTACAGCTGCATTGATAAATCTTAAAATAGATTGATTTACATTTGGTTCTTTATTTTCGTTGTAAATTCTACCTTGAACAGATTTAAATTCTGCTAAATAATTATCAATTTGTTCGTAAAAATCTTGTTTAGAAAAACCGAAAAGAGGAAGTATTACATCATAAGAACGATAAGCACTTTGCCCACTTCAAGCCAATCTAATATTTGTATTCATTTGATTATATAAACTATTATCGTTAAGGAGTCTATATACGAAAAGTGGTCTAACACTAGAAATAGGATCTAAACCATCTCTTTGTCTAATACCAATATAATCTCCTAAACCTGACACATAAACCGAATCACGTGTTGAAACTCCAGGAATAGAATAACCAGTGGCGTGTTTATTATAAAAATCACGTATTTTATTTGAATATTCTATAAGTTGATCATCTGTTAATGTATTGTTTTCGAAATTTTGTTGGTATGTTGATCTTATTTCTTGTCATTCGTTTATCACAGATCTATAGTAGTTAATAGCTGTAGTTTGGTCGCTAGCACTTAGTGAAGCCTCGGTTCCATCCCCTCTTCTAAAAACGTAATTATTTCATCTTAAAATTGTCTGCATTGAAATAATTTTGTTATTGTAAACCATTTTACTGATGTAGTCACTAGGATTATTAAGACCAGCTGAAATTCTATATTTTGGATAACTTGGAACAGGGGTTGTGCTTGACACTGAATCATTTGAAGATTCTAAAATTGAAGCATCCAAAACACGCACAAATGAGCTGATTGAATTACGCAATGGCAATGTTGAAATACGCTTTTGTAAATCATCAAAAGCATTATAAGCTTGTTTTAGTTTATCTCTTAGTTGGATCAATGATGATGTATTATCTTCATCTTTAATTGCATTAAGTTTATTTTGAGTATTGCTTCAATATCTAGAAATATCAGTGTTGTCTTTAAACTTGTTAATTTCTGGATTGTCTAAATACTGTTTTATTTTTGTATAAAGCTCTTGTCTTTGATTGTTTAATAATGCTTTTAAAAAAGCAATATCATTAGCAATTTTTGAATCGCTCAAATCAATATTATTATCTGTAACTTCAGGCAAGTATTGCAACTCAGAAATTAGTTTTTTGTATTTATCTGCACTAATTTCAACTTTTCTTAATTGTTCATCGGTAAGTTGTTTTAATTCATCTTTTAATTCTAATGTATTAGTTAATGAGAAAGTTAAGTTTTGTGGATTGAAAGTAAAACTTTTATCATTAGTAATTGGTTTTCAATTAGATGCTGAAGGACTGTTGGTGTTAATTGAAGAAACTCAAACATAATTGCTATTTGAATTCAAAGTTTTTAAATAATCTGTGTATCTTAAATTCAATTTATATTTTCTTCTAACAGATGTCCCATTAGTTGTGTTTAAAATAGTTGAATCATATGAAGTTGGTAGTGAATAAATTCTGTCAAAACAATTTGCAAAGTTAGCATTTCCAGCAGCTCCTGCACAAGAAGTTGTAGTTTTTCTTTTGTAAAGAGTATAGTTAATACCAGGAGCACCATATCCTCTACGATCTGGATAGTTGTTTGTTGCGTCTAATGAAACCTCAACTATAGGCGCACGATTAAAAGTATATAGTGATGAACGACTATATTTTAGTTTAGCAAAATAAGCACTTCCGACAAAAGAAGTTGAATCTTTTTGAAATCTTGATTCATTAAGAATTCTATTTTGGAAATTTGCTCTAGTTTTAGTTTTGTATTTAACTACAAATTTTGCTGTTCTATATTTTTCAGTTCTATAAGAAAAGAACAATACAGTACCGACTCTATTTCTTAAATCAATTTCAGTTGATTTACTTACAAAGTTATTCCCTTTTTGATCCATTCCGTATTGACTTGTTATTGAATCGTAAAGTTGTTGACTGGTAATATTGCTATTTTGAGTTGTTGCTATATTTGTAACATTCAATTCATCGTTATCTGATGTTCTTCACAAATTAAATGCAGTACCACTTTGACCATTATCTAATTCACGAATAGCGAAGCTGGTATGACTTTTAGTATTGTTAGCTTTGTCAATGATATCAATTTCGATAGGCCCATCAAGTTCAAGATCATCTGAAAAATAAATTCCAAATCCTGGATTTGATGTGTATCTATATTCGTTATTTTTTTCGTATGTTGCTCCACCATTAAATTCAGTAATTCACGAAACTTTGTCTTCCACAATTGTTGAATAGTTTAAATCTGCAGAATTTTCGACATATTGTCTTCATTTGTCGTTGGTGTAGTCATAACTCGGATCACTAAAAGTTTCGTCAGAAAGATAAACACTTTTTTGAAATGAGTTACTTGTAAAGGTAGGACTCAAGTATGTTGCATCTATAATTTCATTATATTGATCATTTACGTTTGGGGTTGCTGAAAAAGACAAGAGTGAAGCTAAAAGTGATGAACCAGCTATTGAACTTCCTATTATCTTATTCTTTAATTTAGTTTTCAATGTTTTTGGCATATAAACTCCTAAGTAAAATATGTAATATTTTAAAAAAATATAATTTCATTATAAATGTTTTTGAAAAATAAAAATATTTTGCAAAATTCAAAGAAAAGATACTTTTAGATATCAAAATGTAAATTTCTTTTAAAACAAAATAAAAAAACGGCACTTATGTACCGTAAAATGTGTATATAAAATTAATTTATAAAAATTTCAAATTTGGTTATTTTAAAAAATAGTGTATAAGGCCAAAAAGCCTTTATTTTTTTTTTTTTTTTTTGTTTTTGAAATAAAAAATGTAAAAATAAGTTTTTTTTATTTTTTATAAAAAATAAATTATATAAATGAAAAAGGGCATAAAAAAATGGCGGAACAGAGAGGATTTGAACCTCCGCGGGAGTTGCCTCCCCTACAGTCTTAGCAGGACCGCCTCTTCAGCCTCTTGAGTACTGTTCCGTTTGCTTATTTATTATATCTAAAAAGTGTAATTTTAAAAGTTAAAAAATAAAAATCAACCATAAAAGGCTGATTAATTACTTAAATGTGTGTATTGTTTGTTCTCTTGGTATACTTGGGGTTCGTATTTTTGAAGATAATGTAATGCAATTTTTTTGAAAATAATCGCATTCACTACTGCTTCAGTTTTTAAATTATGATCTTGATTTTCTGGGAGTAAGTTTTGAGCAAAACGAATTTCATTTTTAAATTCTTCTTCTTTAATATCGATTTTTAATTTATTTCTAAAAACTAATTGTCAAAAGAAGTTATAAATAGTAGCAGTGACGTATTCCGCAGGATTACCTTCAAAAGTAGGGGCAAAATTAAAATGTTTTAAATCATTTTCTATTAAATCTTGTGGCAATTCTACTACAGGACTTTTTTGAATAACTTCATCAATGATTTTGACTCCGTAGTTAAATAATGCATCACTAAAAACTTGTTCACGAGTAGTTTTATAAATATCTTTTTTTACATCGTCTAAATTATTAAAGCTTTTTCCTAAAATATCTTTTGCGTTTTCGTTGGTGATTTCTCGTTGTTTGTAATACATTGCGCTTTGAATTTCGATTTTAAGAGGCTGACCCAACTTATCAGTTTCAAAAACATCACCGACTTTTTTATTTAAAAGCATATGTTCTAAAACTTTAGAAGTATTATTTTCAGCATGTACTGAGTACACACGTGAATTTTCTTCTTTTAAATCACTAATTTTTACATATACTAAATTACCTTCAGCAATAGGTTGATCAGGATCTAAATAAAATCTGAAAGTGTAATTTTTAATAAATTCTTCAGTAAAAGTTTTAATTTTTTCTTCATAATCAGGCTGAAATTGGATTTTATTTTGCGGTTCAAATTCTAAATTAATTTTATCTAATTGATCATAATAATAAATTTTGAATTCACCTTCAATTTTATCTGGAGTCATTTTTGAAATAACTTCCATAGGTCTAAAATAAATAATATTATCTTGTTTTTGCAAGTATGAATTTCATACTTTTTGCATTTCAGGAAGTAAATACATTTTAGATGCTTGATCTAAAATTTTATCTTGAGTAATTTTTAAATCCTTGTTAGTTTTTGCTTGTTCTTGTAAGTTTTGAAGAGCATTGCTTTGATATTCAACTCAAGTCACAACGTCTAATTTAATGGGATGGGTTAAAAATTTCATTAATCCTTCTTTCTATTTATAATATTTAAATTTTACTAAGAAAAGATATTTTTGTATAAAAAAGGTGTCTAAAGCGACACCATAAATTGAAAAAAATTAAACTATTTTGATAACTACTTCTTTAGAAGCGTATTTACCATGTAAATTATCCCTTTCAATGTGTATAACCTCGATATTTTCGTTAGCCTTTGTGTGAAGACCGTGTTTTTGGCCTCTGCGATAACTTTTAATTAAACCGCTTAAGTCGTCTAAGGTGTTAGCTTGAGCTACAATTTCTCCATTAGCAACTAATCTAGCTTTGTATTTGTACATATTTAACCTCCGAAAATTTGATTATATCTACATTTTAATTATAATAAATTCCTATCAAAAATGTCAAATGTGGAAAAATGTTCCATAAATTCTTTTACAAAAAAACGATCGCAATGACCGTTTTAAAGTAATTCGATATTGTTTTGAGCACAATATTCTTTAGTTTGTTCATCTCAACAAGAAACTTGTACTTCACCAATGTGTTTTTTCTCAAGAAGAAGCATTGATAAACGACTTTGTCCAATTCCTCCTCCAATTGTGAAAGGAAGTTTTTCTTGGAGGATTAAATTGTGATATTCTCCAATTTTAGAATCATCAATTTTTAAATATTCTTGTTGTTTTTGTAAAGCATCTTTATCAACTCTAATTCCCATTGAAGACACTTCTAAAGCTGCATCATTAGCTTTATCATAAAAAATCAAATCTCCATTTAATGTTCAATCATCATAATCGAATGCCCGTTTAGAGTGTTCTAAATTATCTGGCAGTTTATAACCTACTTGCATTACAAAAAATGCTCTGTGAAGTTTTGCGAATTCATTTTCTCTTTGATCTGGTTGTAAATTTGGATACATCTCATAAAGTTGCTGTGATGTCACAAAAGTTAATTCTTCAGGAAAATCATAAGTTAGTTGAGGAAAATCTAAAATAAGCTCACGTTTTACAAATTTAATAGCTTCATAGATTTTTTTAACAGTATTTTTTAAAAATTCAACATTGCGATCTTTTTTGTTAATTACCATTTCTCAATCTCATTGATCAACATAATATGAGTGTTTATAATCAAGTTCTTCTTCACGTCTAATAGCGTTCATGTCTGCATATAATCCTTCATGAACATCAAATTTATATTTAGCTAATGCCATTCTTTTTCATTTTGCTAGTGAATGAACAATTTCATGTTGTTTTTGAATGTTTTTTGGGTAAAAAGTAACTGGTGTTTCCCCATTTAATCCATCATTAATTTTTGATTGACTCTCCACAAAAAGAGGAGCTGAAACACGAGTTAAGTTTAATCTTTTGTGTAATTGTTTAGTGAAATCAAATTTTAAATCTTGAATTGCCTGTTGAGTTTGTTTTATTGTTAATTTTGATTGATACATGTTTGTCCTTATTTTATTAATTCGTTAAATTGCTCTTCATTAATAATTTTAACATTTAGAGCAATTGCTTTATCTAATTTACTTCCAGCGTTTTCTCCGGCCAGTACGTATGAAGTATTGGAACTTACTGAAGAAGAAACTTTAGCTCCGTTTTGAACAATTAAATTTTTATAATAATCTCGCCCTTGAGATAATGTTCCAGTTATAACAAAAGTTAATCCTTGAAGTTTGTTGGTTTTGGTAATTTTTTCGTAAGTTAATAAAGAATCTAAATGTCTTAATAACTCCTGATTTTGTGGGTTTTGCACAAAGATGCGTAAGTTTTCTACAATAGTATTTCCGATTGTATTTATTTGAGTTAATTTATCTAAATTCAAAGTAATTAAATCTGAAAGCTGTGTAATTTCTTGAGTAATTAATTCAGCAACTTGAGATCCGATTGTTTTAATTCCGATTGCAAAAAGCGCTTTTGCTAAAGTTGTTTGTTTTGACTTTTCAACACTAGCAATTAATTTTTGAACTTTACGTTTTCCAATTTTTGGAAGAGTTTCTAAAAGTTCTCTTTTTTGATGTAAATTGTAAATATCTAAAATGTTATTAAGCAATTTTTCCTTATAAAACATTCGAATATTTTCTTCACCTAAGTCCATAATGTTCATAGCATCACGAGAAGCAAAATGAATTAATGCCCGAATGATTTTTTCGTTGCAATTTTGATTTACACAAAATTGGTCAACTAAATCTTGATTTTGTTGCAACAAGCTATTACATGAAGGACAATGTAAAATTTTCGGAAAAACTTGAGTGGTATTTTTTTGTACTAACGCAATTACTTTAGGAATGATTTCGCCGGATTTAATTACCTTAACTAAGTCTCCAACATTTAAATTCATATTTAACACATATTCATAATTGTGCAAAGTAGCAGCAGAGACCGTTGTTTGATTTAATTGCACAGGTTCAAGTTTGGCTAAATAAGTAATTTTACCAGTACGTCCAACTTCTGCGCTTATATCCATGATTTTAGTGATTGCTTCTTCGGTTTCGTATTTAAAAGCAATTGCATATTTTGGGAACTTAGAGGTAAAACCTAATTGATCTCAAAACTTCATTTCATTAACTTTAATAACAAAACCATCGCAATCATAAGGTAGTGTTGCTTTAATGTCTTTAAAATCGTTAATTTTATTTATTACATCTTCAAGTGAATTGGCTTGATAAATGTATTCGTTAACCACAAATCCTAAATCTTTTAAAAATGCCAAAGCTTTAATTTGTGAGTTAATTCCATGCGTATTTGGATCAACTACTTCGTAAACAAAATAATCTAAATTTCGTTGTTTGACCACATTTAAGTCAAGTTGTCTAAGTGTTCCGCTAGCTGCATTTCTTGGATTGGCAAACAACTTTGGAGCACTATTTTCAGCAGAAAAATCCACAAAAGTATTTTGGCTTATTAAATGATTAATTTCTTGAGTAAAAGTTTTTAAATCTTCAAAAGATAAATTTAAATTAGCTGTGTTTGTTATTTTATTTAGCAACTCTTGAATTTTGTTTTTATATTCACTAGTTAATAAGTTATTTTCCAAAACAGTATTTAAGTTTTTAAGATTTTTCAAGGCTAAATTAAAATAATGTTCTATCTTGATTTTCTCATTGGCAACATTGTAATTGTGCTTGCTCAAATATACTTCTCCGCGAATTTCCAGATCATTGTTATAGTTAATAGTTAAAGGAATATTCTGAATTTGTTTAATATTTTCAGTAACTACTTCTCCAATTTCTCCATCTCCACGAGTGACTGCCCGCACAAAAACTCCGCCTTGATAATGAAGTGAAATAGATAAACCATCAATTTTAGGTTCAAGCGAATATGAGTGATTTGTTAAAGTTACCTTTGATACATCCGAATCAAATTTAACCACATCCTCAATTGAGTATGCTTTATTTAAAGAAAGCATTGACTTAGCGTGAGTAAATTTAACAAATTTATTAGAAGAAGTTCCTCCGATTTTTTGAGTGGGTGAATTCTTTTTAATTAGGGCTGGATATAAATTTTCTAGCTCAACCAGTTCTTGATAAGCCTCATCATATTGTGTATCACTAACACTTGGAAAATCCAAATCATAGTATTCATAGTTTCAAAAGTTAATTTGTTCAACTAATTCAGCTATTCTTTTTTTAATAAAAGTTAAATTATCTTTAGAAGTATTTTTCATTTCTTAATTATATATTTAGTTGCTTTAAAAATGCATTTTTTGATAAAATAAAAAAACATTAAAGGAGAAAAATATGGCATTAAAAGCAGGAATTGTAGGACTTCCTAATGTTGGAAAAAGCACCTTATTTAGCGCGCTGACTAAAAAACAAGTAGAAGCATCAAATTACGCTTTTACTACTATTGAACCAAATATTTCAACAGTGGCTTTAAAGGATGAACGTTTAGATAAGTTAGCTGAAATTATTCAACCAAACAAAATTGTGCATGCAACTTTTGATTTTGTGGATATTGCCGGACTGGTACAAGGAGCTTCTAAAGGAGAAGGGCTTGGAAACAAGTTTTTAGCTAACATTCGTGAAGTAGATGCAATCATTCATGTCATTAGATGTTTTGAAAACAAAAACATCATGCATGTGGCTGATAGTGTCAATCCAGTTAGAGATAAAGAAATTATTAACTATGAACTTATATTAGCTGATTTAGAAACCATTAACAATGTCTTAAATCGGGTAGCTAAAAAAGCCAAAAGCGGTGACAAACAATCAATTATTGAACAAAATGCCGCTCTTAAAATTAAGCAAGCTTTAGAGAGTGAAATTCCTGCTCGAGAAGTGTCTTTAAGTGAAGAAGAACTTCACTACATTAAGGGATATCACTTACTAACTTTAAAACCAATTATTTACGTGGCTAACTTAAGCAATGAGCAAATTGCTAACTATAGTGAAGATCCCCTTTTTAATGCCTTAAAAAACTCTCTTAAAGATGAAGATAAATTACTCCCTATTTCAGTGCATCTTGAAAGTGAATTAATCACTTTAGAAGATGAAAATGAAAAATTAGAATTACTAAACATGTATGGTATTGAAAAAAGTGGACTAGATATTTTAACTCGAGAAGCTTTTGATTTACTGAACTTAGAAACTTACTTTACTGCGGGAGTAGTAGAAGTTAGAGCTTGAGTGTATCACAAAGGGTGAGCCGCCCCTAGATGTGCGGGAGTAATTCACACTGATTTTGAAAAAAAATTTATTAAAGCTGATGTAATTGCTTATGAAGACTTTATTGCTCACAATGGTGAACAAGGAGCTCGTAACGCAGGTAAAATGCGTTCAGAAGGTAAAAACTATATCATGCAAGATGGAGATGTGTGCCACTTTAAATTTGGAAAATAATCCAAATTTACGGGGGTTTAGTATAATGGTATTATAGCAGTCTCCAAAACTGATGATAAGGGTTCGATTCCTTTAACCCCCGCCAAGATTTTTAGTGCTATGCACTATTTTTTTTATCTCACAGACTTTATTGAAATTGATAAATATTTTTCAAATATAATTGAAATATGAATTTAACAAAGAAGAAACTTTGAGAAGTCACCATTTGAGATAAAAAATTTCAAAATGTTGATCTATTTAAACAAGAATCTATTAAAAAATATAAGTATTTTTTCGCAAAAGAAATAGACAAATTTGTTGAATTATCTAAAATAAATGAAGAAAATGTAAAAGTTCTAACAACTTATGAATCCGACATTTTTGTAAATAGATCTTTAGTTGATGAATTCGTTTCTAATGAAGAAATAATCGCTATCCCAGGAGGTGGATATCCAATTGTTCAATATTACAAAGGTGCTTTTGTAACTACCGATAATAGAATTGCAGTAGTTAAAGATAAAGAAATATTAAGAACAAAGTATTTATATTACTTTTTAAAAAACAACATAAATACTATTGTAAGTTTTTACAGAGGATCAGGAATAAAACATCCTAATATGTCTGATATACTCGAGATGGAAATCGCAATTCCGTCAATTGAAGAGCAAGATAAAATTATTGATAAACTTGATAAATTTACAACTTTTTCAGCAGAGCTGAAGGCAGAGCTGAAGGCAAGAAAAGAACAATATACTTACTATAGAAATTATCTTTTATCAGATGAAAAACTAAATAATGTATACAAATTAAAAGAGCTAGCAGACATGCGTTATGGTGAAGGTAATACTATTCCTAACAATGGAGGTGTCTTTCCTGTATATGGATCAAATGGTATAGTTGGGTACACAGACAAATGAAATAATGAAGACGGCATTATCATTGGTCATGTAGGAACTGTTGGTAATGTAATTTGAGCCTCTGGTAAGCATTTCGTCACTTATAACGGAACAATTTGCAGAGCTAAAAAAGAAAAGATTTCAGACAAATATTTGTATCACTGTTTAAAGAGTTTGAGTTTAGAAAAATACAAGAAAGGAAATCAACCATTTTTATCTATTTCTGATATAGATGGCATAAAAATAAAAATTCCCTCTTTAAATATTCAAAATAAAATTGTATATGTTCTTGATAATTTTGAAAAAATATGTGAAGACTTAAATATTGGTTTGCCTTCAGAATTAAACCTTAGAGAACAACAATACTCATATTATCGTGATAAACTTCTAAGCTTTGCTCAAGGAACTCTTGAAGTGTCTCCAGAGAGAGAGAGAGAGAGACTGGCAAAATGTAGTCAAACTAATTGAATACATATTCAAACCACAATTACACAAAATTGATGAATCTAATGTTTCTATTCTTGATAAATTTGTTGATATTAAAATTGGTGAGCAATTAAATAAAAGTCAACTATCAGAAAATGATAAATATCCAGTAATTAATGGTGGAGTAAGACCTAGTGGATATTACAATGAATTTAATTTTGAAAAAGATAATATAACAATTGCTCAAGGTGGTTCTGTTGGTTTTGTGGATTGACAAAATACTAATTTTTGAGCTGGCGCACATTGCTATGTGATTAAGACAAAGAATGAAGATAAATTATTAAACAGATATTTATATTTCGTTTTAAAAGATAAAGAGTCGTATTTAATGGAAAATAAAGAAGGAGCAGGAATTCCTTCTTTACCAAGAAATGTCATTAAAAACTTAAAAGTATCAATCCCTTCAATTGAAAAACAAAAAGTTTTAGTTAATATTTTAAATACTTTTGAAGAACTAACTAACACTCTTAAAACTGGTTTACCAAAAGAAATTGAACTCAGAGAACAACAATACTCATATTATCGTGATAAACTTCTAAGCTTTGCTCAAGGAACTCTTGAAGTGTCTCCAGAGAGAGAGAGAGAGAGCTTGCGCAAACGTTAAATAGCATTGTTTTTGAGTTGCTTTCTTATTTAACCTTAGTTTTTTCAAAAAACAATTTATTGTTATCTAATTTAGCATTTGTGAATTCTGGCGAGTACATTGTGAAGAAAGAACTAATTAGTAATGGTTTATATCCAGTATATTCTTCTCAAACAAACAACAACGGTGAAATAGGAAGACTTAATTCATACACTCATGATGGTGAATATATAACAATTGCGATGTATGGAGCAAATGCTGGAGAAGTATTTTATCGTAATGAAAAATTTACCCCTACACAATTGTGTGGAGTTATAGAACAAAATTCTAATTTAATCGATGTCAGATTTTTCTATCACTATTTAAAGAAAAATGTACCTTTGTATGTTTTAGAAGGGAGTGGAATACCCACTGTTACAACAGGAAAATTAAAAAATGTTAAAATACCCCTTCTTAGTCTTGAAAAACAGAAAAAAATTTCTTTAGCTTTAGACTATTTTGAAAAGTATTGTTCGGAAATATCAGGAATTTTACCGGTACAAATATCTCTATTAGAAAAACAATATAAATACTTTTTAAACAAACTGCTTAAAACCGAATAAATTTATACTAAAAGACACTAAAATGTCTTTTTTTGTTTCTTTGTCCTTTTTGGGAAAAAAATGTCCAACACTAATTAAATAATATAAAATTAAATTATAGGAGTTCGCATGAAAAAAGAAAACATTTTAAACTTAATAAGATATCACGCCGAAAAAAACGAAATAGGCTTTAGAGAAGAAGCGATAAAAGTTGCAAAATATTTTGACAAAAATGGTGATTACGAATTGGCTGATTATGTAATGACACTAATAGCTGGAGCGAATTTATTCGTTCCTCAAGAATCGGTTTCAGAAAGTCCTTTTTTAAAGGTTGTTCCTGTGTCGGAGTTGAATTTTTTAGATCTACCCGAAAATATTTATGAAAAAATAGTGGGAATTTTAAATGCTATAAAGCACAATGTTGGAATAAATAAATTTTTATTTGAAGGATTACCTGGTACTGGAAAAACTGAAGCAGCAAAATACATTGCCAGAACTTTAAACAGAACACTATTGATGGTTAATTTTGAAAATGTTGTTGATAGTAGATTAGGACAAACAAACAAAAACATTGTTCATTTATTTGAAAAAATCACTCAAATAGGTTCTAGAGAGAAAATAATAGTTTTATTTGATGAAATAGACATAATTGCTTTAGATAGAATTAATAAAAACGATCTTAGAGAAATGGGTAGAGCTACATCAACTATTTTAAAAGAGTTAGATAAATTAAATCAAAATAATAGCGACGTAATCATTATTGGAACAACTAATTTATATAAAGAGCTTGATGCTGCTCTACGAAGAAGATTTGATGCTTTTGTTAATTTCAACAAATACGAAAAAGAAGATTTACTAAGAATTGCCGAAACTTATTTAAACGAATATTTGAAAAAATTTAAGACTTTATCTAAAGATGTAAGATTGTTTAAAAAAATTCTGAATTTAGCTAGCGAAATTCCTTATCCAGGTGAATTAAAAAACTTAATAAGAATTTCAATGGCATTTAGTAATCCTGATTCTGAATTTGATTATTTAAGAAAATTATATAAAAACATAGATCCGTCTGCAAATATAGATGATATTTTAGAATTATCAAACAAAGGTTTTACAGTTAGAGAAATAGAAAAATTAACAGGTAAATCTAAAAGTTCGGTTGCTTTGAAAATTAATAAAACGGAGGAATTAAATGAATAAACTTCTTGAATTAAAAGGACGTTTTTCACAAGAAAGCAGAAAGGCAGTTTTTGGACCTAAAAGAATGAAAACTGATAGAACATTAACCAGTAAAGATGTTGAAAAAATGTTAGAGGATTTAAAAAATATTTCTTCTTTTTGAAATCAAGAAAACGCTCCATTTTCTGGTGTTTTAATAACAGTGTATCACTTAAATATCATTCCAAAAAGCTCAAGAATTAGTGAAATTTTTAATGGACATAAATCAAATGAATCAATTGTGGGAATTAAATTTAATTCTGATGAAAACAAACACATTATAACTTACTACATTTCCAAAGAAAAACTTGAAAACACTATTATTAAAATAGAAGAAGCACTTAATATTTTGGAAGAAAATTTTAATGGATCAATTGACAATTCAATATTTTCAAATGATTTTTTCTTTAAGGATTCATTAATTAATGATAATAGAATAAGTTTGAAACAATTTAAAAATATAATTGCAGATCTTTCCTATGTTGAATATTTTGGAATTGAAAGAGCATATAAACAGCCTGGTATGTCAATTGTCACTTTATATAGAACAGATAAAAATATTAAAGACATTTTAAGTAAATATGGATTAACTAATTATCATCTTTTAGATGATTATACTGTTAAATTATATGAAGAGGATGTTGAAAAGTTAAATGAAAAAGCATCTTATTTAGTAGCCATGTATTCACATGATGAAAAAGAATTTAGTATCGGTGAATTTAATAAAATAATTGAAACAAATCAACCAGAAATACCGGCTCCGGCAAACGAACCAATTATTGGTGTTATTGACACTCTTTTTGATGATAAAGTATATTTTTCAAAATGGGTAGAATATTACGATGACACTAATAAAGAAATACAGAAATATGAAAAGGACTATTACCATGGAACGGCTGTATCTTCAATTATAGTTGATGGACCAGCTTTAAATAATTGATTAGATGATGGATGCGGAAGATTTAGAGTGAGACATTTCGGAATTTCACGAGCAAGAGGTTTTTCAGAGTCTACTTTTATTCAAAAAATTAGATGAATAATTAAAGGAAACACCGATATTAAAGTGTGAAATATTTCAATTGGTTCAAATGAAGAAATAGACAAATATTTTATCTCATATATTGGTTCTGAATTGGATAAAATTCAAAATGAATACAATGTTATTTTTGTAATTGCAGGTACAAATAATAATTCTTCTCAAGAAAATTTAAGGATCGGATCTCCTGCTGATTCAATTAATTCCATTGTTGTTAATTCTGTAACTTCAAACAAAGAATCTGCTCCGTACACTCGAAAAGGAATAGTTTTATCTTTTTTTGCAAAACCAGATGTAAGTTATTATGGCGGAAGTCCTGAAAAAATGATGAATGTTTGAACAAATATTGGAAAACAACAAATTTCAGGAGCTTCTTTTGCTGCGCCTTGAATAGCAAGAAAGTTAGCCTATTTAATCGAAATTGTCGGATGTAGCAGAGAAGTGGCTAAAGCATTAATTATTGATTCAGCAAGAGGTTGAGAATCTGAACCTACAAAAGAATTTATTTCAATTTTTGGGCATGGAATAGTACCTATAAGAATTGAAGAAATAATAGAAAGCAAAAATGATGAGATTAAATTTTTTATCTCAGGGATAAGCGAAAAATGAAACACATATAATTATTCATTACCAGTTCCTTTAAAGGATGACAAATTCCCTTATAAAGTAAAAGCAACAATGTGTTATTTCCCAAAAACAACCCGAACTCAAGGAGTAGATTACACAAATACAGAATTAAACTTACATATAGGAAGACTTAAAAACAATAAAATCCTTGACATTAAAGGAGACAAGCAAAATGACAATAAATATGATAATGAGTCTTTTTATTTAAAAGAAAACAACGCAAGAAACTTATTTAGAAAATGAGATAACGTTAAATATATCTCTGAAAAAATAACAAAATATGACAAACCGAAAAATTCTTATGATAGTAAAAAATGGGGTATAGAAGTCAAAACAAATAATAGATTGAATAACAAAGATGGTGAAGGATTACTTTTTGGTATTGTTGTTACTTTAAAGGAAATTAATGGGGTTAATAGAATAGATCAATTCATTAGAGATTGTCATTGAAATGGTTGAATGGTAAACGAAATAGATATTAAAAACAAAATTATCATTAGAGATAAATCTAATGAAGAAATTGAGCTTAAATAAGTTTGCTTAATATATGCATTACAAAAGAGGTTATATGAAACAAAATGTAAATAAAAGTTCTGTTATTCATAAAATTGAAGAAATAAGCGAATTTATTGATCGTCGTTTTTTAAACTGAAAAACTAATTATGATAATAAATCTTGCGATGAAGCTAAAATAATATTAGATCAGTTGCGACCTTTTATTGAACATATATTTTACTTTTGGGAATTAAAAAAGGAAAATAAAGATCCGTATAATTATCCATTTGTTTATGATGATTTTAAATCAATAAAAGATAAATGTTCAAAAAACAGAAATGCAGAAAACCCCATATATAAGGTATGATTTAAATTCCATTGAAAATTACAAAATTCTGTTTCTCATAATTATTTAAACAACGAACAAAGTGAGAGGTTGCTTTCTGATTATATTTCATATCTTTTAGAAATACAAAATTACACTGAAGTAAATTATGGCTTAAAAATTCTTGAAAATATAAGTTTTTATTTAGAACAATCTAAGGAAGAGGAAAAACATCTTTTTGCTATTTCTGAATATTTAAAATCTACTGAAATTAAAAATACCTTTGAAATAGAAGATAAAAGATTTGTTCCAAGCGAATTCTTATACAAAGTTGTGCGCTGTATACCGAGAAAGTATTCTAATCATAAGTTTTATGAAGTAATTTTAAATCCTTTTGGAAATTTTTATGATAAAGAAAATAACATAATAGCTTTTTCAAATAAATTAATTGAAAATGATTATCCTATAAGTATAAATTTTGAAGAGGTTAAATTAGAAATTTACAATAATGTTCAAGAAGTTTTGTTTATTTCGGATTATGAGTTTAAGTTTCCTTTAAATTTTTTCAAGGAATTTATAAGAATTTTTCATAATGAAAATATTTCAAATTTAAACATTTTTAAAGAAGTAGGATTTAAATTAGAAGAAATTTATAATTTAAATTATAAAACTTTGTTTGAACTTATTGTTGAAGATAACGATTTATGAGATGATTTTATTGATTTATTATTAAATAGTCCATATAAAGAAATTCAACTTCTCGCTGACTCTTTAGTTAAAACAAAAAATATAATCACAAAAGAAGAATTTTGTGAACAAACACTTAGATATTTAATAAAAATGGTAGATCCACATATAGTCAAAAACCAAATAGGAAAGACGAAAAAGGAAATTTTAAATAATACATTTTTAGCAAAAAAGACTTTGCCGTTTGAACATCTGCCATTAACATTCTCTTTAGTAAAACACAATCCTAAATATCAGGATCTTATAAATTCAATAAATTTAAAAAATATAGAACACCAAATAATTGCAAAAAAAGTTATTTGAAATGCTCAAAATTTAGGATATATCGCAACGAAAATATCTGATATTGATTTAAATTTAGAAGAATTGAAAAAAATTGTTGAAATTTATAATAATTTACTATGAACTGGTCACAAAGAAGACTCTAAATTATGTATTAAAGACGACTATATTTATATAAATCAAAATGTTACAGACCTTGAAAAAATAATACATACGATAAAAAAATTAAATTCAAACATTAATCAAGAAAATACAAAGAAATTAAGGGAAGAAATAATTAACAAAATTAATTTAAATAATATTGATGATAATGTTAAAAAAATTTTAAATCTCTTTCAGTTTTCTTCAATAGGAATAATTCATGGTCCTGCAGGAACAGGAAAAACTACGAAAATTTCAAAAATTTCTGAATTATTATCAGATAAAAGAAAAATATTTTTATCTAAAACACATACAGCAGTTAGAAACTTGAAAAATAAAATAAAAATTGAAAACTCCAAATTCCTTACAATTGATAAGTATTTGAAAGATTTTGAAAAAGGTCTATTTACAGAACAGGCAGATATTATGATAATTGATGAATTTAGTTGCGTTTCTAATAAAGAAATGAGGCGTATACTAGAAACTAATAATTTTGGCTACTTATTGTTGGTTGGAGATTTTAGACAAAATAAATCTATAGAATTAGGAAATTGACACGAAAAGGTTCTTGAATTGCTAAGTAAATCCAATAATAAAAATAACATTTTAGAATTAAATTATATTCATAGAATCAAGACAAACCTTTTAAAGAGAATACGAGAATTATCCGATGCTTTAATTGATATAAAAAATTCTAAAAAATTAGAAACATTTTTAGAAGAACTTCAAAAAGGAGATTTTTCAAAAAATCCGGAAAACTTAAATTTAAAAAATATGAATAATTTTATGTTGTTAGCACCTAATTACAACGGTCTTTTTGGGATAAACAGTTTAAATAAAATGGCTCAATCTTATAATCCTGAAAGAGAAGTTATTTGAGGAATTTATAAATTCAAAAAAAATGATCCTATTTTGTTTAAATATTCTGATTTTCTGGACAAAAACATTTTTACAAATCTTGAAGGAACTATAAAAGATATAAAAATTTCTACAGATAATTCTTCACTAGAATATATTGAATTTGATGTTGAAGTAAAAGCGTTTGTAACTAATCCTGGAGAGAATTTTTCAATAATATATAGTTTAGAGGAAGAACGAATGTCAGGAATACGTTTTAGGGTTTATAAAAATCACCCGAATGAATTAAAAAATATAATTCCTTTCAATTTAAAATATTGTATTTCCATACATAAAGCTCAATCACTAGAAGAAGATAATGTAATTTTGTTTATAGATGAAAATTCTGTAAAAAATATAGACTATAATATCTTTTATACAGCTATTACTAGGCCTAAAGTTTCTTTATCTATTTATTGAACGAAAGAAACGGAAAGAAAATTTATTGAAAAACTAAAAAATGATATTAAGATAATTTTAGAAAGAAATAAAATAATTAATGCTGTGCTTAATTGTGAAGAAAGCAATCAAGAAAAAATAAGTAACATTTAACAAAATTAAATTCACATCATAAAAGATGCGTTTTTATTTGTAAATATAATTGTGCTTTATAATGCACAACAATATATAATTAAATTATTATGATAAAAGAAATACTTGGTGAAAAAATTAAACAACTTAGAACAAGTCAAAACTTATCTCAAAAAGATTTTGCAAAGCTTCTGAAAATTGAACGTTCTCAAATTTCAAAAATTGAATCTGGGAAAGTGAATTTAACATTAGAGAGAATTTTAAAAATTTCTAAAGCTTTAGAAGTTTCTTTGGATCAATTATTTACCTTTAAAGCGGCTTTTAATACTAAGCCAGTTGTAAAGTGAGCCGGGGGTAAAACACAGCTTCTTAGTGCTTTAAAAGAACACCTTCCAGAAGATTTTAATAACTATTTTGAGCCTTTTGTTGGAGGAGGGGCTTTGCTCTTTGCATTAAATCCAAAACAAGCTTATATTAATGATTTTAATGCTGATTTAATGTCAATTTATGAATGTTTACAAGATCCAAAGTTAACAACAAAGATGCTTCAGTTGCTTAAAGAACACGAGAAAAAACACTCTGAAGAATATTATTACCAAATTAGATCTATGGATCAAGATTCTAACTTTAATAAACTTTCACTCCCAATTAAAGGAGCGCGACTTATTTATTTAAACAAAAGCTGTTTTAATGGTTTATATAGAGTCAATTCCAAAGGATACTTTAATGTTCCGTGAGGTAAAAAAGAAAAAGTTGTGACTTTTGAAGAAGATAACATCAAAGAAATCCAAAAATATTTTGCAATTGCTAATGTTCGTTTATTTAATGGCGATTACACCAAGTGTTTAGAGAAAGCTCAAGCGAATGACTTTGTATACTTAGATCCTCCTTATGATGTAATTCCAAATAAAAGTGGATTTGTAAGTTATAACAAAGAAGGTTTTGGAACTGAAGAGCAAGTGCGTTTATCTCAAGTATATAAAGAATTAAATGCTAAAGGTGTTAAAGTGATGCTTTCAAATCACAACACACCATTAATTAATGAACTTTATAAAGATTTTAAGATTACAGTAGTTAAAGCGAAAAGAATGATAAATTCCAAAGGTGATAAACGTGGAGCTGTGGAGGAAGTAATTATTACCAATTACTAACATGAAAAAAGACTTTGAAACTTGATTTCACTCTTTCACAGAAACTATCGCTTCGTGAAACTATTATGTAAATTTTCCTAAAGTGTCTCAGAATGTTGATTTAATTAAAGAACAACTTGAAATTTTAAATTCTTTATCTAATAGTAATGACTTAGAACAAGATTTTAAAGATATTATCATTAAATATCCAGAAACTCTCAAAGTGTTACCAATTTTATTAGCTAAGCGCGACACCAAAATCACCATTAACGATAACGAAGAAAACAAGGTATATGATTTTAGTGAATTTAATATGAGCATTGATGATTATTCAGAATTTATGCATAAAAGCGGTTTATTTGAAATTTTAGAAAATAAGCTAATTACTAACATTAAAGATTTTGTTACCGGTATTGAAGTTGGCATGGATACCAACGGAAGAAAGAATCGAACCGGGATTTTAATGGAGGAATTAGTTGAAAAACAACTTCAAAAAGCAGGACTGCACAAAAATGTGTCATACTTTCAACAAATGAGTGTTAAAGAAATTGAGTATAAATGAAATCTCAACTTAAACATCTTAGAAGAAGTAAACGCTTTAGATAAACGCTTTGATTTTGTGGTTGAATTAAACAATAAACTTTATGCTATTGAATGTAATTTTTACAATTCAGGTGGATCAAAATTAAATGAAGTGGCTCGTAGTTATAAAGCAATAAACCAAAAACTTTCTACCACTCCAATGCAATTTATTTGAATTACCGATGGAAAAGGTTGAGAAAGTGTTAAGCATGCCTTAAAAGACTCGTATGAAAGCATTAAGTATTTAGTAAATTTATATGATTTAAAGGAAGGTTTTTTCACAAAACTGCAAAACAAGACAACTTAACTAGTTGTTTTTTTGTTAAACGTTTAATTGAAGAAATTAAAAAAGCTACTTCCAAATTAGGAAATAGCTTAAAATGAATTTGAAATCAAATTAAAGTTTAATTAATAATTTGACATACTAAAATCGTGTTTTCTAAGACATCAACTTAATTTTAGTATCAATCGTCTGAATTATTTTTTAAATCTTTTGAAGATTTCTCATTTTGATACTTTTTTTCTGGTTCACCTGCCTGTTGATAAGAAAGAAATTCATTTACTTCTCTTGTTTCTCCGGCGTTGTATTCTGAAGTACGTTCAGAAATGGTGTATTCGTTAGTTCTTGGTTGTTGTGAGTAGCTTGAATGAGAAGCTTCTCTAGTTTCACCAAACACATTTTCAATGTTTGTGAGTTCTTCAGGAAGTTTGTCTGAAGGTTCTTCATCAAAGTAATTGTTGTAGTTATATTCTTGTACTGGTATTTCTCTTTTAAGTGGTTGATATTCAACTTCATGCACGACTTCAACTTGAGGTTTTTCATAAACAACTTCTTGAGGTTGAACTGGTTGCTCCACAACTGGTTCTTCGTCTCAAGAATAAGCAGGAGAATAGCTTTGAGTTTGAGTTTCTACTTGTGTAGATTCATGTTCTTTTGAATATTGAAGTTCGTTTAATTGAGCTTGTGCAAATGAAATAGCATCATTATTTTGCATAGTTGGAACTTTTAATTCTCTGGCATTTTCATCATTACTTCCAGTAACGATAATTGAGA
Source organism: Mycoplasmopsis columboralis (assembly GCF_900660675.1). Classification (NCBI taxonomy): domain Bacteria; kingdom Bacillati; phylum Mycoplasmatota; order Mycoplasmoidales; family Metamycoplasmataceae; genus Mycoplasmopsis; species Mycoplasmopsis columboralis. The sequence continues at coordinate 251,940 of NZ_LR215039.1, read as the reverse complement.
CTTTAAATAATTCACCATTATCTTTAAGGTCTACAATTTCATGTCCAGTAATTGTATCAATTCCTTCTTCTTCATCATCAATTGAAGTCCCAAAAACTTGGTAAGCTTTGCTAATGGCTTTTTGAACTTCTGAAAGTGAAGCTTTTTTATCACTTTGAATGTTAATGATCATTCTTGATGCTTTATTGATTGGTTTTTCGTAAAGATTTTGCTCAAAAGCTTTTTCAACAGCTTTTTCAGCTCTATCTTTTCCGGTTGCTTGAGCAATTCCAACCATGGTTAATCCACCATCGGTTAAAATTTTTCTAACATCAGCGTAATCAATGTTAATTCTACCAATACGGTATAAAATATCATGAATAGCTAAAATAATGTTTTTAAGGGAAATGTTTGATAATTCGAAAGTGTCATTTAACGGTACATCTCCGTAATTATCAGCTAATTTATTATTTGACAAGATAATATATGAATCGACAAATTTAGAAAGTTTTTCGATTCCTTCTTTAGCATATCTTCTTCTTTTAGGACCCTCATATAAGAATGGGGTTGTAACAATTGCAATAGTTAAGGCACCATTATTTTTGGCTGCTTCAGCAATCACAGGAGCAGCTCCAGTTCCAGTTCCTCCACCAAGTCCAGCGGCAATGATCACCACATCAGCACCACCGATTTTTTCTTGAATTTCAGATAAACTTTCTTTGGCAGCTTTAGCTCCTACTTCAGGATCAGAACCAGCACCTAAACCACGGTTATCTTTACCTAAAGCAATTTTATTTTTACAGTCATTTGATGCGAGCGCTTGAGCATCTGTGTTGGCAACGATAAATTCAACGTTTTTGAATTGCTCTTTATCCATCATTTGAATTGCGTTGTTACCTGCCCCTCCAACACCGATAACTTTGAGCACAATACCAGCGGTATTACGGTCAATCATTTGTTCGTTTTCGGTATTTGAAGCAGCGATTTTCTTTTGTGAAGCACTTAATTCATCGTACATAATTTCTCCTTTTATACTAATTTTAAGTTTGCAAACAATTCTCTAAGAAGGAGAAATCTTTGCTTTTTGGTATGTTGTAAGTCATAATGACTTGAAATGGTATTTACAGTGTTTGTTTGTTTTCACACAAAAGTATTTAAAAAGTTTAAAACACTAAATGTGAGTGGTTCTTGTGTTTTCTCAAGAGGATTTAAGGTATTTGAAAGTGGTTTATACATTTGAGAAAAACCAATTTTGCTTGGCAAAAATGACATCTTTTCAAAATAATTATTCATTCAATCTAACTCACCACTGAAAGAAAGAGTGTTTAATTTTTCGGGTGCAATGTATTTTTGAGCAACAAAATCAATCATTTGCTCTTGTATAAAGCTTTCAAAGAATTTTAATAGAGAATAACTAAGGCTTAAATTTTGATCCTCTATTGTGGTTGAAGTATCTATTTTGGTTAAATATTTAACTTTGTTGCGTGCTTGGTTGAAGCTTATGTGTTCATCGATGGCAATTTTATAAATTAAATTATCAGTACCCACTAATAGTTTTTTGTAATTAATAATTGCTCCATTATAAACTAAAGCTAACACGCTACTTTGTTGATTAACCTGAACAGACAAGTTGACTTGAGAATTATCCTTTAAGTTTACTGAATTAATTTGGCTACTTAACATTACATTCAATTCATCGCTTGGTAAAGCTTGGAAAAGCGACAAAATATGTTTGTAATTACATGTTTTTGGTTGATAGGCAAAAGAAGTTTTGGCGACTATCTTAGTAAATTTTTTTCCCTTTGGGAATTCATGATAAATCTTTACTTGATTGTTAGACTTATACAAAAGATATTCATAAGTGATTGCTGTAGCTATTTTAGTTACACTTTGTTCATTTTCAAATTGTGCAATTTGTTGAGTGATTAACTGTTCTAATGCTACTGAAGCATCATCGAGTTTAGAAATATCTTCACTTAAAAGAGTAGTTTTAATTAATTTGACTTGAACGCTTTCAAGTATTGAGTCATCAATGATGACATTTAAACTAAGGTGTTGATTATTTAAAGTAGTTAAGGTGTTGTGAATGTCTTTGAGGTAATTTTCAATATCAAGCACATTACTTGGCATAATAACGCGCTTAAATTGTTTAGCATCAAACAAATAATTGCCATTTATTTGCTCAAGCATTTGAAATGATAATGCTTTGTTGCTAAGGTGAAAAATTCCAACACTTTTTTGCACAACAACCTTCCTTTCTAAATATTATTTTTTATACAACACTCTTAATTTGGCGCTTCTTGAGCGCTTGTTTTCTTGAAGTTCTCTATTTGAAGGTTTAAATTGTTTGGCAAAGTATTGTTTTTCAACAAATACAGGTAATTTCGCAGGAAGTTTATCTTCAATTAAAGTTTTAAAGAAATTCTTTACGATTTTATCTTCAATAGAGTGAAAAGTTATTATTGCTAAAACGGCATTATTTTTAAGTAATTGAACCGCATCACTTAGCATGTTTTGAAGTGAGTGTAACTCGTTATTAACCTCAATGCGAAGAGCTTGAAAAACTGCTTTAGAAGGATTTTTTTCTTTCACTATTTTGGCTGGATATGCTTTGCGAATAATGTCAACTAATTCTAACGTAGTGTTAATTGGCCGACTTTCTACGATGGCTTTCGCAACTTTTTTTGGAAGCTTTACATCAGCGTTTTCTCATAGAATTTGGGCTAATTTGGCTTCATCATATTCGTTGACAACCTCTCAAGCACTTAAAGCTTGAGTTTGATCCATACGCATATCTAATTTGGCATCTTTATTGTAGCTAAAACCTCTCTCAGAATTATCTACCTGAGGAGATGAGATACCTAAATCAGCAATAATACCATCTACTTGAGTTATTCCTCTTTGAAGTAATTCTGATTTTATATTCTGGAAATCACTTTTAATTAATTCAAAGTTAGGCGATGTTTGCATCAGACGATTTTTTGCGTATTCAAGTGCAAAATCGTCTTTATCAAAACAATATAACTTACCAGTAGTAAGGCGTTGTAAAATGGCTTCAGAGTGACCTCCCATTCCCAATGTGAGATCAACATATATACCATCTTCTTTTATATTAAGTTCAGAAATTGTTTCATTGAGAAGAACTGAATAGTGTAATTTATTCATCATCCTTCATGTGTGAAATTTCTTCAGCTAGTTTTGCAAGATCTCCATCAGCAAAAAGGTTTTCGAATGCTTCAAAACCTTCTTTTGATCAAAGTTCAATCATTGAACCAGTTCCTACAAAAACAACTTCTTTTTGGATAGCTAATTTATCAATAATAAACTTGGGCAAAGAAATGCGTCCTTGTTTATCTAAGTTAACTTCAACAACGTTACTCATAATAATTCTTGTAAGATGTCTTACTTTAGAGTTAAATTGAGATTTACTTTGAAGTTTTTGGTTATATTCTTGAAAGTTTTGTACGCTTCTTAATTCAAAGTTATTGTCAAACCCAAGAGTAATATAAAAACTACTTCCTAGATAATCTTTAAAAACCGGAGGTAATACTACACGGTTCTTGTCATCAACAGTTCGAATGTGTTGTCCGTACATACCACTTCCTCCCACTATCCACCATTATTTTACAATAATCACACTGGATATCTAATAAAAAAAGATATTTTTTTAAAATATTGCTTAAAAGAATTCAATATGTGGAAGATTTTGCAGAAATATGGAAAAATATGAAATTTTCTAAAATATTTTTTATTTGAAGAGAAAAAAACTTATAACTAAAATGGAGAAGAAAAAAATCACCCCTTTAAAGGTGACATAATTGATTAATTATTAAGCTTTATTATTTGAACCAAATTCATGAATTTTTGCTTTAACTGTTTCGCACATAGCTTCATAACCAGGTTTGTAAAGTTTTCTAGGGTCAAAGTTTTTCCCCTCTAAATCTTTTCCTGAAAGAACATACTCTCTAAGAGCTTTATGGTTAGCTTGTTGTAATTCAGTGTTAACATTAATTTTGGTTACACCAAGTGAGATGGCTTTTTGGATTTGTTCGGTTGGGATTCCGCTTCCACCATGAAGCACAATTCCAATTCCAGCTGCTTTTGAGATAGTTTGAAGAGTTTCAAAGCTTAATGATTTTCATGATGTTGGGTATGGACCGTGGATATTTCCAATTCCAGCTGCCAATACATCAATTCCTAATGCGGCCATTTTTGCAGCTTCACTAGGATCGGCAAATTCTCCATTTCCTACAATTCCATCTTCTTCTCCGCCAATGGTACCAACTTCTGCTTCAAATGAATATCCTTTTTCTTTTGCAAGTTTAACAAGTTCGGCTGTTTTTTGGTAATTTTCAGCAAATGGATAATGTGATCCATCAAACATAACAGATGTATATCCTTCTGTTTGAAGAGCTTTTTTAACACCTTCATATGATCCATGATCTAAGTGAAGCGCTACTGGAATTTGAATGTTTAATTCTTCAATTAAACCTTTAATCATTCCTGAAACAACTTTAAATCCACCCATGTATTTTAATGCACCTTCACTTGTTGCAATAATTACTGGTGAGTTTTCAGCTTGCGCAGTTACTAATACTGCTTTTGCTCATTCTAAGTTGTTAATGTTTATGTGTGGAACAGCGTATTTTCCTTCTTTTGCTTTTTTAAGCATTTCTGATGCACTTACTAATGCCATATGATTCTCCTTTTATTACGTTGTAAATTAAAAAATTTCAATAGATTTACTTTGTCATGTTCCGTCTTGATTTCTTTCAAAACGTCTGTCAACAGTTAATAATGTATGAAGTTCTCCGATTTTACGTTCTCTAACTTTTTCGTATGGAGTACTTTCAGAAACAAATTTTTGGGTTCATAATTCTTGAAGTTCTCTCTCAACTACTTCAAAAATTTCGTTGAATTCGAATTTTTTAGTTGTATCTTCTGAAATCACTTCAATAGCAATATCTAACATTGTCTTCATAACAAAATCCTTTCGTAATTACTGCAGTAATTATAAATATTTTAAACTAGTTATTAAAATGCGTAAATTATATTTAAACATTTTTATGGAAACAAACCATTACATACTTTCAGGAGCTGACACACCAATTAAGTTAAGCCCTAATTTTAAAGTGTTTTTGGTTGCTAAAACTAAATAAGCCAAAGTTGCTTCATTTTCAGAACCAACAATTTTAGTTTCTGAGTAAAAACTATTAAATGCTTTTGCTAAATCAATTAAATATTGTGGCATTAAGTTAACTTTATAAGTTTGGGCAATGGTTTTAATTAACTCAGGAAATTTAGCAAGTTCCATGATTAAATTTTGCATTTTAACACTTAAAGATAACTGATTATTCATGCTTAAAGTTCCGACTTTATTTAAGATTGAAGTAGCTCTTGAATGAGTGTATTGAACAGTAAACACAGGATTTTTTACATCTTTGGAATTGGCAATATCAATATCAAAATCAAATTTACTATTTACCTCACGAGTAAGCATTGAAAAACGGACAGCATCTGAGGAAGATTCATTGAGTAAGTCACTTAAAAAGACACTAGTTCCTGCACGTTTGGACATTTTGAATTCTTCACCATTTTTAATCAAACGCACAAGTTGAACTACTAAAACATCCATTTTGGAAGAATCAACTCCCAAGCATTCTAAAGCGATTTTCATTCTTGCGATATACCCAGAGTGATCTGCACCTCAAACGTTGATAAGTTTTTCTGCTTTAGCGGATTTAATTTGGTGATAAGCAATATCAGGCAATAAATAAGTATAAGAACCATCCTGTTTAATTAAGACCCTATCTTTGTCATCTCCTAGTTTTTCAGTAGCTAAAAATAATGCATTATCTTGAGTGAAAGTATGTGGTTGCAAAGTTGATAAAGTTTGTTTAATTAATTCTTGATCATATAATGATTGTTCACTAAAAAATGTGTTAAAAGTTACATTAAAATTAGCTAAATCTTCTTTGATTTTATTTAACAAAATTTCTATGCATATTTTTTTGAATTCTTTAGTTTCGCTTTGATTGATGAATTTATCGTTATATTTGTCTTTGATTTGTTGAGCAAGTCAAATGATGTCATCTCCACGATAGCAAGTTTCAGGCATTGGAATGTCAATGCCAAAAAGCTTGTGATATCTAACTGACGCTGATTGTGTTAAGACATTAATTTGATTTCCGGCATCGTTTATGTAATATTCTCTTTCAACTTCATGTCCTGCGTGAGTTAAAATTCGAGCTAATGAATCTCCAACAGCAGCTCCTCTAGCGTGTCCTACATGTAAAAAACCAGTTGGATTGGCTGAAACAAACTCCAAGTTAATTTTTTGGGATTTTACTTGATTGGCACCATATTGTTCATTTAAAGTAACCACACTTTTAAGAAAATCTAATAGTGATTGTGAATTTAGAACAATATTAATAAAACCAGGATTGGCAACATCTATTTTGTCAAAAAAGGGATCTTGTTGTAATTTTTCAGCAATTAAATTTGCCAATTGCATAGGAGAACCTTTAAAAAATCTTTTAGCAATAAAGGCTACATTAGTAGCATAATGATAATTAATTTGCTGTGAGTTTAAATTTTCTGGAACATTAGGGGTTGCAAGGCTGTAAACAAGCTCACTATCACCAAATTCACTATTTAAAATTTGTTGGTCTTTTAATTGTTTTAAAACGGCATTGATTTTGTTTTTTGTGTTCAAAAATAACGACATATTGCTCCTTTTTGTCTTTTAATTATATAAGAAAAAAGCTATCAAAACGATATATAATTTAATATTATGTCTTACAAAATTTATGTGTGTGGTCCAACAGTTTACAACAGCGTTCATATTGGTAACATCCGACCAATTTTAACAATGGATTTGATCTTGAAAGCAGCAAGAAATTTAGGAAAAAATTTCTTTTTTGTGCATAACATCACTGATATTGATGACAAAATTATTAATCGGGCAATTGCAGAAAATACAACCGAAGAAGCAATAGCGCACAAATACACTCAAGAATATTTAGAATTACTTAAACTTTTAAATGTCAATACCATTTCAAAAATTGAATATGTTACTGAAAATTTGGAATACATTCAAAACTTTATTAAAAGTTTAGTATTAAGCAAAAATGCTTATGCAGATGCTCAAAATAATGTTTGGTTTGATGTTATCAAAAATAAACATAATTACGGAAAAGTTTCAAAGCAGAAACTCGAGAATATGGTTTTTGAAGACACAAATTATTCAAAGAAACATCAAGCAGATTTTGCTTTATGAAAACAAACTCAAAAAGGTGTTCAATATAAATCAATTTTCGGAAATGGACGTCCTGGATGACATACTGAGTGCTGTGTTCTTATTTACAAAAATTTCGGTTCAAGTGGAGTTGATTTGCATGGAGGAGGAATGGATTTAACATTTCCTCACCATGAAAATGAAAATATCCAATTTCAAGCTCTAACAGGAAATCCTATCGCTAAAAAATGACTTAGAACCGGAACCTTGAATTTAAATGGTATTAAAATGTCAAAATCACTTAATAATGTCGTTTTAGCTAAAGACTTTATTCAAACTCATGGTGCTGATATATATAAATTTATTTTGCTTAATAATTCAGTAACTGGAATTATTAATCTGGATGAAAATACTATACACAATGCCAATAAAATAATTTTGAAAATTAGAAAGATCTATTTTAAATTGTTTAATTTGCAAGTGCGTAATGCTGAATTTAATACTGAAATTTATAATCAAGCAATGAATGCGATTTTAGAACTTAATTTTTCTAAATTTATGACAATTGTACATGAGTTAATTAAAGGCTCAGCAAATGATTTAGTTTTAGCTTTTACTTTAAAACAAATTTTTGACACTATGAATTTTGAATTCAAAGATTTTAATTATGCTGAATGCGTTCAACTTTACAGCCAATGAGAACAACTTAATAAAGAAAAAAAATATTCAGAAAGCGATGCAATTAGAAACATTTTAATCAAGAAAGGGGTTTTTTAGATGAAAAAATTAACAATTAGCGGCAAGAACTCCGTTATTGAAGCTTTTCAGAATAACTTACCTATTTCAAAAATATTCATTTCTAAAAAAGAAAATTTGAATTACTTTAAAAATAATACAAATATTGTAGAAATTGTTGAACCTAAATATTTAGATTCCTTAACTAATGAAAACCACCAAGGTTTTGTTGCTTTTTTGTCAGACTTAAATTATTTAGATATCAATTATTTAATCAAAAAACAACCTAAAGGAGTTTTAGTTTTAGATAAAATTCAAGATCCGCACAATTTCGGAGCTATTATTCGGAGTGCTAATGCAGCAGGAATTACTGACATTATTTATCCTAAAGAAAATTCCTGTGATATTAATTCGACAGTATTAAAAGTCTCAAGTGGCGGATTTGTGAATATGAATTTTTATCGTGTAAATTCAATTAGTGCAGCTATAACAAAACTAAAAAAAGCCGGTTTTTGAGCTTACGCTACTACTTTAACACCTCAAGCAATTTCTCATACACAAGTTAGTTACAATACTCCTTCTCTTTTAATTATTGGTAATGAAGGTAGCGGAATTTCTAAAGGTGTTCTTTCTGTTTGTGATCAGAACATTTATATTCGTCAATACGGAAGTGTTCAATCACTTAATGCATCTGTAGCAGCAGGAATTATTCTTTTTGATTTTGCGTCAAAAATTAATGAAAAATAAAACCTATATTTATAGGGCAAATTTAAAAGAAGAAATTATAAATTACTTTGAATTGCATAAATTTGAAAAAATTAAACTTTCTCATTTTCTTAGTATTATTTATGAATTTGTTAAATATAAAATTCGTTCATTATCACGAAAAGTTTTGTATTTGTATTCATTTAATAATGGAATTTGTGAAGAAGAAATTCAAAATTATATTTATTCAATCTTAATTGATATTATTGAAAACTGAAAAAACTTTTTACAACTACCTTTTGAGGCTTATTTTTGAAACACTATCAAACTAAAAATGATCAATTATATTAACAGTGTTAATAATAGACAATTTGATTTTGAAGAAAAACTCGCCAACAATTTAACTAATTTAGGCAAAATTAATTATTTTTATCATCATACAAACGGCAATAATGATGAAAGAAAATATTATGATATTGACTATTTGAAAAAAATCATCAGTAAAGTTGAATTGGATTTTATAACTGATTTACTTAATAAGGATAAAAAGGAAACCCAATTTTACTCTACTTATCAAAAAAATAAAATCATTAAAAAAATCAACTTAAAGATTAAAAAATCGCAAGAATTGGATTATTAGGATATTATGAAAGATAAATTCGCACAAATTCATATTTTTACAACCGACACAGTCACTGGTGTTGGAGGTCCGGTTAATGAAGAAACTTTAAAAGTTTTGTATGAACTAAAGCAAAGACCACTAAATAAGAAAATTATGATTTTAGTGGCTTCTTTAGAGCAAGCCCAAAAATTTCCTCAGTGAACTGAAAAAGCTACAAAAACTGCTCAACAATATTGACCCGGAGCTTACAGCATCATTGTTAATGATCAAGGTTTTCGTATGCCTAAAAACGAGCAATTATTACAATTTTTAGAGCAATATGGACCAATGTATGTAACTAGTGCGAATATCTCAGGAAATAAACCAATTCAAATTAGTCAAGCAAATGATATTTTTCCGCAAATTAAAAATGTGCATGACTTCGGAGAAGGTTCTAATAAAGCCAGCACAATAATAAATTTAGATAAAAATGGAGAAATTATCATTAGAGATTAGTAATTTAAATAACTAATTAATACTCCTAAAAAACTTCACAATCCAACACATAAAAAGGCATAAAAACTTTTGTAACTCACATTTGAAGTTGTTTTGTTTTTAGATTCCTTTAAATAAGCTTGATAGATTTTTTGGTCATTAGAATTTAAACTTACTAAGCGATCTTTACGTCTATTTTTAGTGATGTTTTTTAAGAAACTATTTTTTGCAACAACTACAAGTAAATTAAGTAAAAATACAATTGCAAAACCAATGATTAGAGCATTTATTAAATAATTATGGATCTTAAAATTGTATTTTGAAGTACCACTAATTAGTAAGATAATCCCAAATAGTAGAATATAAAATAAGTTAATGACATAAAATTTTCAGTGTTTAATTTCAAATTTTAAACGTTCAAATAAGTAATTTAATATTTTTTTCATTTTCTTCTCTTTATAATAATAATTAAAACTTAATGGTATTTTAATTAACTTACAGTTTGCATTCTTGCAAACTGCTTTTAATTATTATTATTTTAAATAAAATAACGAAATTCACAACAAAACAACTATAAATTAATATAATTAAAAAACTATGCCAGAATATCCAGAAGTTACAGTTGTAAGAAAAACCCTCCAAACAGAAGTTAAGGGTAAGAAGATTTTAGATTTAAAAATTTGGGACCCAAAGTTTATTAAAAACGCCTCACTTGATGAGTTTGTTAGCTTTCTTAAAGGAGAAACAATCGAAGATATTTCCAATACTGGAAAATTTTTAGTATTTAATCTTAGCAATAATAAACGTATGCTATCACATTTAAGAATGGAAGGAAAATACTATTTACGTGATCCTAAAGTGCTTGAAAATTATCATTATAAGCATGATTATTTATATTTTTACTTAAGTGATAATATTGTTTTGGCTTATAACGATACTCGTAAATTTGGAAGTTTTGAAATCATTGATGCTTCTCTTAAAGATAAAAGCGTTCATGAACTTAAAAATTTAGCTCAACTTCCAGCATTTGTTAACGTTGATGAACTTTATGCGAAATTGCAAAAATCAAATAAGTCAATTAAAACCATTTTGCTTGATCAATCGCTTATTTTAGGGATTGGAAATATTTATGCTGATGAATCGCTTTATCATTGTAATGTTTTTCCAATGACTAAAGCTAAAGACATTTCTAAAAACAAACTTAAAGAAATTTTACAAGCCGCCCAAGAAATTATGGACGCAAGTATTGTGCGGGGAGGCAGTTCGGTTCACTCATATAAGGCAGTTAATGGAGTGGTTGGAACTTTTCAAAATGAACTTAAAGTTTATGGACAAGCCAAAAAAGTTTGCTTAAAATGCAAAAAATCCGAAATCAAAAAAGTAAAACTAGATTTTAAACCAAACGGAAGAGGAACAAGTTATTGTCCGGTATGTCAAAAGGATCCATATGAAAAATAAGTTAATTATTGTTATTGATATGCTTAATGGATTTGCTAAATTCGGTCCTTTAGCAAGCGAAAATGTCAATAAAATCATCCCAGGAATTTACAAAAAACTTTCAAGAGGAGATGATGTGATTTTTATTGCCGATGCACATTCAGAAGAAGATTTAGAAATGCAAATTTATCCCCTTCATTGTGCAATTAATTCGCAAGAAGCTGAAATTGTTGAAGAATTGCAAGAATTTGTAAATTCAGATAATTTGTATTACAAAAATACCACTAATGCTTTTTGGGAATTACTTCAAAAAAGAGATTCAAAAAATAATTCACACATTTTTGAAAAATATGATCAATTTGAATTGATGGGTTGCTGTACAGATATATGCGTACTTCAATTAGCCTTATCAATGAGAACATACTTTAATAAAATTTCTATGAATAAAGATATTGTTGTTGATTCTTCATTGGTTGCTACTTTCGATAGTCCAAACCACAATGCTAAAGAATTTCATGATTTTGCTTTAAAAGTAATGCAACAAGCAGGAATTAAAATTATTTAATGTCTAAAAATATACAAATAGATTTACATGGTCTTACTTGAGAAAGTGCTCAAAGTAAAATTTTATTTCTAATTGAAGAATTAAAAACTTATAAAGTTGATACTGTTTTGTTTATTACAGGAAAAGGAACTCAAACACTAAAAACAAATACTACCTATTTACTTGATCAAAATTTTATCGATTGAGAATATGTTAATAAAAATGGAGCAATATTAGCTTATATTCAAGAAGATAATATTTATTTTGGTGAAGAAAATTATTCAAATTCTGATGATCAAAAAAATATAGAAGAAATTTTTGAAAAATTTAAAGATAGTATATAATCAAGTCTATGAAAAAGAATTTATTTACACTAGCTGTAAAGGATGCGAAAGGACAACTTAAAAAAGGTAACATAGTAATGTTAGCGGTAGCTTTCATTTTAGGTACCGTTTTTGGAGCTGTTGTTTCATCTTTTGCAAATGACATTTTAATGGGTGCTATTGCTAATGTTGTAGGAAAACAAGATTTAGATGGTCTTGCTTACGGAGCAATCAAATACGGAAGATTTATTGGTGTTTTAATTTACTTTGTAATTGTTACATTCTTTGTATTTGTATTCTTAGTTGGATACTTCTTAATTGTTAGATACAGAGAACAAAGAAAATTAGCTAAAAACCCAGTTAAAGAAGAAGTGGTTGCACCAGCTCTTACTACAGAACAATTAATCTTAGAAGAGCTTAAAGCACTTAACTCAAAAATGTCAAAAAAATAAGACCTAATTTGGTCTTTTTTTTGTCCAAAAAATCAACGAATAACTCTCTTAAAAACTATTCGTTTTTTTATTTTTTAAAAGTATAATTTATTAAAAATAAATTACTAAAAAGGAGCATAATGTTAAAAGTACTTTCACACCCTTTAATAGACATCAAATTAACTAAAATGCGTTCAGTGCACACTGATCATTTAGGTTTTAAAAACAATCTCAATGAAATAGCTTCATTGATGGTGTACGAAATTATGCGTGAATATCAAACTAAAGACAAAACTATTATTACTCCTTTAAATGAAACTTTTGTTGGAAAAGATTTTGATAAAGAAATTATTATTGTTCCTATTTTAAGAGCCGGATTGGGAATGGTTGATGGATTGATTCAACTTATGCCTCAAGCAAGAGTTGGACATATTGGAATTTACCGAAACGAAGAAACCTTGCAACCAGTAGAATATTTTTACAAAATGCCTGAAGTAAGCAAAGATTCTAAAATTATTGTTGTTGATCCAATGCTAGCAACTGGTAATTCAGCAGTAGATGCTATTTCAACTTTATTTAAACACGGTTTTACTGATATTGAATTAGTTTGCTTAGTTGGAGTGGAACAAGGGGTAAAAAACGTTGAGCAACATTTTGGAAGTGAATTTAAAATTTACCTGGCAGCTTTAGATGAAAAATTAAATGAAAAAGGATATATTCAACCAGGACTTGGAGATGCTGGTGATAGAATATTTGGAACTAAGTAATGAGGAAGAAAACAAAACGAAAATCGCATTGTTGCATTGATAAAAACATTAGCGGACATTTTTTAAAATCTAATACTTCAACCTTAAAAGATTACTCACCAAATAACTACATTAAATATGGCGTTAATGATTATCGTGACATTTCCAAAATAGCCACTTCAGGTTTAGTTTTAGCTTTAGCATTGCTTTTTAGTGCTTTTAGCAAATTTACTCCAACAGTTTTTAGTTTTTTACAATTTAATTTTTCACTTATTCCGATATTATTTGGTTTTTATTTAGTGGGTTGAAAATATGGACTTGGAATTATCTTTATTAATTTTTTAATTTCGCCTTTATTTATTCCTTCATCAGAAAGTTTTGATATCCGCTATTTGGGACAATTTAACTTACTAATGATGCATTTGATTTTTGTGTTTATACAAATTTATAGTTTCAAATACATTTTTAGATTTACCAAAAACAGATTTGGCACTCCACAGTGTTCTAAGCATTTGTTAAAAAGACAATGAATTATTTACTTATTTTCAGTTGCTAGTACTTTGATAATTACCATTTTTCTTTTATCAACTTTAAATACTTTTTTTGTTAATTTACTTTATTTTAAACTCTTATTGAAAATACCTTTTTCATTTGAAAGCGTCATTGATGCTTATAAAAACTTTAAAGTTATTTTCTTTAATATTGATAATTATTATGCTGGATCGTATGTGCTTTACTTTGTTTTCAACTTATTGAATTTATTGCTAAACTTAGTAGTTATTTCTCTAATTTGAATGACAGATTGAAAAACACATTTTATTACCAATATCAAGAAAAAACACAATATTTTTTATTAATTTTAAGGAGCCTATATGAACAAAGAATATGATTTTTTACAAATAGATCAAAAATGACAAACCTATTGAGAGACCCACAAAAGTTTTGAACCACTTGATAATTTTGATTTGCCCAAAAAATATATTTTAAGTATGTTCCCATATCCAAGTGGGAAAATTCATATGGGTCATGTAAGAAATTACTCAATTGGAGATGCAATTGCTCGTTTTTATCGTCGTAAAGGGTACAATGTTTTTCATCCTTTTGGATGAGATGCTTTTGGATTACCAGCTGAAAACGCAGCTATAAAACATCAAGTGCATCCAAAAAAATGAACCTACGAAAACATTGCGGCTATGGATACTGAAATTAAAAAACTTGGAATTTCGGTAGCTTGAGATCACGAATTAATTACAGCTGATGAAAGTTACACTAAATGAGAACAATTCTTATTTATTAAACTTTGAGAAAAAGGATTAATTTACAAACAAAAAAGCTCATTAAATTTTTGTGAAAAAGATAATACTGTTTTAGCTAATGAGCAAGTTATTGATGGTAAATGTTGACGTTGTGATAATTTAATTATTCAAAAAGAGATGGATACTTACTATTTAAAAATTACTGCCTATGCTGATGAGTTGGTTGCTGATTTAAAAACTCTAGAAAATCACTGACCTTCGCAAGTTTTATCAATGCAAAATAATTGAATTGGTAAAAGTAATGAATTTAAAATTCCTTTAATTATAAAAAATTTATTAACCAATGAAACTTTGGAATTAAATGTTTTTGAAAGTAATTTTAATTTAATTGCCAACGCTGATTTTTTAGCACTTGGAAACTCTCATCCTCTTGTTAAAGAACTTCTAGAAGCCAAAGTTTTAAATCAACAACAAATGCAAGTGGTTGATAAAATTGCTTCTAACTTAAGCAATAAAGTATTTGGAGATAAACTGGCTTTAAAATTGCCTTATCAAGCAACTATTAAAAATACTAGTGTGACTTTAGATTTATACTTAACAGATTTTGCAAGTATTAATTTAACCAAAAATATTCAATTTGCAAGCTCTGAAAATAAAACTCACGCAACATTTATGCAAGTAAATAATATTGTAGCTTCAAAAACTTCGCAAGCTCAGTTAAGTGCTGATAATTTCACCAAAGAAGTTAAATATAATCTTAGAGACTGAGGAATTTCGCGTCAAAGATATTGAGGAACACCAGTTCCACTTATTCATTGTCAAAATTGTCAAACAATTCCAGCTGATATTGATAATTTACCGTTGAAATTACCCGATAATGTTGTATTTACCGGTCAAGGAAATCCACTTGATCAAGCACAAGAGTGAATTAATATTACTTGTCATAAATGTGGTGGTCCTGCGCGCAGAGAAACTGATACTTTAGATACATTCTTTGAATCTAGTTGATACTTTTTAAGATATTCAACTCCATCTAATTTAAGAGATGCTCTTCTTTTTGATAAGTCAAAATTACAATACTGAAATCAAGTTGACGAATATATTGGAGGTATTGAACACGCCATTTTGCACCTTCTTTATGCGAGATTTTTCACTAAAGCTCTTGCTGATTTAGATTTAGTACCTTTTAGAGAACCATTTGCAAATTTACTCACTCAAGGGATGGTTCTTAAAGATGGGGCTAAAATGTCTAAATCAAAAGGTAACACTGTTGAACCTTCTGAAATGATTGCGAAATATGGTGCTGATACTACAAGATTGTTTATTTTGTTTGCAGCCCCACCAGCCAAAGAGCTAGAATGAAGTGATTCAGGAGTTTCTGGAGCATATAAATTTATTAAACGATTATGAGAACGTTCATTTGAAGTTAATCCACAAAGTGATTTTAAAAATATCAACCACGCTCAATTAAGTCCTCAAGAAAAAAGCGCTCGTTATAAACTTTATTGAGGGCTAAAAAAAGAAGCGGAAATTTTCTTAAAAAGAGAAAATGAATATGCTTTTAATACTTTAATTTCATGAACTATGGAAACTTTAAACGAATATGATAAAGTCAATAATGAGATTTTAATTACTGAAATGTTTTATGTTCTTTTACACATTTTGGAACCATTTATTCCGCATTTTGCTTGAGAATTATCTGAAAAGTTCTTTAATTTAAAAAACTTATATGACTTTAAAATAGATGAGGAAGCTTTAGAATTATCTCAAATCACATATGCAGTTACCGTTAATGGAAAAGTACGTTGCGAAATTAGTGTTGATAAAACTTTAAATAAAGAACAAGTGTTGACTTTAGCCAAAGAAGCAGCTCAAAAGTGATTGACTAACACAACAATAATTAAAGAAATTTTTGTTCCTAACAAATTAATTAATTTTGTTATTAAATAAAAGGGGAGACTAATGACAAAAAAACAAGACATTTACGAAATCGATATGCATAAAGCCTTATATCTAACAACAGATATGGATAATGTAGCTTATCCTGGAGCAATCCATACTTTTACTATCGATCTTAAACAAGAACCTGCTAATGCTGCACGACTAAATTTAATTACTAAATCAAATGAAAACCATGAGCATGATTTATCAGCAGGATTTGTTATTTTATATCGGGCAGGGAATTTTGAAAGTTATCCAGATGCTAATGAAAGTATGCGTGAATTGCAATTAGGCCGGGATGAAGACACTGGATTAGATTTATATAAAAACGGAATTTATGCTAAATTAATTGAGGTTTTAAAATATGGAGATAAACGTTCTTTAGTATATAAAGTTTTAGCTCCTTTTGAAGTGGACAAAATTAAATCAGCTACTTCGTTAATTAAATTAGATCAAGATAACTCTGAAGAAGTAATTTTAAAAAATCAAGTAAGTGGAAAAATTGATTGAGAAGCAGTTATTTATGCTGATTTTGAAAGCCATGCAAAAGACTTCAAAAAAGAAAACTTTAGAGAATATTTTAAAGAATTGTTAGACAAATATCCTTCTGGTAAAGGAGATTTTACAAGTAATTTGTTCCAAAGATTTCAACATTCTTTAGACACTCCAACAACTGTAAAATCAGTATTACAGTTTATGAATGATTACCCAGCTTATTTAAGCGATGGCGAACCTAAGAAAAGTTTTGATACTGAATTTACCATTTTAAGTTTCTTGAGTAAGTTAGTTGCAGCTGATATTGTAAAGTACAAATTTTTATACGAATACCATTGAGATTCATTTATAGAATTTTTAAAAATGGTTCAACAATCTGTTCTTTATATTGCGTCAATTGAGCATAGAATCAATCGTAAAATTGCAACTAAACTTAATGAACAACAAGATGATTACATGCTTAGAGAGAGATATAAAACTCTTAAAGAAATGGTATCTAAAGATGAAGATCTTGATGAATATCAAGAACTTCTTAAAAATCCAAAAATGTCAAAAAGATATCCGATTTGAATTCAAAAATCAATCGAAAAAGAAACTAATCGTATCTCAGAAATGATGATTACTTCTCCAGAAGTTAATATCACTAAAACTTATATTGAGTTAATGAAAAAACTTCCTTGAAGAATCACTCAAAAAGAAAAACTTGACATTGAAAAAGTTCAAAAAACTTTAGATAAATATCACTACGGACTTAAAGAAGTTAAAGACAGAATCATTGAACATATTGCTGTTTTAATAAAAGCAAAACGTATGACAGCTGATAAAGATAAAAAGAAAATCTCAGTTGATAAAAACACTGAAATTGACTTAACTTTGTTTAAAGACAATCAAAATGAATTGCAATCATTTAACAATGTACCAATTTTAACTTTAATTGGTCCTCCAGGAACTGGAAAAACCTCTCTAACTAAAGCTATTGCTGAGGCGCTAGGGCGTAAAATGGTAAAAGTTTCTTTAGGGGGAGTACGTGATGAAGCTGAAATTCGTGGACATAGAAAAACTTACGTTGGAGCTATGCCTGGAAAAATTATTAAAGCCATTCAAAAAGCTAAAGTATCTAACCCAATTATTTTGCTTGATGAAATTGATAAAATGTCTTCTGATGCCATTAAAGGAGATCCAGCTAGTGCAATGCTTGAAGTGTTAGATCCTGAGCAAAATACAAAATTCCAAGATCACTATCTTGAACATGAATATGATCTTTCAAAAGTTATTTTTATTGCAACAGCCAACTATTATGAAGGAATTCCTGAGGCTTTATTAGACCGTGTTGAATTAATTGATGTTCCTGCTTATACATTAAGTGAAAAAATGCAAATTGCTCGTAAGCACTTACTTGCTAAAGTAATTGAACAATCATACATTAATGAAAACTTGTTTAAAGTATCTGATGAAATGCTTGAATACATTATCAAACATTACACTCGTGAAAGTGGAGTGCGTGGACTTAAAAAAGTTTTGGATAAAATAGCCCGTAAAATTAGTAAATTAAGTGAGTTTGATCAAAAAATTACTGAATTTGAAATTACTCCTGCTGTTCTTGATGAGTTTTTAGGTCCAATTATTTTCAATACTGAAAAACCAGAACCTGAATATGGAGCTGGTGTTGTTAATGGACTTGCTTACACTTCATATGGAGGGTCTTCATTACAAATTGAAGTTAATATTTTCCCAGGTAAAGGTGAATTAAAATTAACCGGTTCACTCAAAGAAGTAATGCAAGAATCAGCCGTGATCTCACTTTCATATGTTAGAGCAAATGCAAAACGTTTTGGGATTGAAGATTTCAACTTTGAGGATAAAGTATTACACATTCACGTTCCTGAAGGAGCTACTCCAAAAGATGGACCTTCTGCTGGAGTTACCTTTACAACCGCGATTTTATCAGCAATTAAAAACCATCCAGTATCTACAAAATACGCAATGACTGGTGAAATTACACTAAGGGGAAGAGTTCTTGAAATTGGTGGTCTTAGAGAAAAATCATTTGCAGCTTACCAACAAAAAATCAAGTACGTATTTATTCCAGCTGATAATCAAAGAAACTTACTTAAAGTTCCAAATGAAATTAAAAGTAAGTTAGTATATATTCCTGTAGAGACTTATGATGACATTTACGAAGTTCTTTTTGAAGGTAAAAAACCTAAAAAAGAGATCGTAACTTTAGAAGATGCAGAATAATCTGCATTTTTTGTTAATGTATATATTACTTATTAGTAATATAATTATTTTGTGATAAAATAAATAAAAATTAATATGTATATAGGAAAATTATGAGCAAAATAACTTCGTATCAAAATAACAAAGCAATTTACAATAAAGAAACAGCTTTAAAATATCTAGCAACAATTGAGCGATTTCTCAAAAACAAAGTCGCCAAAGCTCATGCGCAAGGAGTTGTTGTTGGAATTAGTAGTGGAATAGATTCATCGTTGGTTTTTGCTATTGCAAAACGTGTTTTTGGCGCTAAAGCCATTGGTGTGGTCATGCCAGTAATTAAAATGACTCAAAGTGACTTAAATCACATCAAAGAACTTGAAATAGCTACCAATTCAAAATTTATGGTTAAAGATTTAACCAAAACTTTTGAAAGCATTACTCAAGAATTGCAAGTAAGCAATCCTTTAGCTGTGGCAAATATAAAACCACGTTTGAGAATGACTACATTATATGCAATAGCTCAAGAAAATAATTCACTTGTGCTTGGAACTGATAATGCGGATGAAGTTTTTGTTGGATACTTCACTAAATTCGGAGATGGAGGAGCTGATTTACTCCCTATTTCTAAATTAACCAAAGGGGAAGTAGCTTATTTAGCTTCGCTTGTTGGAGTGCCTGAAAGCATTATTAAAAAAGATCCTTCAGCAGGTCTTTGAGAAGGACAAACTGATGAGCAAGAGCTTGGATTTTCATATGCACAGCTTGATTTTTATTTAAATCACTTAAATGAACCTAAAAAACTCAAAGAAGTATTAAGTGATAAAGTAATTGCTAAAATTGAGCAATTACATAAAAACTCTCAACACAAAAGAGATCGTATTTATACCCCAGTAAATGTAAAATAGGAGAAATATTATGGCCGGACATTCACACTCAGCAAATATTGCACACCGTAAAAACGCACAAGATGCAGCAAGAGGAAAGATTTTCCAAAAACTTTCAAAGGAAATTTTTGTTGCAGCTTCAGGAGCTGGAGGAGCTGATCCAGATAAAAACCCAGCATTAAAACTTGCTATTTCAAAAGCTAGAAGTAAAAACATGCCTAAAGATAACATTGAAAGAGCAATTGCTAAAGCTCGTGGAGATAAAGGAGCTTCATCATTTGTGGAAACTGTGTTTAATGCTACTGTTTCAGGAGGAGCTACTTTTATTGTTGTAACTTTATCAGATAATTTAAACAGAGTTAAATCAAATATTCAATCATACTTTAACAAGCAAAATGCTACTTTAGGAAAAACCGGACAAGTACCTTTTGCTTTTGATAAAAAAGGGATTATTGAAATTGATAAAGCTTTAGTAGATGAAGATACTTTAATGATGATTGCTCTTGAAAATGGTGCAGATAACATTGAAACTGAAGAATCTTCATATGTTATTACTTCACTTCCAGAAGACTTTAGTGCTCTTAAAAACGCTTTAGAAGAAAATCTTTCAATTAATGATTTTATTCAATGTGAAGTAACATATTTACCAAATATGTATGTTGAATATGATGCAGAAAAACAACAAAAACTTTTAGAATTTGTTGACAAACTTAAAGAAGATGATGATGTGCAAGATGTATATCACAACATAGAAGTTAACGAATAATGAATGAATTTTTAAATCAACTTTATACCAATTTATGAATTTTAACAGGTAATTCTGGCGCAGCTAAATTCATAATTGTTTTGATTTTCTTACTGATTTTATTACTGATTCCAGTGGTGATATCGGTATTTTTTCCTTTGCTTAAAAATAAATTAAGCAACCGATCAAAAGTATATTTATATGCTTTTACCACTGGATTTTTTATTGTCATGTCCACTTTTGGATTCATGCGAGAGTCACTTGAAATATCATCTACTTCTTCAAATGCTTTAGCAATTCCTTTTAATTGACAACATCGTGAGTTGTATGTATACGCTTATAACATCTTACTTGTTGGTGGTGGAGTTATTTTTGGGATTTTATCGGCTTTCTTTATTAAGTACGTTATTTCATATCAAATTAATAAAAAATTAATGGGAAACAAAAAACTAAGAGTTTTTGTGCATGAACATTCAGATGAAAGTGGTCATAAACACACTCATGAGCACCCTGATCACATTTTTAACTCCCAAGATAATGCTGTTGTAATTGAAAAAACTTTAACTGACAAAGTGGAAGCCAAATTAAAAGTAATTGCTTTGATTTTGCTGCTCACTCATCGTATTCCTGAAGGTTTGCTTTTAGGATACAACATTAATTTAATGCTAAATAATCAAACCAATTCACTTTCTTTTGTGTTTTTACTTAGTTTAATTTTGCACCTAATTCCAGAAGAAATTGTTTTTTATTATCGGCTTAGAGATAGCGGATTTTCAAAATGAAGCTCGCTATTTATATCGCTTTTAGGATTGTTTTTATTCTTGCCATTTATGCTTATTGGTGCCTTTGCTGGTGATTTTATTAGCGGAATTTGAGAACTTAGATCCTTTATTTATGCATTTATTGGTGGTATTTTCTTATTTACCTCACTGGTTGAATTTTTCCCAGAATTTTATCACCACAACATGGATAAAAACCGCTGATTTTCAGTAATTGTTATGTTGTTTTTAGGAGTGATTTTTGCAGTTATTTTACTCTCAATACACACTCATAGATAAAACATTTTTTCACTTTGAACCACTAAAAAATACTTCATTTTTAGTGGTTTTTTTATTAAATTTATCGCGGAAATTATTTAAAAATAATGCTATAATTTTAAACATATAAATCAATAAATAGGAGATTCATTATGAAATTCAATAAGAAACTTTTTGTAGTATCACTTTCATTAGGTGCTTTACCTTTAATGGCTGCTGCATGTAATACTGCAAAAGAAGAAACTAAATCTTCATCAAATACTACAACAGTTAGTGCAACAACCACTGTTAAAGCAACTGCTGATGAACATGATGATGTTGTATTAAACAATTTAACTGATGCACAAAGACAAACAGTAAACAGATTCAAAAAACTTGTTGCTTTTGCTAAAAAATTCACCGCTTCTGATTCAACTGAAGTAACACAATTAAATGCATTAGTAGACAAACTTTCTGAAGCTGAAGATAAAAACAAATATCTTTCAAACGTTAATGTATTACTTCAATTCATGAATTATCTTGCTACTCAAGACGAAAACATGGAAGTTCAAGTTCAAGAACAATACAACTTCTACGGATTTGATGCATTTGTTGAAAAAGAAATGAAAGCTAATGAAGCTTTAAAAGCTCTTTCAGGACTTACAGAATTTGATTCAGCTGCTACTTCATTACTTGTTTCTGATGATCTTACTGCGGTTAAAACTAAAGTGGAAGCTTTAAAAAATGAAGTCGCATCATTAACAGGATTATCAAATAAAGCTAATGAAATTAAAACATCAGCAGATGCTGAATATGCAAAAGTTTCAGCTAGTGAAGAAGCACAAAAATCAATCGTTATGGATCTTGTTAGATCAGCAAATCAATACAACGAAGTTAAAAAACAAGTAGCATTTGATCAAGAATATACAGCTTTAGATGCAGCAAAACGTGCAGATATGTTACTTCTTAAACGTTATGTAGCTTTAGTTTCAAAAGATTCAGATGGTTCAAAACAAGTTAATTCACTTAGACAACTTATTGCTGGTGTTTACAATGCTGAAAACGCAAGAAATGATAAATATACATTAGAACAAGAAAATGCTGACATGCAAGTTGTTTCTGAGTTTCACGGATATATTTCATCAAAAGCTTCATATGTAAATGCTAAAACAGTTGAAGAGTACAATGCTGCAGATCTATCAGAATTAAAAACAAAAGTAGATGCGTACAACGCGATTCTTACAAAAGTATACGATTTAAACTTCGATTACAACATTAATAGACTTTCAGCTTCATACGAAAACAAAAAAACAACTGAAACTTTAAAACCATTAGTTCAAGAAAGAATTAGTAAATATAAATCATATAGATACAATGATTTATTTAAAAACCTTGGAATGGAAGCCCTTGCAAAAGATAAATTAAAATTAGATGTTTACTACGATCAACTTGTTACATCTATTTCTGAAAACCAAGGTGCTAAATATGATCTTTACGCAACGGTTTCAGAGTTTGGTTACTACGAAACTCAAGCAAATGCTGAAAAAACAAATACATTCTTAATTATTACAAACTTAGACAGATTTGATGCGCTTTACAAAACATTTGAAGCAACATTGTTAAAACTTCAAACAATTACTGACAAAGTTAAAAAATTAATGCCTTACACAGGTGATGTAAACGGTGAAGAAAATGCAGCAAAATTAAATGAACAATACGGAAAACACTTTACTGTCGATCCATATAATGCCGAAAGACTTGCAAAAGATCTTAATGATGTTAAAGATTTATACAAAAAATCTCAAGAGTTATTAACTGAACTTAAAGCAGCAGACAACTTGGATAAATTAATGGCTTTTGACACAAACTTTGATAACGCAGAAACTGGATACGATAAAACTAAAGAAAAATATGATGCAGCTATTAAAGATCTTAGAGATGCTGAACAAAATGCAAGAAAACAAATTGTAATTAACAACAAAAAAGCGTTTGAAGATGAACAAGACGACTTCCTTGACTTAGTTGCTGATAATGCAGATATTAATGATCCCGCAGTTCAAGCAGCTCTTAAAGATGCAAGTGCTGTAAGATATGCTCTTTTAGCTCTTTATAAAAACAAAGATATTAATGTAGAAGAACAGCAAGAAGCTCAAGATGAATTAGCAAGAGCTTATGTAAATATTGTTGGTCCAGCTATTAAAACTGAACTTAATCCTGCAGATAACTTAGGATATGATACTTTAATTACTCTTAAAACCGCAATTGACAGAATTTGATTCTACTCAGAATCTATGAAAACTAGATGACATGAATTATATAAATCATATGCTGATGCAGTTAAAGCATACAAATCAAAAACAAATGATGTAAACGCAACAGATACATCAACAGAATCTTCTTCAAATTCAAGTGAAGCTACAGCCGAACCTTCTGCAACAACTGAAAATTCAGAAACAACTACACCAAGTCCTGCTCCAGCTCCTGCAGCAGAAACCGCAAATAGTGAATCAAGTTCAACAGAAACTCCAGCTCCTGCAGCTTCAACAAACTAATAAAATTTATATTTAATCACCTCAGGGTGATTTTTTGTTTTTTATATTCAAGAATATTATTTTTTGGTATAATAATCTAGCAATCAATAAATTGGCTATTCGGCACCATAGCCAAACGGCCAAGGCACGAGTCTGCAAAACTCTGATTACGGGTTCGAGTCCCGTTGGTGCCTCCATGATGCGCCCGTAGCTCAACTGGACAGAGTGTTAGGTTACGGCCCTAAAGGTTGCGGGTTCGACTCCTGCCGGGCGCGCCATATCACATAGTGACCAAATGCAACAATAGTTGCTTTTTTATTTCTTTTTTTATTTAAAATAACTTAATTTTCACATTTTACAGTTCTTTAAAATAATTAATTTAATATAAAATATTTTTTGAAAAATGAAAATATTTTATAATATTTTAATATGTCTAAAAAGAAGTTATCACGTAAGTTTTTGTTAATAGGAGCTCTATCTGCTGGTAGTGCAATTTTTGCTAGTAGTGCCATTGTAGCACAAGCGGTTTATTACTATGATACTGACAAAGCTTATAGCGATACAGGAGTAACTAACTTAAGATTAAATAATTGAATGGAAGATGTTGATGGCAACAAAAGACTTTCGGAATTAAGTATTCCAGGAACTCATGATAGCGCTATGTTTTCAGGAACTGGAATTTCATGAGTTTTTGGTCAAGCTTGAGCCAAAACACAACATTTAGATATTGAGACTCAATTTAAGCAAGGAATGCGTTTCTTTGATTTAAGAGCCAATTCAGATTTGCATTTAGTTCATGGAGCAGCATATTCAAATTTGCGTTTGGAACAGTTTTTTGAAAAAGCAAAGACCTTTTTTGCTCAACATCCATCAGAAACAATTGTTATTAGAATGAAGGATGAAAATATAGATGTAAATAATACTCAACAAAATCAAGTAATAGCTAATAAGTTGAGAACAATGCTTGAAAAACATTCTTCAATTTTGTGAAGAAACACTTTAAATTCTTCTCGTGCAAATCCTACACTAAATGAACTTAGGGGGAAAATCTTCATTATAAATCATTGACACCACAAAATTTTTAGTGATCAAAAATATGGAATTTTTGTAAATGGGAGAAATAATTTAGTTTGACAAGATCAGTATGACAACCCGCCTAATGAAAAAATTAGATATTGAGAATTAATGCAAAATAGCATTACTGATGTGGCTAATAATTTTGCTGAACAAAACGCAAACAACGATAGCATTTTTATTAATTTCACATCACTTGCTCATGGAGGTTCACAACCTTGAAGTGCAGCAAAAGAAGTTAATCCAAGAATTTTAACTTTAATGAGAGATAACCAAAATGTTTGACATCATTTTGGGATTGTGCCTCTAGATTATGCAGGAGATTCAATTGTTTTAAACATTGTTAGACAAAACTTTTATTACACAAATAAATCTTTAAGAAGAGGAATCTTAGGAGAGTGAAAAACTCAAGCTCCCCAAGTAAATGTTCAAGATTTTACTAATTATTTAACACTTAGTCAACCAATGAAAGATTTTACGGTTGAAGTGTATAAAAACGATTCTTTAGTCGAAACTAAAGTTATTACTTCTGATTCTTTGAGGGTAGATTTAAACAATTACTTTACCTTATCTGATGAACTTACTTTTAAATTTTATAAAAACACTCCAACAAACTTTTATTTCAAAGAATCTCGCAAATATAATGAACTTCAAAGTGTTTCCACAGTGCAAAGAAATGCATTAATTGATCAAAAACACCAACGCTTAATTGATTTAATTGATTCTCAACTTCCTTTATATCAATCAAATAATTCAATGGATACTTTAGTAAAACGTTGATATGAGGATTTAAAACAACAAGCTCAGCGTTATTGAAACGTACCAAGAAATCAACAAATCAATACTTGGTATGACACAACTTTAATTGATGTAACTAATAAGAGTAATTTGCTTAACGCTTTTCAGCGTTCTTATAAAAGTTTTTTAAGTAATTTATCAGCATTTAAAACTAATACTGAAGCAGTTTTTAGCAATCTTACTAGTGAAGTTACAACTAATTTATTTAAAGCTGATTCAATAAATCAATTAAATACTTTATTGCAACAACCATATAATTCAAACGCGTTTGAAAACCTGCAAAATTACTTTGATGCTCAAAGTAACAAACTAGAATATCTTAATTATTTATCTTTAAATACTTATAATTTCGTAGAACGTTTTGCAAATAAAGTTTCACAATTGCAATTAGATCAATTACAAGTTAATTACGAACAACCGCAAACTCAATTAAAGAATTTGATTGAATCATTAAAAGAATTATTTTTGAATTTAGGTAAAACATCAGTTGTTGTAACAATTGAGACAATCAAAAACCAAGTAACTCAAACAGTAAATTCTTTAAATTCAATTATTGAATCATTAAGTGTTCTAAGAGATGAAAAAATTGCTCAAGATAAACAAAGTCAAGATCGACTAAATGATTATATAGATTCAATCACCTCAGTAAGTTATAAAAATGCAAATACTTATCAATTATTTTTAGATAAAGTTAATTTAGACTTAACTAAGTTACAAGTTCAAATTACTTGAAACAATCAATTATATACTTCAAAGGTTCGTACACATAATGATACAAGTGAGTTAGTTTTTGAAGAACTTAACGCAAAAGTTGTAGATTTAGAATTTGGTCAAATCACTGAAATTAATGATGTAAGAGGTCGTTTGTCAATTTCGTTTAAATTAGCAGCTTTAAATAAGGATATTGTCTCAAGTAAAGCATATACAAATTTATTATCAGGTTTTAGAACTGAATTACAAAGAATAAATTTTATAATGCGTATATTTGATAGCAGCGAAATTGAACTTGAGGATAAAAATAAGTTACCATCTGAAGTTTCAAAAAGCGACTTATTATTAATGTTAAATGATTTTTTTGCCGAAGAACAAGTTATTGTTAGGGATGATTTATTAGATATTATTAACTTAGACAATACCAAAGGAACTTTAACTTATAAATTTAAAATTTCTTCAAATTTAGGTGTTTTATCAAGGTATAAAATTGATTCAACTGATTTTAGTGATGAAATTATCATCAGCGGATTAAACAAAGAAACACAAGATGATAATTCAGTAAGCGAAAATCAAACTAACACCAAAGACAACAACGATATTTCAAATCAAATAGGTTCATCTAATGAAGAAGTATCACAGTCAAAGGATACTTCTTTAGACCAAAATGAAAATGAGTCTGATTTACCAAAACAAGATTCTGATCCTGTTACAAGTGATGAAAATGATGTAAATAATGATAATAATAATTCTTCAAATAGTAATTCAGAAGATACCAAAAACGTCAAAAATGCAGATGCCCAAGATTCTACAGTTGACAATTCAGATAAAAACGAAAATGAAAATAAACAAGAACAACCAATTATCATTACCAAGAACACTCCTATTTCAAGTCCAAAAGACCCTCAATTAGATCAAAATAAAGCTGACAATCCTAAAGAAACAAACAACACAAATAGCAATACTGATAGTTCACAAACAAATAATTCATCAAATGAATCTTTAGAACAAAACCCATCAACTCAACCTATAGTTGAAGAAACCAAACCAATATCAAATCAAAATGATGATTCTCAAGAAAACTCAACTAATCCTTTAGAAAAGGTTGAGCCTGCTCAAAGCAATTTAAAATATTTATGATTACTGACTTTATTGTTAATTATTCCTCTTATTGTAATAATTATCATTTATATGAAAAGATCAAAATAACAGCACCTTATTTTTAAGTGCTGTTATTTTATTAAACGACGATAAACTAATTTAGGAAGTGATTTTTGACCTGTTTTTCGAATTCTTAAAACTCTTCGATAAATAAATCCAATAATAGGAGCAGTTAACACTGCCATTAAAAATAAAATAATATTGAAAATAACAATTAAATAGACGCTTTGTCCTTGGTAACCTAGAGGTTGGTAAAATGATACCGGAACATAAATAACAATTCCACGATCAATTTCACTTCCACCAAAGTTTTGTTTGTATTTATAACCAATAAAGTAAATGGTTAAAGTAAATAAATAATAAAAGAAAGGAAAAATAATTAAGGCTCAAATATTAACATTATCAATTCTTAAATGTTTACGAGTTAGAGTAATTAGCACCATTGCAATAAAAGGGGTTACTGCATGAAAAATAATTGATTTAATTTTGGCAAATAAACTTAATTTGGTAAATTCATTTGGATCAAGAGCAATTGATAGTCAATACATTGAAAAAGTAATAGTGATGTACACAATAGCAGCAAAAAACATTACTTGAGCTTTTTTAGATTGTTTATGAAATGGAAACACCGCTAAAGTAATGGCTAAATACACGTTGGTCATGAAAGTAAATCAATATGTTGAGCCTCCTCAAAAACTTTGAGTAGCATTAGGGTAAATTAAATTTTTAACTTCATCAGTGAAGGTACCTTTATATGCATCAAGTAAGTATTGTAATTCTTTGTAAATTTCAACTTCTTCTAATGATTTGTAATACCATTCTAGAACCGTTAAAGTAGCAGCGTTAATAATTAAAAGAACCCCAATAATATATGTGGTTCAATCTAATAAGCTAAATTTGTAATATTTTCGTAAAATTGCGCTGATACTTTTGTGCATTTGTGCTAATTATATAAAAAAAACGCATTAGCGTTTTTAAATGATCAAATAAATGATATGGTGCCCAAGACAGGATTTGAACCTGCACGGATTGCTCCACTAGATCCTTAGTCTAGCGTGTCTGCCAATTTCACCACTCGGGCCTAATTGCTAAATAATTATACCTAAAAACAAAATGAAAAAAATTAATTTTTGAAATTTCTTATTCATAATATAATTAGTTCAGACTTTATAATCATGCTAACAATATTTAAATGATTTTATTAAATAAAAATAAAAAAATCTTTTTGAATTTTTTGTAAGTATGTATAATAGTTAATGCAAATATGCACTAAAGTTCTTTGAAAACTAGATATATACAAAATACATGACAGTCAATTTTTTCGAGAGTTTGATCCTGGCTCAGGATGAACGCTGGCTGTGTGCCTAATACATGCATGTCGAGCGGAGTTCTTTTAGAACTTAGCGGCGAATGGGTGAGTAACACGTACTTAACGTGCCCTCTAGATTGGAATAACGCTGAGAAATTAGCGCTAATGCCGGATACTTATTATTAACACATGTTGATAATATAAAAGGAGCGTTTGCTTCACTAGAGGATCGGGGTGCGGAACATTAGCTAGTTGGTAGGGTAATGGCCTACCAAGGCGATGATGTTTAGCGGGGTTGAGAGACTGAACCGCCACACTGGGACTGAGATACGGCCCAGACTCCTACGGGAGGCAGCAGTAGGGAATTTTCCACAATGAGCGAAAGCTTGATGGAGCGACACAGCGTGCAGGATGACGGCCTTCGGGTTGTAAACTGCTGTTATAAGGGAAGAAAAAGCAGTAGAGGAAATGCTATTGCCTTGACGGTACCTTGTCAGAAAGCAACGGCTAACTATGTGCCAGCAGCCGCGGTAATACATAGGTTGCAAGCGTTATCCGGAATTATTGGGCGTAAAGCGTCTGTAGGTTGTTTGTTAAGTCTGGCGTCAAAACTTGGGGCTCAACCCCAAATCGCGTTGGATACTGGCAAACTAGAGTTATTTAGAGGTTAATTGAATTCCTTGTGAAGCGGTGGAATGCGTAGATATAAGGAAGAACACCAACATGGCGAAGGCAATTAACTGGGAATACACTGACACTGAGAGACGAAAGCGTGGGGAGCAAACAGGATTAGATACCCTGGTAGTCCACGCCGTAAACGATGATGATTAGCTGATGGACACCATCGGCGCAGCTAACGCATTAAATCATCCGCCTGAGTAGTATGCTCGCAAGAGTGAAACTTAAAGGAATTGACGGGGATCCGCACAAGCGGTGGAGCATGTGGTTTAATTTGAAGATACGCGTAGAACCTTACCCACTCTTGACATCTTCCGCAAAGCTATAGAGATATAGTGGAGGTTAACGGAATGACAGATGGTGCATGGTTGTCGTCAGCTCGTGTCGTGAGATGTTCGGTTAAGTCCTGCAACGAGCGCAACCCTTGTCCTTAGTTAGATGATCTAAGGAGACTGCCCAGGTAACTGGGAGGAAGGTGGGGATGACGTCAAATCATCATGCCTCTTACGAGTGGGGCAACACACGTGCTACAATGGACGGTACAAAGAGAAGCAATACGGCGACGTGGAGCAAATCTCAAAAAACCGTTCTCAGTTCGGATTGAAGTCTGCAACTCGACTTCATGAAGTCGGAATCGCTAGTAATCGTAGATCAGCTACGCTACGGTGAATACGTTCTCGGGTCTTGTACACACCGCCCGTCAAACCACGGGAGCTGGTAATGCCCGAAGTCGGTTTTGTTAACTACGGAAACAACCGCCTAAGGCAGGACTGGTGACTGGGGTTAAGTCGTAACAAGGTATCCCTACGAGAACGTGGGGATGGATCACCTCCTTTCTACGGAGTACAATTATTAGTTAATTAATTAACTAACTTTTACCTTAAGACTATTATTAACATTTGGTCATGTACATTGAAGTAGTCCAATGATATATCTAGTTTTGAGAGAATTTTCTCTCATTATGTTCTTTGAAAACTGAATAGTAAAGATAAATTAATATAACAACGACATCAAAAAAACAATTAGTCAATTTGTTTTGTGATACCGAGTTGATAATTATTAGCAATAATAATTTATTAAAATGTCTTTGAATACATCAACAATAGGAAAATACATAACTTTTAAATAAGTAAGAGTTTGTGGTGGATGCCTTGGGTCTGGAAGTCGATGAAGGACGTGATTACCTGCGATAAGCCTCGTGGAGCTGGATATACGCTACGATACGGGGATTTCCGAATGGGGAAACCTAGTTAGGGGAAAGCCTAACTGCTCAGCGATGAATATATAGTCGCTGCAGACGAGACACGTTGTGAACTGAAACATCTTAGTAGCAACAGGAAGAGAAAATAAATAATGATTCCATCAGTAGCGGCGAGCGAACGTGGAAGAGCCCAAACCAACATATGTTGGGGTTGTAGGACTATCTACATGAAGTTACAAAATTTTGTTATAGCAGAATTAGTTGGGAAACTAAAGCACAGAGGGTGAGACTCCCGTATGCGAAATGGCAAAATCTTCTGATAGTATCCTGAGTAGGGCGGGGCACGTGAAACCCTGTCTGAATCTGCCGGGACCATCCGGTAAGGCTAAATACTAACCAGACACCGATAGTGAACTAGTACCGTGAGGGAAAGGTGAAAAGAACCCCGGGAGGGGAGTGAAATAGATTCTGAAACCACTTACTTACAATTAGTCAGAGCCCGTTAATGGGTGATGGCGTACATCTTGCAGTATGGACCGGCGAGTTATGTTATCATGCGAGGTTAAGTGGAGAAAAGCGGAGCCGTAGAGAAATCGAGTCTGAATAGGGCGTTTAGTATGATGACATATACCCGAAACCATGTGATCTATTCATGAGCAGGCTGAAGCTTGGTTAATCCCAAGTGGAGGGCCGAACCGTAGTACGCTGAAAAGTGCCCGGATGACTTGTGAATAGCGGAGAAATTCCAATCGAACTTGGAGATAGCTGGTTCTCCTCGAAATAGCTTTAGGGCTAGCGTGTGATGTTAAACTTTGGTGGTAGAGCACTGAATATGGAATGGCCGCGCCTAGCGGTACTGACTATAATCAAACTCCGAATACCATTGTGTATTGTCATGCAGTCGGAACCGGGGTGCTAACGTCCCGGCTCGCGAGGGCAACAACCCAGATCGTCGGCTAAGGTCCCAAAATTGTGTTAAGTCAGAAAGGTTGTGGGGTTTCATAAACAACTAGGAGGTTGGCTTAGAAGCAGCCATCCTTTAAAGAGTGCGTAATAGCTCACTAGTCAAGAGACCCTGCGCCAATAATGTAACGGGAGTAAACACAATACCGAAGCCACGGGTACGAAAGTACGTTAGAGGAGCGTTCTAATTGCGGCGAAGTCAGACCGTGAGGACTGGTGGAGCGATTAGAAGTGAGAATGCCGGTATGAGTAACGATTCGTAGTGAGAATCTACGACGCCTATTGGGGAAGGTTTCCTGGGCAAGGTTCGTCCACCCAGGGTTAGTCAGGACCTAAGGAGAGGCTGAAAAGCGTATCCGATGGACAACAGGTTAATATTCCTGTACTATCTATAACCAGTGATGGAGTGACGGAGAAGGATAGCACTACCCATTAACGGATTTGGGGGTAAGCTTTTACTGGTGAACATAGTTAAATGCGTGTTCTATAACCGGGAGAAGTGATGCATAGGCTTATGCCAAATTGTGTGATTTCATGCTTCCTAGAAAAGCTTCTAAGCGTTAAAGTTATAGGTACCTGTACCGAGAACGGACACACGTCCCCAAGATGAGTATTCTAAGGCGAGCGAGAAAACTAGTGTTAAGGAACTCTGCAAAATGACCCCGTAAGTTCGCGAGAAGGGGTGCCTAGTTTACTAGGCCACAGTAAATTGTGAGGGGCAACTGTTTATCAAAAACACAGCTCTCTGCTAAACCGCAAGGTGAAGTATAGGGGGTGAAGCCTGCCCAGTGCCCGAAGGTTAAGCGGATGCGTTAGCTTTTAGCGAAGCGTTGAAGTGAAGCCCGGGTGAACGGCGGCCGTAACTATAACGGTCCTAAGGTAGCGAAATTCCTTGTCGGCTAAATACTGACCTGCACGAAAGGCGCAATGATCTCTCAACTGTCTCAACACTAGACTCGGTGAAATTATGGTCCCAGTGAAAACGCTGGGTACCCGCATCAAGACGAAAAGACCCCATGGAGCTTTACTACAACTTCGTATTGGAACTTGGCCTAACATGTGTAGGATAGGTGGGAGACTTTGAAGTCAAGGCGCTAGCCTTGATGGAGTCGTCCTTGAAATACCACCCTTGGTATGTTGAGTTTCTAACCTGCTACCCTGAATCGGGTAGGGGGACAGTGCGTGGTGGGTAGTTTGACTGGGGCGGTCGCCTCCTAAAAGGTAACGGAGGCGTTCAAAGGTACACTCAATATGGTCAGAAACCATATGTAGAGCGCAAAGGTAGAAGTGTGCTTGACTGCGAGACCTACAAGTCGAGCAGGTGCGAAAGCAGGACTTAGTGATCCGGCTGTACGTCATGGAACGGCAGTCGCTCAACGGATAAAAGTTACCCTGGGGATAACAGGCTTATCTTGCCCAAGAGATCACATCGACGGCAAGGTTTGGCACCTCGATGTCGGCTCATCGCATCCTGGAGCTGGAGTCGGTTCCAAGGGTTTGGCTGTTCGCCAATTAAAGCGGTACGCGAGCTGGGTTCAGAACGTCGTGAGACAGTTCGGTCCCTATCTGATGTGGGCGTTGGAATATTGATGAGAGCTGCTCTTAGTACGAGAGGACCGGAGTGGACGTACCGCTGGTGTTCCAGTTGTTCCGCCAGGAGCATAGCTGGGTAGCTAAGTACGGAAAGGATAACCGCTGAAAGCATCTAAGTGGGAAGCCTCCTCAGAGATAAGTATTCCCTTGAAATTCCTTGTAGACTACGAGGTTGATAGGATGGAAGTGTAAGTGTAGTAATACATTCAGCTGACCATTACTAATAAATTGATAGGTTTAAAAGTTAAGATGTACTTCAAAACATTTTAATAAATTATTATATTACTATTCAGTTTTCAAAGCGCATAAGTGCCTTCTTGGCACATTTTTTTATGTCTTTTTAAATTGATTATTAAATAAAAAACCCCTTAATTAAAGGGCGATTTTTTATTTAACATTGCTAAATATATTTTTGTTCAATAAATTAGTGCAATTAACATAGCGCAAGATTCTTCTTTAGTATTTTCTGTTTTAATATTAATTCAGATGATATCCGGATTCATTGATTCACTATAATTGGTCAATGATTTTTGAGCGATTTTTGCATATCGCCAAGAGTTAACAAATCAAATTCGCTTAAAGTATCTAAATTGTTAATGTCTGAGGTAAATTGAAAATCGTAGTTAGTATAACTTACCTCTAAATTAATTAAAGCTTTTTTGTTATTGATATTCCCGTTAATGATATTTTGAGTGATATAAGATGAATCGGAAGTGAAATTAACGCTTTCGTATCAACGATTTGGAATGCTGTTTAAAGTATTTAGATTGTAAGCGAATGCTTTTCCTATATATTGTAATTCTTGTAAATGACACACAAAAGAAACGCAGTTTAAATTATTGCTAAACAAATTTCAAGCTAGTTTAAAAGCTTCATTTTTACCTAATTCACCTTTAATGAATCGCTGATTGATCATGCTATATCCATTGATATATTTTTTAATGTCAATCCCTTGAGAACCAATTAATAAAAGCATTAGATCTGAAAAAGCGATATATTTATCATGAATATTTTCAGAAGTCAAAATTATGTTAGTTTTTAAAAACTCTTCATAAACTTGTTCGAGTTCTGAGGTGTATTTACCAATATAAAACAAATTATTCTTTAAAATATGTTCATCAATATCATGCTCAAGAATTTTCTTAGTTATCTGAAAGTGAGTTTGAAGTTGTTTTGCTTTAGGATATTTATCGGTAAAAATGAAAGCGTTATTGTTGAAATTGCTGCGTTGAAGATATTGTAATTTATTAACGATAGCTTCAATTGTTTCTTGAGTGTTTATAAAATAGCATTGTAATTTATATTCTTTGTAAGGGTCAAATTTACTTAAAACAAATTCTTTTATCGCATTGAATTCAATTTCTAATTGAGGGGTTCCAAAGATTATTAAATTATTAAAATTATTTTGATAAAAATGATTAATTAAATTAATGATTTTATCAATTCCTGAAATTTTGAAGTTTTCAGCAATTTCAGAAAAAGCTAAATATTCAGAGTTTTCAAATTTTAATGATTGAAGTTTGTTTTGTATCTCTTTATATGTTTGAGCACATTTTTCCGAAGAAAAGATATTTTCATCTTTTGTTGATAAATATACATTAGCCCGTCTAATTTTCGGAATTTCCATTAATATCCTCTAAAGTGAATTTTTCTAAGTTTGAGAATCCAGATTGTGTGGGTTCTAATTTAAAAGTAAACGGAGCTCTTGAAAAATTGGGATGATTTGTTATAAAAGACCCAATTCCTGTTCGCGCATTTTTGTCATAATAAGTTACATAAAAATTGATCAAATCATTGTATTTGAAAGTATTTTTTATTTTTACTTTAGGTCTATCAGTAATTTGATTAGCGTGAATTGTGAAGATTTCACCTTTTTCAGTGGTAACCTGAATAAACCCATCAGTGATTTTGCTTACTAAACCTTTAGTAACTCAAGAATTTTTTTTGTTCATTTCTTAATTATATTTTGTTTTTTATTTGGCAATTAAAAAAACTTTTGCAGAATAAAATTTTCCTAAAAAGTCTAAAAAACAGACTCAAAAGTTCAATTTTATTTTTGTATATATCTACATTATTTTATTAAAAATAATTTATAATTTACATATACTTATTACATAAATAAATTACATTACTAGTAAACTAGTATTGTAAAGGAGAATATAATGAAACGTTTACAATGTTTATACAAACCAACAATTAACAAAGAATATCCATGAGCATTAAAACACCCTAAAGTTTCTCAACCCCTTGCACTTTTCAAAACACGTAAAGATGCAATGAACTGATTCTTATCAAAAGAACTTGAGTGTGCAACTTGATTCCAAACAGAAGATAAAATTTGAGGTGGATTACTTCTTGCTGAAAAAGTAAACAACGATTTTGAATATGAGCTTAATGTTGACAAATTTGATGGTGGATTAGATTACACCGAAACAGCTGAAGAATTAAATATTTTCCCAACTTCTGGACTTAGAGATAAAAGAAAAGCTGGAGCTTACTTAAGATACTTAACTGATTTTAAACCAGTTTATAAAGACATGGAAAATATTGAACCATATTTCCCTAAAGATGATGACTTTGTTGCTCCTAAAAAATCTAAAAAAGATTTAGAAATTGAAGCTTTAAGAAAACAAATTGAAGAATTACTTTTAGAAATTTCAAAATCAAGTGATAAATATTCAAGCGAAATTGAAGCGTTAATGTTGAGACTTAACGATGAAAAATCAGATAAATCAGAATTACTTAGAGAAATTCAACAATTAAAACGTAGAAGTGAAGTTGTTGAAGTGCCAGTTGAAAAAGAAAAAGTAGTTGTTAAAGAAATCATTAGAGAAGTACCAGTTGAAGTTGAAAAAGTTGTAGAGAAAGTTGTTGAAAAAGTAGTTTACAAAGATGGCGGAATTTCAAGAACAGTTAAATTTGCTCACATTGAAAGTCTTGAATTAAACAGACAAGTTGAAGTACTTGCTTTATATGCACATAAATTACAATTAATTAATGATCAAATTACAGAACCAGTTAAAGTTTCAGAACACGAATTCTATGAAATTAAGGCAAACTACATTCCTGCTGTTGCTTATGCTCTTGACTTAGAAGAAAGATTAGTTAACGAATCAAGATACACCAAATTACTTTACAAAGTGGCTTCAGAAATTTTAAATAAAGAAATTGATATTTTACTTGAAAGAGTTGAACCTGATAAAGATATTCAATACTCACTTGAATCAGCTCTATATGTAACTGATAGTGATGAAAAAACTCGTTTAACTCTTCAACAAGCTCTTTCATTTGTTGAGTTCAAAGATCTTCAAGTTGCCTTTGTTTCAAAAGAAGATTACAAACATGCTGTTTTAGTTCATGATAGTTATGAACATGGTAAAGAACTTGTTCTTTTAGAAACCTTCAAAGATGGAGCTGTAGATAAAAAATCTAAAGATTCAAGAATGGTTTCAATTAACAAATTCGGTCTTCTTTTAATGGTTTTAGGTTATGTATTACTATTTATTGTTTTAGTTTTACTAGCTGTTGCTGCATCTTAATAATGACCAAAAATGCCCTGAAAATGGGTGTTTTTTTATTAGTTTTATACATTATCATTTTTAATAAAAAATGATAAAATTTAAATTATGCTTAAAGACAATATGCAAGAATTAGTAAATCATTTAAAAAACACTGGTTTTGTTTATCAAGGAAGTGAAATTTATGGTGGATTAGCTAATACTTGAGACTATGGGCCTCTTGGCGCATTGCTTAAAGATAATATTCAAAAATTATGAAAGCAAGAATTCATTTTCAAAGAAACAAATAATTTTTTAATTGATAGCAAAATTTTAATGAATCCCCAAGTATGAGTTACATCAGGTCATGTATCTAATTTTAGTGATCCTTTAATTGAAAACAAACAAAATGGAAAACGTTATAGAGCAGATAAACTGATCCAAGAAATCGATCCTACATTAGTTCCTGAAAAAATGACTTTTGAACAAATGCAAAATTTTTTAAATGACAATTTAAAAAAATACGATGGTTCTGAAGCAACATGATCAGAAATTAGACACTTTAATTTAATGTTTGAAACATCACAGGGAGTAGTTGTTAATTCAAAATCAAAAGTTTATTTACGTCCAGAAACTGCTCAAGGAATTTTTGTTAACTTCAAAAATGTTCAAAGAACAATGAGAGCAAAGTTGCCATTTGGAATTGGACAGGTAGGTAAAAGTTTTAGAAATGAAGTTACACCTGGAAACTTTATTTTTAGAACTAGAGAATTCGAACAAATGGAACTTGAATTCTTTACTCACCCTGAAGAAGCGACACATTGATTCAGCTACTATGTACAAAAAGCATATGATTTTGCTAAAAAGGTAGGAATTAAAGAAAAATCAATTCGAATTAGAGCTCATGAAAGTGAAGAATTAGCACATTACTCTGAAGCAACTAGTGATATTGAGTTTCAATTTCCATTTGGATGAGGGGAACTCCTTGGTGTTGCCAACCGTAGTGATTTTGATTTGCGTTCACATATGAATGCTTCTGGAGAATCGCTTGAATATTTAGATCCACAAACTAATCAAAAAGTCATTCCTTATGTTATTGAACCTTCAATTGGTCTTGATCGTTTAATGTTAGCGGTTTTAAGCGATGCCTATGAAGTGCAAGAATTAGAAAATGATTCAAGAGTAGTTTTAAAGTTAAACAAAGAAGTAGCTCCATACAAAATAGCTGTTTTACCTCTTGTTAAAAAACTTGAACAATCAGCTAAAGAAATTTATCACAATCTAATTGATTTGGGTATTTCAGTAACTTATGATGATGCAGGATCAATTGGAAAAAGATATCGTCGTCAAGATGCAATCGGAACATATTGATGTTTAACTGTAGATTATGATACTTTAAATGATCAAATGGTTACTTTAAGAAATCGTGATACTATGGAACAAGTAAGAGTGGAAATTAGCAAAATTAAAGATTATTTATAATAACTAATCACTATTAAGGAGGTCTAATAATGTCGAAAAACATTTCAAATGAAACAATTGATTTAATTATTAGATCTTCTAACATTGTCAATATTATCGGTCAATTCATTCAACTTACTAAAAAAGGAAATAACTATTTAGGTGTTTGTCCTTTTCATGCGGACACCTCTCCTAGTTTAACTGTTTCCGAGAGTAAAAATATTTATAAATGTTTTGCATGTGGTCATTCTGGAAATGTAGTTAAATTTGTTAAAGAATTTAAAAACATTTCTTTTATGCAAGCATTAGAGTTTTTAGCCAAAGAAGCAAATTTACAAATTAATTTTGATTCTTTTAAAACTTATGAAACCCCACGCAAAGATCCAAATCAACAAAAGTTATTTGATCTTCTTGAGGCAGCAAATCTGTATTTTAAGTTAAACGTTTCCAATCTTGAAACCCAAAAGTTTTTAGATTATCGAAAACTCAACGATGCAGAGATATTAGAAACTTTTGACATTGGATATGCACCGCTTACTAACTATCTTGAAATTTTAAAAACTAATAATTTGTATTCTGATTTAGATTTAAATAATGTTGGTTTAATTAATGATGATTTAAATTTGATCTTTAAAAATCGTGTTACTTTCGCAATTAAAAACGAATTTGGTGAAGTGGTTGGTTTTAGTGGTCGTCAATTAAATAATGACAAAAGTTATGCTAAATATTTAAATTCGCCTGAGTCGTTGATTTTTAAGAAATCAAAAATTTTATATAACTTCCACAATGCCAAAGAAACAGCAATGGAAAAACACTCAATTATCATTGTTGAAGGTTTTATGGATGTGATTGCATTATATAAAAGTGGCTTTAAAAACGTAATTGCTTTAATGGGAACTGCATTAACGGATGATCATTTAAAACTTTTAAATGATCTTAAAGTGATTTTGTTTTTAGATAA
Organism: Mycoplasmopsis columboralis; assembly: GCF_900660675.1. Taxonomy (NCBI): domain Bacteria; kingdom Bacillati; phylum Mycoplasmatota; order Mycoplasmoidales; family Metamycoplasmataceae; genus Mycoplasmopsis; species Mycoplasmopsis columboralis. Next base: position 212,212 of record NZ_LR215039.1, on the reverse strand, counting down.
TGACACTGCTGGACAAAGTGCTACTTACAAATCGTTGTTAAAATTAATTAAACATAAATTCGAAGTGGAAGTCGTTGTTAATAAATTTAATAAAGATCCTGATGAAATTTTACACACGAACGGAAAAGAGTTTTTGATTGAATTGATTGAAAACTCACGTAAAAGAGGTGAACATGTTTTATTTGAAAACTTAAAAAAACAATATCATCTAAACAACTTTAATGTTGATATAAACTCAGTGAACTTTGGTTTATTTAAAAGGAATTTAATTCAATTATTTCAAGATGCTCCTTATAGCAGTCGTGAATTAATTGAAACTCGTTTTAAAGAAGAATTTAACACTAACTTAATATTGCAAAACTTCCCAAAAGACTCTTCAAAATCAATAAACACTTTAGTCCCAAAGGTAAATGCAAGTAAACGAAGTTATTTTTCATTAGAAAAATCGCTTATTTATGGAAATGTTAAATTAGAAATTTTACTTACTTGTTTGGCTAATTATCAACTTAGAAATTTAATTAATGAAGATATTAAATCAGCCAATGAAGGTAAAGAGATTCTGAATACCTTTTCAATTATGAGTAATCTAATGTACTCTCAAAGCGTTAATGAAGTAAATTTAAAAACTACTTTTGAAGAGATTTTAAATTTAGACTCTAAATATGAATATTCAATTATCAAAGAAAATGATCCGATTATTGAAAGTATTAAAAATAAAATTAATCGACAAATTACTTCGTTTTATGCAAATTTGAATCCGGAATATTTAGATTATGAAATTAATGATTATTTAAAAACACATTTAAACCAAATTCAAACAATTACCCCTGAAAATTTCAATAATAATTTATACATTAAATACTTAAAGCAAAAATTAGAACTCAAGTTAACGCAAGATTATCGAAACTTAGTTAAAAAAGTCAATAATAATGGTGAAATTCCCAAAGTAGTTTTAGACCTTTTACCCAAAATCAAAACTCCTGAAAAATAGATAGGATGTATTATGGAAAAATATAAATCAGTATTAAGTGCATTAGAAAAAGAATTAAAATCTAAGAAAAAGAAAAGCTTCGATCAAGAAGAAGTTTTTGATTTTTTATTAAAAAAGAAGATCGTAATTGATGATGAAAGTTCCGATGAATTTTTCGATTTATTAAGAGAAAAAGATTTAATTAGAGATCAAGTTGATTTTGGAGACGAAGATTTCGCTACATTAAATGATATAAAACTTGAAATTAAAAAAGATACTAAAGCAAACAAATCAAAAAAATCAACCAAAAAAGAAACTAAAAAAAGTAAAAAAACCCAAAATCCAGAAGAACTTGATGAATTGGAAATTGAAGCAGATTTCGGAGTTTTAGACGATATTGAAATTGACTTGGATTTCGAAAAAGAACCTCTGGATGATGAAGATTTTGATGATTTTGATGATGAATTAGATTCTGAAGATATTGATGTAGAATTTGAAGATGAAGTTGAAGAAAATGATACCGCTGAAGATGAGGAATCTGAAGAATCTGATGAAGATTCCAACTTTGAAAGCGAAAGTTTTGATGATGAGGAATATGATTTAAACGACTTGAGTTTAACTGATTTTGTTAGTGATATTGATCTAAATGAAGAAGATCCAACTAAGAAACGTAAATCTTTACAAAATAAATTAACTGAAACTAACGACATTGTTAAATGATACATGCGTTGAATTGGAAAATACGGTGAGTTACTTACTGTCGAAGAAGAAAAACGTTTAGCAACATTAATGGAAAAAGGTGGATTTAGAGGTAAAAAAGCTAGAGATAAACTTATCCAAAGTAATTTACGTTTAGTTATTAATAATGCAAAAAAATACAAAAATCGTGGACTTTCATTTATTGATTTAATTTCAGAAGGAAATGCTGGAATTTTAAAAGCTGTTCAAAAATATAATGTTCACAAAGGATTCAAATTTTCAACATATGCGACTTGATGAATTCGTCAAGCAATTACTCGTGCAGTAGCTGATCAAGCTAGAACTATTCGTGTCCCTGTACATATGGTAGAAACAATCAATAAAATTTCTAAAATCGAAAGGGAATTACAACAGGAATTAGGTACCGAACCAACTGATGAACAAATTGCCGAAAGATTTGGACAAGGTTATACTCCAGACAAAGTTCGTTATATTAGAAAAATCAATATCGATCCAATTTCACTTGATAAGCAAGTAGGAAAAGAAAATGATTCAAGTTTCAGTGATTTTGTTAAAGATGAAAATGTTGTAAACCCAGTTGATTTTGCTGCTCAAGAAGAATTAGCGGAAGTTCTTGAAGAAATTATTGATGAAACACTTGAACCAGAAGAAAAAGATCTTCTTTGCAAAAGATATGGTGTTGGTAAAAATGAAAAAGGTGAAAGATATCGAATCCACTCTTTAGAAGAATTGGCCAAAGAAAGAGGGAACGTTTCAAAAGAAAGAATTAGACAAATTGAAAATAAAATTCTTAGAAAATTAAAATCTAATTCAAAACACGGCAAAAACTTAAAGGATTTTCTTAAAAACTAATGACAATTAAAAATTTTATTACCTATTTGGATTCTCTTTATCCTAACAAAAACAAAGAAATTTGAGATCCGTCTGGTTTTTCAGTTAAATTTAATCAATCTTTAAAACTTACTGGAGTAATTTTAGCTATTGATTTAACTGCTGAAGTGGTTGCAGAAGCTATTAAGGAAAATGCAAATTTAATTTTGACTCACCATCCATTTTTGTTTGAAAAAACAAAAGAAGCCGAAAATATTAAAGCACCATATAAACAACAATTAATTAAAACTCTTAAACAACATAAAATTTTTGCTTATTCAATGCACACAAATTATGATTGTGATTTATATGGAACTTCGTACCAAATTTTAAGATATTTAGGATTACAAGATCATTTTGAATATGGTTCTGAAAAATTTACTGCATCAGCAGCTACAGTAAATTTAACTTTTGAAGAACTAGTTCAAAAGTTAAAAACTCAATTGCATTTAGATCATTTTAGAACCAATTTCCCAATTAATAATAATCACCAAAAGTTATCTAAAATTGCAGTCTTAAGCGGTAGTGGATACATTGGAACCATTAATGAACTTCATGCACGTGGGTATGATTTAATCATCAGTAGTGATTTTAAATGAAGTGATTGAATCAATTTTGATCAAATCAAAGCTAAAATTTTAGAAATTCCTCATTTAGATGAACAAGTATTCGCTTGACATATGCACGAAATTTTAAAGCGTAAATTTCCAAATTTAAATGTTCAAGTATATGATGTGAAAATTCCTTTTTACAATTTATAAATTTCATCGTTGTTTTCAACGATGTTTTTTAATTATGATTAAAAAGTTTATAATACAAATATAAAAGGATTTTAATGAAATACTCCGACTTAGAAAATTTATACTATAACAATAAACTTGATCAAGTACATGAATATTTTCAAAATATAGATGTAACTTTGACAAGTGAATACACTCCACACAATACTTTAGTGCATTTAGCCTCCTTAATGGCAGACGCTAAAGGACTTGAAATTTTATTAACTAGAGATGCGAATGTAAATGAAGCCAACGCGTATCAAGATCGACCGATTCATTTGCTTTTGAAAAATGAAGAACGCAACTCAATTAGCAAAATAGTTGATTCACTTAATATATTATTAAAATATCAAGTTAGTTTAATTCGCAAAAATTCGCAAGGACAAATTCCTTTACATATTGCTTCTGAGCGTGGAAATTATGAATGTGTGCGTATTTTATGTGAAAAAGGTTCGAAAGTAAATTTAAAAGATAATAATGGATATTCACCATTAATGCTTTTGGTGTCTCGATATGGTTCATTTGCAAGTATTCAAGATTATGACTCTTCAGTTGAGATATTGTTAAAACATGATGCAGATATTCAATTACAAAATGATTATGGTGAATCGCCTTTTGAGTTTGCTTTAAAATACCACAATGGTTCAAATTTACTCAAGCTTTTTAAAGACTCTAATGAAGTAAACCAAAATTATACAGAACAAAATTTATTTACTTTAATTAAAAATGGAGCTTATGAAGAGTTACAAAAAGTTTTAGAAAGTGATGTCAATGTCAATTTTATTTCTGATGAAGAAAATGAAACTCGCTTAATGTCTCCTTTGGCGTATGCAATAACTAAATTCGACGATAAAAGTGTTAAATTATTAATTGATCATGGTGCAGATGTTATGTTGGTTAATTCATTAAATGAAGGATGCTTGAGTTTTATATTTAAAAAAGAGCATATTATTAATTTCACTTTTGATGTGGCTGCTGAAAAACGTTTGCAAAAAATATTGACTTCACTTTATGAAAAAGGGTTTGATTTTAATGTATCTATTGATGATTTTGGAACAACGCTTTTAATAGCATCATGTAAAGAAATTCACAGCACAATGCTAATTAATAATCAAAATGTGCAAACAATTATTATTGATTATCTACTTGCTAAAAATATCAATATTAATGCAACAGACGCACATGGAAAGAGTGCTTTAATGTATTTGGTAGAAAAAGGCAATTTTAATCAAAGTGATTATTTATATGCTTTATTAGAAAAAGGAGCCGCACTTGATTTAATTGATCAACAAGGAAATACTGTTCTTATATATGCATGTTCAAACCCTAAAAATCCTGTTGCTTTAGAATTTGCACAAATTTTGATGGAATTTGACAATTATTTAATTGAGCATGTCAATAATAATCAAGAAAGTGCTCTTTCGATTGCTGTTGCAAAAAATAATGAAAAATTAGTCACTTTATTACTTACTAAATAGGAGAAAGTATGGATATAAATTCAATTTTTTTAAGTGCATGTCAAAAAGGACAAAAAGCCGTTATTTTAAGTTTCATAAACAAAGGTGGAATAGACTTAAATAAGCGTGATGCTCAAGGAAATACCCCGCTTATTTATGCTTCTTTAAAAGGATTTAAAGACGTGGTCAAATTACTCTTAGAAAAAGGAGCTGACGTTCATTTATACAATAATGAATCTATTAGTGCATTACATGCAGCGGCTGCAGGTTCAAATAAAGAAATTATTGATTTATTAATCCAAGCAGGATTGGATGTAAATATTACAACCGATGAAGGAATGACCCCATTAATGTACGCTGTTAAAGCCAAACGAACCGAAACTGCCAAACACTTAATTTTAAATCATAATGCTAATGTAACCATTAAAGATAATTATGGACACAAAGTAATTGATTATGTTACTGGTTTTGGTCTTAGAGATTTAGTAGAGTTTGTCACTAGTGATTTAGATGATAAAAATGATTTTGGTAACACTCCATTGCATCAAGGGGTCTTTAATGATAATTTAGAAGTAGTTAAAAAGATTTTAAAGACTAACATAGATGTAAATGCTTTAAATGATGAAGGAGAAACTCCTTTGGCAATTGCTTGTTTAAATAACAATTTAATTATGAGTAAAGTTTTACTTGAACACAAAGCTGATCCAAATTTAAAATTGCTTGATGGATGTTTTGCATTACACTTTGCAACCCAGGTTAACAATCAATATATTGTAAAAGAACTTATTGATCATAATGCAGATATTAATGCCCAAAATCAGTTTGGACAAACTGCTTTAATGATTGCAGCTATAAATGGTTACAATGATGTAGCATTGATGTTGCTTAAGTATAATGCTGATGTAAATTTGATTGATAATGAACAAAAAAATGCATTGTATTATGCCACAAAAGGTGGATATAACGAAATTGTTCAAGCAATTTTGCTAAAAATGTAGTTTTAGTCCCAAAAAAGGGGCTTTTTCTTTTTTATGAAAAAGTACCAGGTTTGTATTTTATAACGCAAGACCTGCGGGCTTTTTGGTATAATTTAAAATATATTTTAAGTATTTTAAATATATCCCCAAAATAATTAAATGAAAGGTTTTTTATGAGCAAGAAAATTTACAATAAAAAAAGCTATTTAAATAAACTTCACGCATGGTGAAGAGCTGCCAACTATTTAAGTGTTGGTCAAATGTATCTTAAAAATAATCCGCTTTTACTTGAAGAATTAAAAGCTGAAGACGTCAAATTATATCCAATTGGTCACTGAGGTACTATTCCAGGTCAAAACTTAATTTACGCACATTTAAATCGTTTAATCAATAAATATGATTTAGATATGTTTTACATTGAAGGGCCAGGACATGGTGGTCAAGTTATGATTTCTAACTCATACCTTGATGGATCATATACTGAACTTTTCCCTGAAATCACAAAAGATGTAGCAGGAATGCAAAAAATGTTTAAGCATTTTAGTTTCCCAGGAGGTACTGCTTCACATGCGGCTCCTGAAACACCAGGTTCAATTCACGAAGGTGGAGAACTTGGATATGCACTAAGCCACGCTGCTGGAGCTATTTTAGATAATCCAAACATTATTGCTGCAACTGTAATTGGAGATGGAGAAGCCGAAACAGGACCTTTAATGGCCGGATGATATGCTTCAAGTTTTATCAACCCAGTTAATGATGGAGCTATCTTGCCTATTTTACACATCAACGGAGGTAAAATTTCAAACCCAACAATTCTAGCAAGAAAAAGTGATAAAGAAATTGCTAGCTTACTTGCTGGATTTGGATGAGAAGCTATTTTCGTTGAAGGAAATGTTGGTGATGAAGAAAGCATTCATTCAGTAATGGCTGCTAAATTTGATAAAGCTATTGAAAAAATTCAAAAAATTCAAGCCAAAGCTCGTAGAGGTTCAGCCGAAAATGCTACACGTCCTTTATGACCTGCGCTTGTGGTTAGAACACCTAAAGGATGAACAGCTCCACATCAATTTAATAACCTTACAATTGAAGGAAGTTTTAGAGCTCACCAAGTTCCAATTCCTGTAACTGCTGAAAATCCAAAACACCTACCAGAATTAAAACAATGATTACTTTCATATAGACCACATGAATTATTTAATAAAGATGGATCATTAAAATCAGAAATTGCTGAAATTGCTCCAAAAGGTCTAAAAAGAATGGGAATGCACCCAATTACCAATGGGGGAGTAAATCCTAAACCTCTTAACTTGCCAGATTGAACAAAATTTGCTCTTGATTTTAAACCTGGAGAAATTAAGGCTCAAGATATGGCTACAGCAAGTACTTACATCGCTGAAATTATTAAGAAAAACCCAACAAATTTTAGAGTATTTGGACCAGATGAAACTAAATCAAACCGTTTATTTGATGTTTTAAAAGTAACTAATAGACAATGAATGGAAGCAATTAATCCTGAACTTGATGAAGCTCTTTCGCCAGCTGGTAGAATTATTGATTCTCAACTTTCAGAACACCAAGCTGAAGGAATGTTGGAAGGATATGTATTAACCGGAAGACACGGATTTTTCGCAAGTTATGAATCATTCTTAAGAGTAGTTGACTCAATGCTAACTCAACACATGAAATGAGTTGCTAAATCTAAAAAAGTGAACTGAAGAAAAGATTATCCTTCTCTTAATGTTATTGCAACTTCAACTGCTTTCCAACAAGATCACAATGGGTACACACACCAGGATCCAGGAATTTTAGGTCATTTAGCTGATAAAAAACCTGAATTAATTCGTGAATATCTTCCTGCTGACTCAAACTCTCTTTTAGCAGTGCTAGAACAATCATTTAAAGAAAGAGATGTTATTAACTTAATTGTTGCATCAAAACAACCAAGAGAACAATGATATTCAGTAGCTGAAGTTGAACAAATGATCAAAAATGGTTACAAAGTTATTGATTGAGCTTCAACAGCTAAAAGAACTGAAGAACCTGATTTAGTTTTTGTTGCTTCAGGAACTGAACCTAATTTAGAAGCTTTAGCTGCTATCTCATATCTTCATGAAGCTTTCCCTTCATTAAAAATTAGATTTGTTTATGTACTTGATTTATTAAAATTAAGACATCCAAGTATCGATCCAAGAGGTCTTTCTGATTCAGAATTTGATTCAGTCTTTACAAAAGATAAACCAGTTGTATTTGCATTCCATGGTTATGAAGCATTAATTAGAGATATTTTCTTCTTAAGAAAAAACAGAAATCTTTATACACATGGATATAGAGAAAACGGAGATATCACCACATCATTTGACATTCGTTTAATGTCTGAAATGGATCGTTTCCATATGTCAATTACAGCTGCTAAAGCTGCGTTAAAATCACAATCTGTAAACTTTGTAAACAGAATGAAAACCAAAATCGAAAGACACAAAAAATTCATTTCAGAACATGGTATTGATATGCCTGAGGTAAGAGAATGAAAATGAGAAGGTCTTAACAAAAAATAAATTTTATAAGAGCGTTTGCTCTTATTTTTATTTTTACAAATTAAAACCTTATACCTAATTTATGCGTTTTTTGTTATAATATAGCTATGAAACCTCATAATCGTAGTGTTAAAGAAGTTGAATTTATCGCTAATTTAATTGAACTAAAAAAGACTTCAAATGATATCAACGGATATATTGCTTCAGAACTTTTGAGCAGAAATAAAAAAGGAACTTTTATTTCACAAGCAAAAGAATTTTGTGAAGAAATTGGTGTTTCACCAAGTGCGTTTACTTTCTTTTCACGTAAAATTAAATTAAACAATGTTAAAGAAATTGTTTATATTCATAATCAGTTAATTGAAAATCGTGAAGCCAAAATTAAAGACACAAAAAATACTCTTGCAAAAGATGTTGCAAAATTGATTAACTCTTCAAATAAAATTCATTTAGTAGGTGTTTCAGGAGCGGCTGGAATGAATATGGATTTACAAATTCAATTACTAAGAATGAATAAAAATTGTATTCAAATGTGAAACAAATACGAGCAAATTGGATTAAGTAAAATACTTACAGAAAATGACTTAGTTATTGTCAATTCAATTTCGTTACAGCACCAATGAATGATTAAAATAATGGAAATGACAAGTGCAAAAATTGTATTAATTAGTTCTTGAATTCCAGAACATTTAGAATCAAAAATTAGTTATTTTTATAAAATTTCAACCAATGAACGCCAAGATGGGTTAAGAATTTTTACTAGTGAAGGAAGAGAAAAAACATTAGCTTTTTACAATAGTATTTTAAAAGAACTCCGTTCAGATCCTACAAATTATGAGTATTTAACCCGTAGTTCATATCGTGAATAAAGCAGAACTTGTTTCTGTTTTTTTTATTTTAAAAAATTCATCCTAAAGAGGATGAATCAATTATTAAGAAATATAAAGTTCTTTTTGGTCTAGAATATCTTTTATTTTTTGCGGATCTTTTTCAGTGTGAAGCATTTGAATTAAATCATCATCCAAAGATCATAAGCTAATCATTTGCAACACATCAATTTGATAATCACGCTCTTCTCTTGAAGTTCCTAAAATAAAAAGTAATTTTACAACTTGTTTGTCTTCAGCGTGTCAATCTACTCCTTCTTTAAGTCTAACAATTGAAACAAAAGGTTTGACAACTGTTGAAGAAATTCCGTGTGGAACAGCAATTCCGTCATTTAAAGCAGTAGGCATTAAATTTTCACGATATAAAAGTGCGTCGTAAAATTTTTGAGCGTTTTCCACTAAATTGTTTTTAGCTAGAAGTTCAGAAACTTTAAACAATACCTCATCATGGTCGCTTGCTGAAACATCTAAAAAAATACTTTGAGTTGATACTAAATCTTTAATTCTGCATTCCATTATATATCCTCTTTATTTGGCATTGAAGTTAAACATACGGCATCAGGTCCAGTGTGGATGGCGATTGCAGCCGGAGTAATTTCACGATTGATTATGTTTAAATTTTGGGTTATTTTTTCTAATTTTTCATTAATATTTTTATCGATTCCACAAATAATTTCGTATGAAGCGTTTTTGATTCCTTTAACTTCGTCAGTTATTTTTTCAACAAGTTTATCTAAAGCGCCTTTTTGAGTTCTTTTTAACGCTGCAACTGAAACAGTACCTTCTGGCTCATATTTAAGAAGCGGAACCATTTTAATGGTACTTAAAAGTAATTTTTTAATACCGGTTAAACGACCACCTTTGATCATATGATCTAAAGTCGCGGGTAAAATATAGGTTGAACATTTGGAAATGAATTTTGCTAAAGCTGATTTCACTTTATTGATGTCTTGTGTTTGTTCATAAACACTCTGAGCTAGTAAAATCGCTTCTTTTATTTGACTTCCTACTAAATTATTTTTAATAACATGGATATTACCGTGTTCTTGTGAAAATGAGTCAATATATTTAGGAGTTGAAGATAGATGTTCGCTAATTCCTATAAAAATAGTGTGTTCATATGTTCTAGCGCAGTAAGTGAGTGTTTCTTCGATTAAACCTAGATTTGGCAACGATGTTTTAGTGGTTTGGGCAACTGAAATATCCTCAAGCAATTTTAAATTGTTGATTGTTTCTTCTTTGGTTAGTTGATCATTTATTTCCACTTGCAACGGCAACAAATGATAACCTAACTCATTGGCTTGCTGTTGAGTAATGCATGCAAAAGAATCGATAATAATACCTAATTTTTTCATATTGTTTATTATACTTGAAAAGGCCTAAAATAATAATGCTAAAAAAATCAATTTTTAAGACTATTAACGCAAATATTTTATTTTTTCATTTTAGATGAACTTTCTTATTTTTAAACTGTAAGGAGGTTAAAAATAATGAAAAAATCAATCAAATACACATTAATTGGATTGATGTCTTTAGGTGGAGTAAGTCTAATCACATTTTCTACTGTTTTTGGAATATTAAAGCATAAAAATGCAGTAATTCAAAAAAGAGATGAAAAAATTTTGACCCTAAATGCACAAATTCAAGTGTTAAAAAGTGAAATAGAATTACTCAAAGATGAAAATGCAAAACTGAAAAATAATGTGGATGCATTAGAAAATGTTTTGAAAATAACTAATGCAATTAAAGATTCTTCAAACAGTGAAATTAATGAATTGCTCACAAAATTAGTCAACAACACAGACGAGAATATTAATAATTCTGAGTATTTAGAATATATTATAAAACACACTACTAAACTAAAAGAAAGCAATATTGCAAACATTGAGTTATTGCTTCATAAATTAGAAGAAATTCAAAACAATAATCCCGAAAAATACAAAAACTCTTTTATAAATACAAAAATCATTCAACTTCAAGAACTTATTAAAAATGTTGAGGAATTGCAATTTAGTAATTCTTCCGAAATAAAAGAAAATATCGAATCACTTAATGATTTTACCGCTCATTATCAACGTCTAAATGAAGAATTAATAATTGAACTCAATTCACTAATTAATTCTAAAAATGACGAAATTGCTCAATTAAATTTAAAAATCAACACTACAGGAGAAAAACTCAAAAAAACAGTTTTAACATCAATTAAAACTGCTAAAAATCAGCTTGAAAGTATCGATGTAATGATTGAATATGTGATCTTGCTAAAAGAAAAATCCTTAAAATTAATTAGCGATAAAACAAATGAGGATTTTGTTTTAAATCTAACAGCATTGTTAAGATCTTTAAGCGAATACAAAGAGTTTTTAAATTCTCAAATCACTGTTTCACAAACATCTTTAAATAAAGCAATTCAAGATAATGATTATAATGATTTGATAACTTTAGACACTGATATTTACGCAAGCAAAATAAAATATTGAACCCAACTATTACAAAATTATAATAATTTGGCATTGGATATTTACTTAGCTTATTATGAAAGTACTCTAAAGACTTTATCGGATAAAGAAAAAGAAATTGATACTTTACAAATAAAAAATCAACAATTGACAAATAATTTAAATGCAGCAGTTAGAGAAAAAGCTCAAGCAATGGCTAATTTAAAAAAACTCAAAGAAGATTTACTAAATTCGTTTCGAAATTCATTAACTAGCATTATTGATTCGCTTCAAAATATATCTCTTACAATTGAAAATTCAGATTCTACAAACAAAAATGAGCTGGTTCAAAAATTAAATATTGAAATTGACAAACTTCGGCAATTAAGATCTGAATTTACTGACGAGAGTTTTGTTAGCAAATACGAACCATTTGTTGAATCAGCTCTTAGCACAGCTGATGAAGTAATTGAGGAGTATAAAAACACTGTTTTAAACCCTTTAAAAGAAGAATTTCAACTAACAAAAATAACATTGGATAATACAAATAAGGAGTTAATAGAAGCTAAAGAATTGCTTAAAAGTAAAACATTAGAAATTGAAAAAATTAATGATGAACTTTCACGAGCAAGAACTAATTTAGACAATAAAGAAATACAGTTTCGAACAATTAATAAAGAGTTAAATAATACCAAAGAATTTTTAAGCAATATTAGAAAGCAAAAAAACACTTCTTTAGTTGAAATGTCGCATACCATTGATCAATTTGAGCAAAAATACAATGAATTAAAATCAATTGCAAATCAAATTATTAATGAGTCAATTAAAGAACATTTAGATGTAGCTGAATTGCAATCTTTAATTGCAAAAGTTTTTAGAGCTAAAAATGTTGATAGTTTTGAAGAAATGAATTCATTAAGCAAAGAATACTTAAATCATTATTCAATAACTTTTACGAAAATGCTTAATTTATACAAACAATTAGCTGAAAAAAGATTAATAACAAAAGATTTGTTAATTGCCAATAAAGATTCAAATATCGAAAAACTTAATTCTACAATTGCTAATTTAGAAAATGAGCAAAATAAAATCTTAAGTGAAAAATTACAATTAGAAGAAGAAATTGAACGCGGAACATTTGAATTAGGAAATTCAACAAAAATAATTCAAAATCTCGAAGATCAATTACGTAAAACAAACAAAGGTGAAAAAACTAGTGTTGTTAATCCGTTTTTAGATGAAGATATGAATCAAATGTTTTCTTTTAAAGGAAAGGAAAATCTCTCTTGAAATGACTTTAATAAAGCAACGGAAGTAGAAAGCTCGATTGTGAAAAACTTTAATTTAGTTTCAAATAGTAATATTGAGGTATTTTATTTTAATAAAGATACTTCATCACTAGAAAGTGTAATTCTTTCACCAGAAAATAATTATTCAAAAAGATTTGATCTTTCTTTAAGAAATATCGAATTTACTTATGATTCTAAAATGTATCAAGATTTTGAAGCAACTCATTTAGGTTCATTTATACAAGAAGTTCATAAAACTTATAATGGTAAAATTCTAAACAATACTTCTTCTACTTATTTATCTTATGTAAATGGTGTTTTAAGAATTTCTCTAGTATCAAAATTAAAAGTTCAACGGTGATTAGAAAAATCTTCTGATACTAATAATTTGTATGAACCAATAAAAAATGATATTTACTCTTTTATGGGAGGAAGTGCAAATCCACAATTTGTTTTTGTTTACGCAATTGCAAAAAAATAGCAGTAATTTGCTGCTATTTTTCATCTTCTTCATCAATATCTAATTCATCATCAAGGTTCTCAAAAAGCATTTTTTGAACTTGGTTAAGTTGTTTTTTAACTTTTGATGATACTTTTTTATTTGTTTGTTTTTCAACGTTTTCAGATTCTTCAGTTGGATTGAGCAAGTTTCTTTTTTCTTTAGAAGAAAGAAACTTAACTTTAATTTTGCTTAACTCTTCATCTTGAGGTGTGTTAATAAAATAATTCTAGGCACAATTATTGGGTTTCTACGTTTTTCTTTGTGAAACAAACTTGAAAGACGGTCAATGACAATTTGTTCTAATTCCTTAACGGTTCATTTATCATTATTTTTGATAATGTATAAAATTGCACCATGAGCAATTCTCTTAGCTTCTTCAACTAAATCTTTAGATGTTTTAACAAAGAAACTTCCGCGAGTTATGATTTGCGGTCTAGAAACAATTTGGTTTTTCTTTTTATCCACTAAGAAAGTAATGTTTAGAAATCCACTATCTTTTAGTTGCTCTCTTTCACTAAGCATTTTCCCTGTAACACTCAAAATTGAATTTCCGTCAATGTATAAAGGTCCATAATTTATTTTTTCATCAGTTTTTGTAATAACTTCGTTTTGCATGTTGTATACAACACCTTTTTCAATTACGATGACATTCTCAGGTTTTACCCCATTTTCAATTGCAGTTTGACCATGCACAATACTCATGCGATATTCACCATGATATGGTAAAAAATATTTTGGTTTAGTTAATTGAAAAATTTTATCGTGCTCTCACCTGTAAGCGTGTCCTGAGGTATGTAAATATCCATCGGCACCATTTTCTTTAATAATAGCTCCAAGTTTATATAATCTATTAATCAATAATTCAATAACCATTCTATTACCAGGAATTGGACTTGAAGAAAATAAAACTAAATCACCTTTTGTAATTTTAATTGATGCGTGTTTTCCATAACTCATTCTTGAAAGAGCCGCTAATTGTTCTCCTTGAGAACCGGTGGTTAAAATCAATAAATCTGAATCTTTTACATTTGGCAGTTGTTTTTTATCAATAAACACATCATTTGGAACATTAATATAACCAAGTTTCCGACCAATTTTAACTCCTTGGATCATTGAGCGACCAAAAGTGATTACCTTTTTGTTTAGTTTAGCAGCCAATTCAATAATTACTTTTACTCTAGTTAAGTTAGAAGCAAAAGTTGTAACAATAATTTTCTTTTTTGCTTCTTTTAAGTGATTTTCAATATCAATTAAAATATCACTTTCACTTGGTGAGTGGTTTGGACGCATTGCGTTAGTTGAATCACTTAGTAAAGCGGTTAATTTTTGATCACCAATTTCTTTTAGACGTGCAAAGTCGGTTAAATTACCAATAGGTGTGTAATCAAATCTGAAGTCCCCGGTACACATAATTGACCCATGAGGAGTTGTGATTCTCACTCCAAAAGCATCAGGTATTGAGTGCTGAGCAGTTCAAAAGTCAACTTTTACGTTTCCGTCAAATTTATGTACTGCACCTTTTTCGATTTCGATAAATTCAACTGGTTTTTGAATTTTGTGTTCATCAAATTTAAGTTGTAAATATTGAATTGCAATTCGCGGAGCAAAAATTTTATTTAATTTAGTTTGTTTTACTAAATAAACCACCCCTCCAATATGATCTTCGTGACCGTGAGTGATAAAAAGACCTTGGATTTTTTTTTCGGGTAAATTCAAATAAGAATAATCAGGAATAATTCCTTTAACACCAGTATTATAAGTATCAGCAAATTTAATACCGGCATCAATTAAAAAGATATTGTTATCTTGCTCAATTAGTAGTGTCGATTTTCCGATTTCTTCAACACCACCAAGAGGAATAATTCTTGTTGGGTTCATAAATTCTCCTATTTTAATTATTGTTTGAAAGATAATTCATTAATTAAACGATGTTTAATAACTTACTAATTATAAACAAGTATTTTTTGAAATGCCCTAAAAATTATTATCTTTTTAAACTTCGTTTCCGATTTAAACATTTTTCGTGATTAAAATTTTTTTATCGCTTAATTTGTTATACTTTAAATATAAATATATTTAATTTTAAAGGACAAACAATGAAAAAGAATTTACTAAAAGTTACAACCTTATTAGCTGGACTTGCAGTGCCTTTAACAGCTTCTGTTTCATATGCAGTAGCAACACAAGGTTCTTCTAATGCAACAGATTCTATTGCAGCGACAACAACTACTAATTCAAATTCAAACACAACAACATCTGCTGAGCAAACAGTTGATAAATCTCAAGTAAGAAGCGAATTGGTAAAATTGCTATCAACTGTAACTCTTAAATTAAAAAGAGATGAATTAACAACTGAAATTAAACCATCTCTTTTAACTAAAACTGATTTAACCGCAAAATACTCATACGCAGGATTAGAATTACTTAATAAAAAGAATGTAAAAGTAAAATATAATGTTTTAAGCAACTCAGCATACAAAAACACATTAGCAACTAAAAATACTATTAAATATGTAAATGATATGGCAGATAAAGGAATTGCTGTTGTTGCAGTGACTGCTACATATCACGATGGAACAGATTATCAAACAGAATTAGTGTTTAAATACCTTTCAGGATTCAAAACCGAAGATAATAAAACTGAATTAATCAATGTAGATCCAGTTTATGTAAAAGAAGAAGCACCTAAAGAAATTGTTAAAGAAACTGAAATTTACAAAGTTGTTTTAACTGACTCACTTGAAGTGTTAAATCAAAGACTTCAAGATAATGCACAACCAAGCGGAGCAAGAAACTCTAGATTACCAATTCAATTTATGCAAAGATACGCTAAATTGAACGCAACAAATGAAGCTGACGGAGTTGAAGGAGAAGCCTTTGGTTTTGCGAGATACGGACAAGATCAAGATAATAAAATTATTGTAATTAAAAAAGAATATTTTGACACAATTGACCTTGTATCTAATAAAAATGTTGTTGACGAAAGCAACCCTAAAAACAATAGATACATTTCAGCTGAATACAACATGGAAACAGGAATTTTAACTCTTCATGTACTTAAAAAAGACAAAACTACTGAAGACGTTGAAATTAACTTAAATTAAGATTTTGAAAATTGAACTTTTTAACGTTCAATTTTTATTATTTTGTCTTTTTGATAACAAAAATAGGTCTTTAAGGTAAAATATATTATTATGAATAAGCACTCAAACAACGACATTATTCCAAGTGAAGATGAAATTGAAATTAATACATTAAAGTCCCTGGCTTTGATGGATAAAGTATCTTTAAATGACGATTTAAAATGAGTGAATAAAAAATTCAAAACTACTAAAAAAAGCAATTCTCACAATAATACAAAAACAAACCCTAATTTAAAAATTGATAAAAATTTAGTGTTGAAAAATTTATTTTTAATAGAAAAAGATCTAAATAAATTACAAATTCGGATGCAAGAAAAAGAAAATTTCTGAATTCAAAAAATAAATTTTTCAACTAATGAGTTTAGTGATATTCTCAAAGAGTATTTAAGTGATGATTTTAATAAAAACAAAAATGAAGTCAATGATAATCAACAAAATTTAATCACAAAAAAGAAATTAGAATTTTAGCATGGGAGATTTTATGAAGGTAAATATTGCAATTGATGGTCCAGGTGGAGCAGGTAAATCAACAGTTTCTAAAGCTATAGCTGATCGTTTAAAATACACATTTATCAATAGCGGAAGTGTTTATCGAGCTATTGCTTATAATGCTTTAAAAGAAGGAGTGAATCTTAAAAACAAAGATGAAGTTTTACTAACTCTTCAACATGGAATGATTGAATTAGCTCCTGAAGAAAATGTGCTCCTTAAAGGGGAAAATGTCACAAAAATTATTCGAAATGAAAACGTCTCTTTAGCTGCTGCTACTGTAGCAAAAATTCAAGAAGTACGTGATTTTGTAGTTGAATTTATTCAAGAAATGACCAAAAAAGAAAAAGGATTCATTATTGATGGAAGAGACACCACTTTTAAAATCATGCCTCATGCTGAAGTGAAAATTTTCTTGTGAGCAGATGCTAAAGAAAGAGCTCGTCGCCGTTATGAACAACACCAAAAAATGGGATATGAAACCAGTTATGAAGAAGTGCTTTATGACATCAAACAACGTGATGCACAAGATATGAACCGTGAAATTGATCCACTTCATAAAACAGAAGATTCTGTATTAATTGATTGCACTGATATGGAATTTGAAGAAGTGATCATGAAAATTATTGACTTAGTAGATGAAAAAATAAAGGAAGAAAATGCGTAATACAATTGCAATAATAGGTAAACCAAATGTAGGTAAAAGCACGTTTTTTAATCGCCTAATTGGGAAGAAAGTTTCAATAGTTCATGATCAACCTGGTGTAACTCGTGATCGCTTATATGAGAAAATCAATTGAGTAGGAAAAGAAATTAAAATCATTGACACCGGTGGAATTGAAATTGAAAATAGACCTTTTCAAGACCAAATTCAAATTCAAGCCAAAATCGCCATTGAAGAAGCAGATGTCATTTTATTTTTATTTGATGGTCAAAGCGAAATTACTAATGATGATTTATTTATTATGAACATTTTGCGTAAAAGTAACAAGCCAATTATAGCAGTGGCCAATAAATTAGAAAACAACCAACACTTTGATTACAGTTGATACAAATTAGGGGTTGAAGACATTTTCCCTGTATCAGCTTTACATGGGGAAGGTCTTGGTAATGTTATGGACAAAGCAGTAGAATTGCTTGATTTTACTGAAGTTGAAACTGAAGATTTATTCAACTTAGCTATTATTGGGAAACCCAACGCTGGTAAAAGCTCACTTTTAAATAACTTATGTAAAGAAAATCGTTCAATTGTTTCTGAAATTGCTGGAACCACTCGTGATAGTGTTAAATCGGTAGTAGAAATAAATAATCAAAAATACAACATTATTGATACTGCTGGAATTACTAAAAAAAGTAAACTTATTGAGAGTGTTGACCATTATGCTTTAATGAGAGCAATGAACTCGCTTGCTGAAGCTGATTTATCATTAATTGTGATAGATGCAACCCAACCAGAAATCTCGCACTTTGATTCACGTATTATTGGATATGCTTTAGAAAATGAAAAGCCAATTATTATTGTAATTAATAAATGAGATTTAATTGAAAAAGAAACCAACACTATGGCAGAATATGAAAAGAGATTGCGCAACAAGTTTCACTTTGTACCTTGAGTTCCGTTTGTGTTCATTTCAGCTAAATATAACCAAAGAATTAATAAACTAGTTGATACACTAACTGAAGTTAGAGAAAATCTTGAGCGTGACATTAAACCTTCATTATTGTCTGATTTAATTTTAGAAACACAAATGATTCAAAAAGCTCAACCATACAATGGTGGTCGTTTAAATATTTACTATGTTCGCAAGGAACTAGGAAAAATACCAACATTCACATTTTTCGTGAATAATAAAAAATACTTACACTTCTCATATGAGAGATTTTTAGAAAATCAACTCAGAGCTAACTTTAATTTTAAAGGATGTCCACTTAAATTTAAATTCAAAAACAAAAACGGACTTGAATAGACCCAGAATACAGCGCTGTGCTGTATTTTTAAATGTGGAAAATAATGTCATTTGGTAGTTTTGAATTCTATTAAGAATATAATTTTTTTGTATATGTAATTACGGATATACAAATATTGATAAATAGAAAAAGGTGAAAATGAAAAAAATAATTTCAAAATTTCTCAACCAGTTGCAAAAATAACTAGCTAAGACTACAAAAGAAGATAATTTAGGTAATGGTGTTACTCATTGTTCTGATAATTATTTTAATTTCATATATTGCTATTTTATTTATCACCAGCTACAATTTTGACAAACTTACGAGCTTTCTGTTCATTTTAAAAGTTGTTAATCAAAAATACAATTCTTTTAATGATGAAAAATTAATGAGTGTAAAAAATAATATTCAAATATTTGAAAATTGCATTTGTTTTATTTTGAATTACAAAAAAAGACAAATTAATATATTTTGTTTGAATCTCATTTTCTTTTTCATGTTTTTATTGTTAGGTTTTATTGCGTTAATCTTTGTTCCTCAGGAAAATGTAAAAAACACTTATTTGATCACTATTTTACTTATAAACTTGTTTTTCTTCATATTTTTTGCGGTGTACTTATTCATTTTTGTTCATTTAATTTTGCTT
This sequence comes from Mycoplasmopsis columboralis, assembly GCF_900660675.1. Classification (NCBI taxonomy): domain Bacteria; kingdom Bacillati; phylum Mycoplasmatota; order Mycoplasmoidales; family Metamycoplasmataceae; genus Mycoplasmopsis; species Mycoplasmopsis columboralis. The sequence goes on along the minus strand of NZ_LR215039.1, from coordinate 192,564 downwards.
TATTTCAAAATTAAAAATAAACTTCCAATAATAAAATCATTAAAATCTAATATTTTTCTCTTAAAAAAAGAGATAGATTCTGATTTTTTAAAAACTACTTTTTCTATCCATTTAAAAAGGAAAAAAAGATACATGTCAAGATTTCAGATTTTAAATTTTGAAGTTTTTTATAAAGAATATAAATCTATCATTGGCGAAACACTATATTTATTGATATTCGATTTAGAAAATAAAAACAAAAGTTATTACTCAATTTATTCACCGGAAATCCAAAAGGAGTTTGAATCCTACTTTACTTATGCAAACACTAATTAATTCATTTTTCATTGGTAATTTATTTATATCTATTATTTTAAATGGTGTATTAATGTTTTTATTTTATTTCTTTTGAAAATTAAGGTTTTCAAAAGAAATATCAATTTTTGCGTTAAAAAAGGTCTTATTTTTGTTTGATAACGAACTTTCTTATGAGAAAGATATTAAAAGAGGATTGATTTTTATTCAAAAGGATTTTCAAAAAGAACTTTCATTCTTTGCTTTGTTATTTGTTTTTCCGGTATTGGGATTAACTTGAATTATCGTTACTTTTGTGATGCAAAATATATATTCACATCTTTCCATTTCCTCTGAGAATTTAACTTTTGGCATTATTAGTATTGTAATTTATTCAATTCAATTATTGGTTTTGTCTTTCATATATATTGATTATTTGAAAATACTATTGAATTTAAAGAAAGCAATTCAAAAACTTAACTTGTTAAATGAATTTAATCATAAATTAAAAGAGATTCCAAGGAAAGAGATCAAAAGAAGTTCGATTGAAAACGCAAATTCTTTTCTTTATTCTTTTTATTGACTTAATAACAAGGGAAAGTCTTCAAATAAAAAATCATCGTTTGATTTAGCTATTGAAGATGCTGATTTTTTATATTATAAATACAAAAGTTGAACGGTGACAAAATCAATTTATTACATTGTTTATAAATATTCTGATGATGAGAGTAATTTATTTTATAGATACAATCATAGCGATATGTACGAAGTATTTCTTCGAATAAATGATAAATTAACTAGTGAAAACAAATAATAGTTAATTAAATTTTAATTGCTTTCAGGAAGGTTATATAAAAAGACAAGATTCAAATATCTTGTCCTATTTTTTTAATTATCATTTTGTTTATTTTTGATTCATCATGGAATGTCAATTGTCGGATCATAAGCATTAAATTTCATGATGTTTAAAGCTAATGAATTTTTGTTTGCCAAGTCTCAAATATTTTGGTTATCTTCAATGAGACCAAAGTAATTAACATCTGGTCTAAGTCCGTATCAAGATACTAATGCACTTTGTGGACGACCTGAGTTAATAGCTGCAATGTAATTTCCTTCATTGTCTAATACTCCTGTTCCAGAGTTTCCGGCATTAAAGTAAATTGGAGTTAAATATCCATCTCTACGAGAGAAACTTTCATTTACGGATCCTTTAGAACTTCTATTAATAATGTAACCACCTTGTTTACCGTAAGGTCAACCATTGAAAATCTCACCTGTAGTGTATGAACCGTTTTTAGCTAAGGTTCCTCATTGATAATCTTTAGTAATTGAAGTGAAGTTTAAGTTTGGTAAATTAAATCAGTTTTTGTACCATAATGCTGTTTGCATTCTTCCTGACTTAATTGCATTATCAATAATTGGGTTTACATCAACAATAAATACTGTGATATCTAAAAATTGTGCATCACCGCCATTATTGTTAATTTGATTATGACCAGTTCATACTGGAATGATTTTAGTTGAATCTACATATAATCCACGTCAATATCCATGTCCTCTGTCTACGTTGTTGCCAACTTCATATCCAGCTCTGGTTAATGTAGTTCCATTAACTTGAACATTTGCAGTTGGATTTGGAACGTCATTCATTGATACAACGTGATTATTAGTAATTGCATAGAAACGTCCGTCATTAGGATTGTTATTTACTTTACCAAGCATTGTAGCAGATCCACGATTTAAAGCAAAAGTTCTGCCCATTACTTCTTGGACTTTAGGATGAGAGTATTTTAAATTCATAAAGGTGTTGCTTAATTTATAACCTTCATGTCATTTTCACTTAATCATTTGGTTTGGATTGTATTTAAATAAGTCCTGATCTTCATATGTTTCATTATAAAGAATAATAGGTTGGTTTTCAGGGGTGTAATCCATGTTTTTGTAATTGTAAACATTAGTTTTCTTATCGCCAAAGACTTCATTAGCGACTTTATTTTGATATTGGATTTCAACTCTAGCTCCATTTTTATCAAAGAACATCGCTTTTTCAGGATGAAACTCTTGTCAATGTTTATCTGCTTCACCAGGTTGACGAAGTGGATTGTATAAAATTGAATCTTCATTTTTATCGATAATTTGATAATTTTTAGTATCAGTTAATTCGAAATTGAATTCAATTCCTTGTTCAGTTAAAGTAAAAATAGCTTTATAAGGAATTTCAATTGTTCCATTGTTAGATGAATAAATTCCATTTGTTCGTTGATTTAAAGTAATTGAACCATCGCGTTTGAGATCTTCATAATTGATATCAAAGTTTAATCCTTCATTAATTTTGAAAATTCTATTGTAACGCTCAGCGTCAATAACTACAGTATTAGCTGCAAAGTGGAATTTAATAATTGGATTTACAATACCATCACGATTAAGTTGAGACTCATAATAGTCTTTTTTAAATAATCAAGACATTTTACGGTTATTTTCGTCTTTTTTGATTTGAACATCTTTATAGTTCATTTCAATATAACGGTTTCTTAACACTGAAGGGTTTTCTCCATCACCTAAGAATACTTTTGTAAGTCCATAATAACTACTTAAATTACTTAAAATAACATTATCTGAAGAAGTATCTTTTGATCTGGATCCTGTTGGTATTCTAAATCCAGTAATTTTATATCAAGTACTTCCTTCAATTTCTCTAACAACAACTGTTTGAAAACTTGCGTTCTGTTCTTTTACTTGATATTTAAATCTTACATATGCACTACCTTCTTGATCATTAGGTAATTTTACTTCTGAAACGATTACATAATCTTTTCTAAATAAAGTATCGTCATAAATTAAATTATCTCTAATTGTTAAGTAATCAAGTGGTTTAGGAACGGTTGTATTAGTAGAGTTGATTCTATCTTTAAATTCTGTTGCTGTAAGAGTTCCGATTTTAGTTCCGTTTCCTATTGGAGAATATTCTTTCACTATGTCAGAAGGAGTTATGCTGTTTAAAGCCGCTTCTGGAGCAATTTGATCAACATAATCATTTTTCAAATTAATTAACGTAATTAAAGGATTTCCTGCTGCTATTGTTGATCATCTTTCGTTTGGATTTCTTTTGTTAATAAATCCAAGAGCAAAACTCATACGAGATCTTCTAATAGGTAGGTTATCGTTTCTAAATCTATTTGTTCTAGAATCTGGTTGAACATTGAAGTAATAAATGTAGTAATTATTAGCTAATTCATTAACATTTACTTCTGAAGTTATTTCTCCTTCATAAATTTTAGTTGGATTAGCAGGAGTAACATTCTCTTCTGAAGTGTCACCATTATTAAATGAACCAAAGTCTCCTGTATTTTCACTAGCATTTGAAGCCCCTGTGAATTTGAATAAGTAATTTAACTTATCAAAAGCTTTTTGTTCAATTATTTTAAAAGGATCAACAACTTTAAGATTCCCTTGAGCGTAATTATATTCAAAATCACTCCCATTAATTTGAGCAATTTTATCTTTAATTGCTTGTGATGGTTGCGTAAATTGTGAACCTTGAAAATCTTCAGCAGTAAATCACTCGCCGCTTAATGGTTTGTAATCATCTTTATTTGGGTATTTAAAGTAGTTTAACCTTAAAGCACTCGTTACAAGAGTTGGGCTTACCAATTGGTCGTTTTTGTATAAACCAAATTTTAAATTAGCTCATGCATCAATGTCATTGTGTTTTAAATCTTCAGCAGTACGGTTTGCCACAGGAACTAAACCAATTCGATATTCATTATATGAAGGTAGTTCATAAATGTTTTCAAATTCATTTCAAGCTTGTGAAGCTAAAATATCACTATGGGTTTTATTTGAATTTTTAACTTGTGAATTCTCAAAAATAGCTCCAATATTATTTGCTTTAATAATAGACACTAATTTATTAACTTGTGGATCATTTTCATAATTTGTTGTCCGTCATACAAAATTGAAAGTTTCTTTTTGGTTTGTAGTAGTATTTGTTCCTGAAACTTTAAAACGAAGCACATTTTTATTTGCTAAATACTCATAAGTATTTGGTTCATTAAATGGTTCGACAGCAATTTGAGCAAAATTATCAAATTGAATGTACTTATTGATAATTGTAGTTAAAATTCTTCTTTTAGCTTCTAAACGAACTGGAGGTTGGATGTTATTTTTGTATGATTCAAAAACATTAATAAGTAAATTCACATCTTGGTCAGGAATTCCTTCTTGAGCTTTAAGTGTTTGAGCTTCTTGTTTGATTAGGTCAATAAGTTTGGTACCAAAAGGGTTAGTATAATATTGAGTTTGAGTGTAAGAGTCTTTGAATGAATAAGGTTGTTCATCTACATATGCACGAGTTTGATTTTGAGCGCTTACATTATTATTGGAAATATCTTGAGTTAGATTTAAAGTTTTAACTTCATTATCTTGCAACAACACTTTAATGTTTGCTCTAATGTTTGGAAGAGTGTAATTGTATTCTGCATTATCTCCAAATGCATCTCTGTATGCTCTTTTAACAATTCTATTTTGTGTTTCTAAGGTATTAAAATCAATTTGGTAATCAAAAAAGCGTTCAAGTTTTTTAAATTTTGGTTTGAAAATTTGGTTTTGAATTTCTTTATTTTGTTGAATTTGTTTAAGCGAATATTGGTATAGTGAATAATAATCAATATCATACAGTTGCTCTAAGTGTGTGTATCCAATTTTATCTATTAGCGGAGCAAAACTATTTTCAAAGTTCAAATCTACACTTGTATTTACACTAACTCCATCTCTAGTAGCGGTGTAATTTAAAGTTAATTTTGTAGGATTGTTTTTATCTAAGACAAAGTCATTGATTTGAATGTTGACATTTTCCAGTTCAGGAACGTTAAAGTAATAATTTAAATTATTGGCATTAATACTTGTAGCAAGTAAATGCACATTAGGATGATTTGTTAATTCTGCTTTTGGTTCTAAAATATAATTTTCATTGACATATTCTAGAAGTTGTGCTTGAGGATTTACTTTAAATCCTTCAATGGTTCCAGTAAAAGTATCTGTTATAAGATTGTTTTCTTTAAAACGAGAATTTAAACTTTTTAGTTTGTATTCGAATGTAATTGAGTGAGTTTCAGAGTTTCTATTTGTTATATTTAAATCAATAATTTGAGTATTATCATCTAAATTAACTGTTTGAATGTTGCTTTCAACTGCATCAGTAGTTAGAGTTTCTTCTTTGTTTGGATAATCAAAACTTAGATTATTTTTTAATTGATTAAGGCGTGCTAATTCATTTTCACGTGCTTGTTGGATTGTTAAAAATCCTGAAATAACTCCTTGAGCAACATTATCAGAAACAATATTTTGATAATACGGCTGGGTCTTTGCGCTCTGAATTTTATAAGTTAATAATACAGTTCCGTTTTGATTATTTTTGTCTGTAACTTGTTCAATTACAACAATCACTTCATTTGAATCGTTTAGATTATTTATTTTAATTTGGTTATCTGTAATTTCTGAAGGAAGAGTTTGAGCTTTATCAGTTGGCAAAACATTAAAATATGAAGCGTATAGGTTGGTTGCGATTAATTCGTTTAAACGTTGTTTTTCTTTAGTACGTAGTTTTATGTATGAATTAAAATCACTAATTGTAGCGTTAAACACTTTTGTTGAAACGATGTTGTTTAAATTTGCTCTTTGAGATTGAAGTTTAAATGAAATTGTTAAATTTCCGTTTTCATTATCTACATTAACAACTTGCACTTCTACAGCTTTTGCTAAAAGTTCCTGAGTATTTGAGCTAATTGCTACATTGTCTAAAATTGCTTCTGAAGGGAGTGTTTCTTCTTTGTTTGGAAGATATTGCACATAATCAACTGTTAACTCATTAAGTCTATCTAATTCAGTTTTAAATCCATTTACTTGTTTTCTTTTAACTTCGCTAGTAATTACTTCGTCATTAAAATGACCTTGTAATTGATATGAAAATTCAACTTCTCCATTGAGGTCGTTTTTATTTGCGATTTCTAAGTTAACAATTTTAATATTCTCTGAGTTATTTTCAATAGTTAAATCAATGTGACTTGCAAAATTATTTTGAGTTAAAGCGCTTGCTAAAATATCGGCATTTTTTATTGAAGCATTTGCGTTCATGCTGTTTAATTTTGCGAGGTATTGCGCTCTTAATTGAGATTGGTCTTGATTGTTGTTTTGGTTTTCTTGAACTTCAGGATCTCGAGGTGAAGAATCATTCTGAGAATTATTATTTTGTGAATCATTATCATTAACATTTTGATTGTTTGTATCTGGGCTTTGAAGATCGTTTTGATTGCTGTTATTATCGTTATTTTCATTAGTTTCGTTGTTTTGGTTATTGTTTTCAATGCTAAAAGGTACTGAAGATTTAAACCCTTTAATTGAAACAATTTGTTCACTTGAAATTGTTCTGTTTAAAAAAGTGTCAAAATAACTTAAAAGAACAATTACATCAATAGAAGTTCCATCATTGCTTATGGCGATAGCTTCTTTGTTTAAAGTTAAATTAGGTAAATTATCTAATGATACATTATTGTCAACACTTAAAGAAACTCTGTCAATTAACGAATCTTGTGCATTGATACTTGATTTATTTGGATAGTAAGCTGAAAGTGACAACTTCTCTAAAAGTTGACGTTTATGATTGATATATTCAAACTTAGTTCCTTTTAAAAAACCAGTTATAACACTTGTGTACATTTTTGGAGAAAGTAAATTAGAGCCATCTTTTGTATTGTTGTATTGATATTTAATTTCAATAGCTCCATTTTGATAATTACGTTTAGTAATTTGTAAATTGATAATTTTAACATTCAAACTTTGTGGTTTAATCACTTGAGATTGAATTAAACTTTCATTTACATCTTCCACAAAAGTATTTGTTGCATTCGGATATGAAAAAGTACTTGAAAGCTCATTTCAATTTACTGAATTTGTATTTGAGTTGTTTTGATTATTCAATCCATAATAAAGACCTACACCAAGTGCTCCAGTACCAGTTAAAGCTACTGCTGTTGTTCCAACAATGATTAATTTCTTTTTATTGTTCATTATAATTCCTCCAGTGTTGTTGTGTATTATTTTAATAATACACAAATATTTTAATTTATACATTTCAAAAGAAAAATAAGAATTTTATGCACAAAAATAGCACTAAAAAGTTATTTATTTTTAAAATAAAACTCTAAGTTACCTTAGAGTAGTTTGTGTGTTATGTTTATTTATTTGAAAGTTTTTGTTTTTGGATTTTATTTAATAAAACGAGTGTTCAAATTAATGCAATAGCAAAGGTAATTATTAACAAATACAACACGTAAATAATTTTTCAAGTCTTTTTATTTGATAAAGGTTGTTTAGATACATAAATCATTTTACTAATTTGCATAATGATGACAATATACAAAAGTACTCCAATAATTAACATATTTAGTGACAAAGCATATCCAATATATGATCCAATTAATGCGGAATGACTTTGAACAATAACTTTTTGTTCAGTAGAATTTGGTACTACTTTAAATTCGGGTCCAAAAAACCAAATAGTTGCAGCTAAAAAGAGAATTCCTAAAAATAAGAGAATTAGTGTTGCACTTGATAATTTAATGATTCTTGATACTTTCATATTTTCCTATATTACATTATTATGTTTATTTTTAAAAGAAAACGCACAATTTGTGCGCTTACATTAAATTTATTTTGCCTTTTTTTCAAGACGTTTGTTAAACTTATCAATTCTTCCGGTAGCTTTTGCTTGTGAACGGTTCCCAGTGTAAACTGGGTGGCACCCTGAACAAACATCAACTGTAAATTGTTTTCTTGCTGATCCAAATTTAAATGCTTTTTGACATGTTGAACATGTAACTTCAACTGTGTGGTATTGTGGGTGAATATCTTTTTTCATCTTAAATATTCTCCTTTATTATTTAGAATAGAACTCAACAATTAAAGCGTCTTTAATTTCTGAGTGCATTTCTGTTCTTTCTGGTAAACGATCAAATTTTACTGTAAAGTCTTTTCTTGTTAATCATGCTGAAGCATTTTTAGCAGCCATTGAATCTACTACTTGTTGGTTTTTAGTTAATCTTTCTTTCATTTCGACAACATCACCTGGTAAAACTAACATTGAAGGAATGTCGGCTTTTTTACCATTTAATGTAAAGTGTCCGTGGTTAACTAATTGACGAGCTTGTCTTCTTGTTGAAGCAAATCCAGCTCTATAAACAACGTTATCAAGTCTTGATTCAAGAAGTTGTAATAAGTTTGTACCGGTAACACCTTTTAATTTCATAGCTTTTTCGTAAGCTTTTCTTAATTGTTTTTCACTAATTCCAAAAGTGTGTTTTACTTTTTGTTTTTCGTAAAGGTGTAATCCGTAATCTGAAAGTTTAACTCTTTTGTTCCCGTGTTGTCCAGGTGCATAAGTTCTTTTTCTTCCTTTTGCAAACTCTTTACCTGTTTCAAGAATTGAGTGTCCTAAACGACGAGAAATTTTAAATACAGGTCCTGTGTATCTTGACATGTTTTTTCCTCTTTTCTGCATAAAAGAGAAAGTTTATTTCTAGTTAGATAATTTTGGTTTAATGAGTTCAGTTTTTCAGCGTACTTACTATCAAATTTTGAGCAAATCAAAATTATTGCTAACCATAATAAACTGCTGTAATTTATGCTTATTTATTTTATCAAAGAATCTTATAAAAGAAAGAAATTATTTTAAGGAGTCTTTAAAGCAAAAAAAGTCCCAAAAATGGTAATATTTAAAGTATATTTAAAAACATATTTTTAATATGGTTGTTTTATTTACTTTTATAAGGAGAAATTATGGAAAAAATCAAGTCAAGAAGAAGAAGTCGTGTTGAGATCATTCAAGTTTTATACAAATATGAACTTTTAAATGAAGAAATTGATTTACTTGATATCTTTGAAAATTATGACTTTTTAGATGAAGCTCAAATGAGAAAGATCAAGTCAATTGCTAAAAATTATGCTTTCATTAAAAAATCTCTTAGCAGCTTAACCAATCAAAGCTGACATTGAGAAAGAATCGCGCCTCTAACAAGAGCTATTTTAGTTAATGGTGCTAGTGAGTGTTTCTATTTACAACCTAAAATTGTGCTAAATGAAGCAGTTGAAATTACTAAAATGTTTTATTCTTCAGTTGAAATTACCAACGAAGAAGGAATAGTCGTAAACAAACACGATAGCAAACAATACAAATTTGTTAACGCCATTTTACAAAACTTCTATAAATTGCTTGTTGATTTAGAAGCGAGAACCAAAAACGAAAATGCTTAATTTTATTCGTGAATATTTTATTATTCGCAATCAAAAAAACCATTTTTATTTCTGAAAGAACCGTCTTAATTTTGTTTTACTTGAATTTGTAAAAATGGATTTATTAAACAAAACCTCCATTCAAGAATGAATCAAATTTGACGGGAAAAAATGAAGTAATTTAGATGAGTTTATTAATGAGTTTAATTCAAATTTGTCTTTTTCAGAAAGCTTAAGTTACAAACATAAGCAAATGTTACATAATTTCTTTATTTACTTTTTTTACCAATTGTCATATAAAACAAATTCCAAAAAAATTAAAATTATTTTTTTAGAAGAACAACCATATCTTAAAAAAGATAAAGTATTAGTTAATGAATACAAACGAAGTTTTTATTATCAATTTTTAAATGAATTTAAAGAAATTGATAATTATAATGTGGTTTTAAGAAAAATATTGCGCAAAATCAAATAAGGAGTTTTATGAGTTATAAAAACGATTTTCCTGCAGCTCAAAAAGTTATTTATTTTGATTCTGCAGCCTTGGTTTTAAAACCTCAAGTAGCAATAGATGCTATTGCTAATTTTTATTCTAACATTTCAATTTCTTCACGCACAGCTGACACCCCTCTTGGAAATTTAGTAAATTTAACTATTGCAAATGTACGAAAAAAAGTTGCAAATTTACTTGATGCCAAAGAGCATGAAGTTATTTTTACTAGTGGCACTACTGAATCGCTAAATTATATTGCTAATATGTTTGAACAACTTCTTGATTCAGAAGATGAAATTTTACTGAGTGCATATAATCACTCTTCGAATATGATTCCTTGAATTGAATTAGCTAAGAAAATTGGATGCAAAATCAAAATTGAAGAAGAAATTGAATCACACATTAACAAAAAAACCAAAGTAATAGCTTTTGCTCAAGAAACTAACAATTTCGCTCAAAGTTACAATATGAACATAATTTATCAAAAAGCTAAACAAGTGGGAGCATATGTGATTAATGATGCAGCACAAAGTATTTCACACCAAAAAGCTTCACTTAAAACAGCTGATGTAATTGCTTTTAGTTGCAATAAGTTTTACGGCCCAACCGGAATGGGTGTTTTAGCTATTGAAGAATCATTGCTCAAAAAACTTAAGCCTACAAAATTTGGTGGTGGTTCAGTAAGCGAAATTTCTTCACCTAATAAATGAACAATTCGTGACACAATTGCTAAATTTGAACCAGGAACTCCTGATTTAGCCGGATTTTTTATGTTTGATAAATCACTTGATTACTTTCTTGAAATTGGATATGAAAAAACGCAAGAAACTCTAAAAAAATTAAGTATGTATTTACATGAACAATTAAAAACTTTAGACAATATTGAAGTACATTCAAATTCAGGAGATTACATAGCATTAATAAATGTTAAAAATATCAATTCTCAAGATGTAGCCACATATTTAGGAACTAAAAATATATATACAATTGCAGGAATTTTTTGTGCTCATTATTTAAGAAATATTAAAAGCACTTATTCGTATTTAAGAATAAGTTTAGGAATTTACAATACCAAAGAAGATATTGATACTTTAATTTACCACTTAAAAAACGGAGGAGATTTTTATGGATTTTAATCCAAATATAGCAAGAGAAAAAATCATGTCTCATTACATGAATCCAGATAACAAAAATTCAGATTTATCTAAAGATGGTGAAGTTCACTTTAGTACTACTTGTTCAGACAAACTTATTTTAAAAACTCACTTTGTAGATGATAAGCTAACTGATGTTTATTTTGATGGTCATGGATGTGCAATTTTTATTGCTTCAACTGACATGCTACTTAATGTTCTCAAAAACAAAACCAAAGACCAAATTCAAAAAATAATTGATATTTATACTCGTTTTGTAATGCAAGAAAAACTTACTCAAGATGAACTTACATTACTTGAAGATTTATGAGTTTTTTATAATGTCAAAACACATTTAAACCGCACAACTTGTGCATTGTTGACCGCCAACAAAATTTTAAATAACAACTAATGCAAAAATCATTTATATTTCATATTGATTTTGATTCTTATTTTGTGAGTGCTCTTCGTTCTGTTAGACCAGAGTTGAAAGGTAAGCCGGTTGCAGTTGGTAAAAGTGGCGCTGAATTTATGGCAACCTCAGTGAGTTATGAATTGCGAGAAAAAGGCGTTAAAGCAGGAATGGTAAATTTTGAAATTCAAAAAATTGAACCACAAACCATTTTTGTCGAAGGTCATTTTGATATTTTTACTACTATTTCAACGAATATTTTTAAATATCTAAGCAACAATTATTCTTCATTAATTAATGTAGCTTCTATTGATGAATGTTATTTGGATGTTACCGATGTTGTTTCAAGTTTTGACCAAGCTCAAAAATTGGCTCAAAAAATTCAAAATGAAATTTTAGAACTCTTTGACATTCCAATTACTATTGGAATTTCGTATAATTGTTTTTTTGCTAAAATGACCACTAATATTTCAAAACCTTTTGGAATTGGAGTAACTACACCGCAAAATTATCAAAAACATTTTTTTGATTTAGATATTGAACAATATTATGGAATTGGCAAAGCTTCAGCAGCTAAACTAAGACAAATTGGTATTGAAAAAATTAAAGACTTAGTTTCTTCTAAGGTGAATTATTATCAACTCAAAAGTATTTTTGGAATCGTTTATCGTCAATGAATTGAAAATTTAAATCCTAATCACTACGATCGCATTGTAGTTGAAAATACTTTACCCAAAGGAATAGGAAATGAAATAACTTTTATTGAAAAAAATTTAAGTGAATTTCAAATTTTAAGTGAATTAAATTCAGTTTGTAAATTAGTATCAACAAGATGCAGAAAACAAAAATTAGTTGGAAATACTTTAACTTTAGTTGTGAGAAATATTAATAAAAAATGACAAAGCAAACAAATGAAATTGCCACAATTTACGAACGAATTTAGCAAAATTTATGCGTACGCAAAACATCTATATCAAAAACATTTTTCTGATCGAGATATCATCGGAATTGGGATTAGAATAAACAATTTAATTTATGAGTTTGAGCAAGAAATTAGTTTTAATTTATTTGAAATTAATAAAGATATCAACTCAAGTCGTTTAAATCAAATTGTCACTCATGTTAATCGGAAATTACATAAACCGGTAATTTCAACTCTAAAAGAGTATAATGAATTAAAAAACTTAGAAAATAAAAATAACAAGTTTGATTTAGAAGGATTTACCTTCAAAAAAAGATAGGAAATATATGAAAATAGCAATTTACGGAGGAAGTTTTGATCCGATTCACAAAGGACATTTGGAAGTAGCAAGATATGCTATCAATCAATTAGGACTTGATAAGCTTTATTTTGTTCCGACTAATTTATCTCCATTTAAAACTAAATCAAAACCCACTTCTGGTTTGGATAGAATTAAAATGATTGAATTGGTTTTAGAAGACAAAATGCAAGTGAGTGATTTTGAAATAAAACGTGGCAACACGAGTTATACCATTGATACAGTTAAATTTTTTAAGCAAAAGTTTCCTAATGATGATTTGTTTTTACTAATTGGTAGCGACAATTTATCAAAACTTGATAAGTGAAAAAAAATTGATGAAATTGCACAATTAACTCAAATAGTGGTGTTTAAACGTGATAAAAAAATCAACAAAATTAATGCCAAAAAATTCAATGCACTCATTTTGCAAAATCCAATTTGAGATTTTTCTTCTAGCGAATTTAAAAAAGGATATTTAGACACTGTTGATGATAAAGTGTTAAATTACATCCAAAGTAAATACTTGTATTTAGAAAAAATTCTTCACTCATCTTTAAGCGCACTAAGAGCGAAACATTGCATGAACACTGGCGATTTTGCAGCTGAAATGGCGAAAAAATTTAATTTTCCAGCTCAAAGAGCTTATGTTGCCGGAATTATGCATGATATTGCTAAAGAATGAAATGAAACAGATTCAAGAAGTTTCTTGCAAGAATTTGAACCGCAACATGCGAATGTACTAAAACACGAACTTCATCAAGTTTGTGGGTATGCATGATTAAAACATTATTATAAACTCCAAGATCAAGACATCTTACACGCTATTTTAGTTCACACAACTTTAGATGATTCAACAGATAATGAATTATCTACACTAGACAAAATTATCTTTATAAGCGATAAAATCGCGCAAGGAAGACGTTTTGAAGGAGTTCAAAAACTTCGAGAATTAGCTTTTAAAGACCTAGATTTAGCTTTTGAAGCAGTTATTAAATATGTGTATGAGTATAACCTTAAAAAAGGAGTTAAATTTACTCCAAGACAAGAACAAATTTATAGAAAGTACTTAAAATAACCATGGCAGCAGTTCAAGAAAGATTACAAAAATTACTCTCACAAGCTGGGGTAGCTTCAAGAAGAGAAGCAGAAGCAATTATTAAAGCAGGAAAAGTTACAGTTAATGGAAAAGTAGCTCAACTAGGTGATAAAGCTTCATTTAAAGATAAGATTTTAGTTAATAATAAACCAATTGAACCTGAAGAGCATGTGTACTTTGTGTTAAATAAACCTGAGAAAACTGTCTGCACTCTCAAAGATAACTTTGGTCGCAAAATCGTTACTGATTTAATTGATACACCACATAAAATTTTTCCTGTTGGTAGATTAGATTATGATACTACTGGAGTATTAATTTTAACTAATGATGGAGAATTAGCTAACAAATTAATGCACCCTAGTTATGAAATAGTTCGTGTGTATCGTGCTCGATTAGATCAGCCACTCACAAAAAATGAGTTAAAAAGACTTAATCAACCGCTAATGATTAATAATGTCGAATCTAAACAACAAGTAATTCAAGCTGGCCCTAAAAGCTATTTTGTGGTATTACATGTTGGTACTTATCACCATGTTAAGAAAATTTTTGAAACAGTAAATCGTTTAGTTATAAATTTAAAGAGAGTTGAATACGCTGGTATTACTGTTGAAAAAATTCCAGTTGGAGAATATCGAAGATTGAATTTCAAAGAAATTAAAATGTTAAAAAATTTAGTTAAATGAAAGGAACAACAAAATGAAAAAAATACTTAAATGATCATTAATTCCTTTAGCCATTACTACAACAACAATTTTAAGTGCTGCTTGTCAAAGCGAGTTTGATTCCAAAGGGCAACAATCAAAACAAATTTTCCTTAATCAAGCAACTGATTACTTAAACAAATATACAAACGAATTTAATAAAACCAATGCTTTTTTAAACAATCAAAACAGCAATAAGTTAAGCAATTTTGAGTTTTTTTATAAAAGCATCCAACAAAAAGCTTCTACTTTGGCTAAAGCCTTCGAAACTTTGAACAATTATGTAAATGATTCAAACTACAATTTTAATTTAAAACAACAACTAAAAGATAATTTTTATTTAGAATTAAACTTATCTGAGAATCAAATTAAATCATATAATGACGCTTATTATCGTTTTAATGCTATTAATACGGAATTAGATTTACTTGCTAAAAGTGTAGCCTTTAATGATGACACTAATGTTTTTAAAGTTTTTAAAGATGACTTAAATTCATTTGTGAACATAAGAAGAACTTCAACTATTTTTGATAGACAATTTTCAAACAAAAATTTAGATGATGCTAAAAATGAATATAAAAATAAATGATACAACTCATCACTGAAATCAATTGATTACACAACACTTGGAAAAAAAATTGTAGTTGATGGTAATTCAACTATTGAACATACACATGCAATTGGTAATGTTGTTAAAGAATGAAGTGTTATTGTAGCCGATCAAAACTCGGCAGTTAATGATGAGTTTAAAAAACTCATTGGTTTTCTAACACAAAATTCAGAACAAATTGATAATGATGAAATCAAAAATCTTGTGCACTTAATAAGCGTTTCTTATGATGAATACTTAAAATCTATCCAAGAAATAAACGCTCAATTTGGAGGCGTATATCCTTTTGAAACTTTTTTAGGATATTTTGATGAAAATTCTTCATTTAGTGAATTTATAAAAATTTGAACAAAAATTAATGAAATTTACATTGATTTTAAAGGTTAATTACATTAAACATAAGTCCAAAACTCTTTTAACTAATTGTTATTTGGTTCGGACTTTGTTTTTTTGTTTTTGTTTTTTTAAAATTTAGTTGAAATTTATCTAAATGACAAACATTTTTTACTTCGAGTCACTTACCAAGAGTAGGAAGGTTTTATTGCGCTTTTTTGATAAAACCGAAGCAAAAAAAGTTAAAAAATCTCAAAAATACTAATTTTAATTTTTTACAGCTTAAAAAATATTTTTATAAAACAGCGTTTTTTTGTAAAAAAGTTAAAGTTTTTTAAAATACATTAACAATTTAAGGGCGTTAACGGAATTTTTTTAAAGGTTTATTATTATAATTTTTATGTAAAACAATAGAAAAGGAGAAAATGCTTAAAAATAAATTTAAATTACTTTTTGGACTTGCACCTATGGCAGTTATTGCTACAGCAGTGTCATGTACAACTAAAGTAGAAGAAATTCAAAAAAAACACGATGAACTTAGCAAAGAAGATTTAAATGTTAAATACTTTGAAGCTTTAAATGCTCACAAAAGTTCACAAGCAACCAAAACTAGTGAATATGAAGCTGCTAAAAAAGCTGCTTTACAAAAACCAGTTGATACTAAAAAAGCTTCAATAGCTAAAGCTGAAGAACAAATCAAATTAGATAAAGAAGCTAACGCTAAGCTAAATGAAGAAATTAAAAAACTTGAAGCTGAAGGAAAAGATGCTTCAGCACAAAAAGCGGAAGTTGCTGCCCGTGAAGCAAGAATTGAAAAAAATAACGAAAAAATCACTGCTGACAAAGAAGCTTTAAAAGAAGCTGAAGCTGATTTGGCACATTTTAATTCTTTATTCCCACAATTATTTGCTAACTACAAAGCAGCTCAAGCTTACATTACTTATCAACCAAGCAAAAATGAAGAAGCTACAAGATATGAATTTGCTTACCCAATTATTACTAATAAAGCTAGCTTAGATATCATCAAAGAAGTTAATGCTCTTAAAAATTCTAAAGAATATAAAGAACTTGCTACAACCAATGACAAAATTCTTTATTTAAGTGATTACTTCTTAACTTACTTTGATAGAAGAGCTAAAGAACTTGATCCTAAAGCAAAAAATATCTTCGGTGGAATTCCATATTTTGCAGATAGAATGTTTGGTAACGCAGATACCAAAGAAAGACTTGTTGCTTTATTAAACGAATTAGATTGTTTTACATATTTTGATTACGTTAACGCATTTTTAATTGATTCAAGCAATACAGAAAAAGGATTCATGGAATCACTTATTAAAACAAGATATGCTGAATCAAAAATTTCATACTCAACTAGAAAACACTTCTTTACCGATTGAGGTTATGGTGAAGTTAAAAGCGAAAGCAATCCTGCTGGAACAATAAAAATTGCTAATGATTTAGTAAAAGCTATCACCGATGAAACAATCAGATCTCAAAGTGTTCAAACAGTTAGTCCAGATCGTTTCAAAAGAAATGGAAAAATTGTATCTGATCCAAGCGCAATTGGTGAAAAACGTGAAGAAGTTCTTAAAACTGTTCCAATTGTACCTAGAGAAATTCAATACATTGATGCAGACAGTGTAACTGATGAATTTATGTCAACTCACTTTAAATCAGGTGATTTATTAATGCTTGCTGCTAAAGAAAGTTTAAATGATTGACTTGATTTAACTCACTGTGGTTACTTAGTTATTAGAGATGGAAAAGCATACTACCGTAATGCATCATCAAGAAAATCAAACTTATCAGTTGTAGAAATTCCACTTGCATTATACTTAGCACAACAAAACTGATCTTCTAGATACAACCAACCAGAAGTTGGAAAACAACGTACCACACCTGGGGTTTTAGTATTTAGAACATTAGATCCTCAAGCTCAACTAGATTCAGTAAATTCAGGAAACTAATTTAAATATGGATAATAAAATATCTTTTTTAGGAACTGAACAAAAAAATGAGAGAACTTTAAACTTATCTAAACTTAAAACATTAGATATAGTTAAAAAAATCAATAACGAAGATCATCTAGTAGCCAAAGCAATCAAGCCAGAAAATCAAAATATTGCTAATATGATCGATCTAGCATATGATTGCTTAAAAAATAAAAAAGGAAGAGTTATTTATATGGGAGCTGGTACATCTGGAAGAATTGGTGTACTTGATGCTTCTGAAATTTACCCAACTTATGGTGTTAAAAATAAATTTATTGGATTAATCGCTGGTGGAAAAAGAGCTTTATACACTCCGTTAGAAGGTTCTGAAGATAATGAAGAAGAAGCAGTTAGAGAACTTAAAAAACTCAAACTAACTGCTAATGACCTTGTTGTTGGGATTACTGCTTCAGGGAGAACTCCATATCCTCTTGCAGGTATGCGATATGCGAAAGAAATTGGAGCTTCAACAGCTTTAATTACTAACAATGCTTCTCCAGAAGGAAGTAAGTACGCTGATGTTACTGTTGCCGCGGTAACAGGACCTGAAGCTGTTACTGGTTCAACTCGGATGAAAGCTGGAACTGCTCAAAAATTAGTATGTAACATGCTTTCAACTGCTGTTATGGTTAAACTTGGATATGTGGAAGGCAACTACATGATTAATTTAGTGCCTACCAATTACAAACTTGAACAAAGATGTAAAGGTATGATTCAAGAATTAACTCAAGCTGATTCTGAAAAAGTTGAAGCAGTATTTGCTCAAAGTCGTAACGTTAAAATAGCTCTTTTAATGATAGAAAAAAACCTCACTTATAAACAAGCGAGAAAGGAATATCTCAAAATTTATGGAAAATAAAATCGAACAACATTGCTTTGAAATTATTTCGTTTTCTGGTGGTGCTAAAGCGTTGTTTTTAGAAGCTGTTGATTTAGCAATGGAATTTAAATTTGAAGAAGCTGCTGCTAAAATCAAAGAAGGAAAAGACATTTTAAAACAAGGACATCAAGCTCATGCTGAATTATTAACAATGGATGTTAATGGTGAAATGCCACACATGCCTTTGCTACTTGTGCATGCTGAAGATCAATTTATGTCAAGTGAAGATGCCTTAACTTTAGCTAATAAAACCCTAAAACTAATGAAAGTCATTTCAGAGAAATTAAAATAGAAAGGATTGCATGAAAAAAATCAAACAAAGTAGAGTTATTGCTTTTAGTATTTTGACTTTAATTTTGTCAATATTCTTAACTCTTGCATTCATTCCTGCATTAAAACAAGTTGATAAATCAACAAGAGTTTATGAAAGTTTATACTTTGATAATTTAAACTTTAAAGTAACAGTTATTTTAATTGCTTTATTTGCTGCTTTAAGTTTAGTATTTCTTGTTAAAGAACTTATCATGTATTTAAAACACAAAGCTGATTACAATCAAAAAGAGGCTGCTCTTCATTTAGGAGTTATGTCAGCACTTGTGGTGCTTAATGTTGCTATTGTGTTAGTGATTTTAGTAGGATTTGCCCAAGTACACCCTTACTTATTTAATGATGTTTTAAATGAAACATTAAAATACGAAGAATACAACAAAGAAAAATACTTAGCTCTTAGAAGCTTAATTGAATCTTCAAATGAAGGATTTAAACACAAATTATTAGTTGCTGCATATCTTCAAATTATTGTGTTTGTAGCTTATGTAGTATACAAAGTAGTTGTTAAACAACTTGCTAAAAAACAAAGCAAGGAGGTATTGGCTTAATGAAAGCTTTACTTATTTGCTCAGGAGGAATGTCAACTCAAATTTTAATTGGTCAACTCAAAAAAGAAGCTGACAAAATTGCTTATGCTTTTGAAGCTGAAGCTATCGGTGCCAATGAACTTGATGATTATGACAAAAACTTTGACATTATCTTAGTTGCTCCTCAAATTAAATACAAATTCCCAGAACTTAGCGAATACGCTAAAAGTAAAAAAGTTAAAATTTACCAAATTGACATGACTGAATACAATCCAGTTGGAGCTGGTAAATTAATTCAAAATATCAAGAAAGTAATGGAGGGTTAATGAAAAAGTTATTAAACAAAAAATCAAAAAATGACCAAACTCTCTTTAAAAAGTTTTTTAATGGTTTTGAAAGAATGGCAGTTCCAATTATGGGAAAACTTGCTGAAAACCGTTACATTAACGCAATTAAAACCGGAATGGTGTCAATTTTGCCAATTTTACTTATTGGTTCACTTATTTTAGTTATTTGATCATTCCCAATTAATGCCAAAGATGGTCTTTATGTACTTATTCTTAAAACCGAAGCATCTAAAAAATTCGGGTACTTCTTAATGCTTCCATACCGTGCAACATACCCAATGATGGGATTCTTCGCGGTAATTGGAATTACCAGAGCGCTAGCTAAAAGCTACAAAATGGATGAACAACAATCAATTTTTGCATCAATTATTGTGTATTTAATTTCTATTGTTGGTCCAATGCACAAAACAGTTGGACACTTCCAAATTTCAACTGCTGCTCTTGGTTCAGCAACAGTGTTTGGTGGAATTATCATTTCTTTTGCTGTTGTTGAAATTATTAGATTATTCCACAAATACAAAATTATTATTAGATTACCAAAATCAGTGCCAGAAGTAGTTGCAAAACCATTTAACGCACTTATTCCGATGATCTTTACAATGTTCCTTGCATCACTTATTTTCCAAGTTGCTGCTTTTGACATTCACTCATATGCAAAATTTGTTCTTTCACCACTTCAATCACTTGTAGCTGGAAATAACTACGGTGGATTCTTAATTGTGGTATTACTTATTATGTTCTTATGATTTGCCGGAATTCACGGTGTGTCAATTATTGGGGCTCTTGCTCGTCCATTCTGAACAATTGCTCTTGATAATAACTCAGCACAAAAAATTGCTGAAAGTAAATTATTACTTTATGCAAAAGATAATGGTGCAATCTTTGTTGAACCATTCTTCCAATGATTCGTATGAATTGGAGGAGCTGGAGCTACTGTTGGTCTTTTAATTGCAATGCTTGTTGTTGCAAGATCTAAATACTTAAGATCAATTACTTACCCATCTCTTGTTCCTGGAATCTTCAACATTAATGAACCGGTTATCTTCGGATACCCACTTGTATTAAACCCATACTTATTTATTCCTTCAATTTTAGCTCCTGTAGCAATGGGAACTTTAACCTTTATTGCAATGAAACTTAACATTGTAGCTCTACCAACAAACTTAGTTGGATGAACTTTACCTGCTCCAATTGGTGCTTACTTGGCAACACTTGATTGAAAAGCTCCAATTTTAGCAATTATCAACATTGTATTAAGTGTGCTTATTTGAGCTCCATTTGCTAAAGCTTACGACAAAAAATTATTCAATGATGAAATTGATCAAGAAGTTGCTTTAAGAGCTAATGATCTTGAAGATAAATCAGAAGAATCTTTAGCTAACTTAAGAAAAGAAGTTGAAAAAGAATTTAATTCAAGAGGACTTTTATCAAGATTAAGAGCTAAAAAAGCTGCTTAATTGATAAAATTAATAAATAATTAAACTCTAAAAGGAAGATACTATGACCATACTTTTAAATGAAACGCAAGAGACAATTGAAGCTGTTAATGCTAAGCA
Organism: Mycoplasmopsis columboralis; assembly: GCF_900660675.1. Classification (NCBI taxonomy): domain Bacteria; kingdom Bacillati; phylum Mycoplasmatota; order Mycoplasmoidales; family Metamycoplasmataceae; genus Mycoplasmopsis; species Mycoplasmopsis columboralis. The sequence continues at coordinate 171,335 of NZ_LR215039.1, read as the reverse complement.
CGAATTTATTTTAATTGGTGTATGGTTGGGAGTGGCCTTAGTTGGATATTTACTTGGAATATTTTTATACAAAAAAACAAGTTTCTTTAAGGGAATTAAAACATGAATGGTCATAGCCCTTCCTTTTTTAATTCTGGCCATTATCGCAATTCCAATGTTAATTGCTAGTGTTCACTATTTAACCATTACATATTCAGCGACAATTCCAGCAGTATTTTTACTTGGAATTGCCATGAGTGTAATTTATGATCGTTTCGGTGAGTGACAAGAGAGAAAAAAAGTTGCTCACGAACAAGTAAACGCTCTTAAAAAAGAGAAGAAAAACAACAAAGAAAATAAAAAACAGTAGAATAGGAAATTAAAATGTTAGGTGTTTCAATTTACCCAGAAAAGCAAAATAAAGATGAAATTTTTGCTTATTTACAAAAAGCTTCATCTTTAGGAATTAAAAGAATCTTTTCATGCTTGCTTAGTGTGACAAAAGATAAAGAAGAAATTAAGCGTGAATTCAAAGAAATTAACGATTATGCACATACATTAGGTATGGTAGTAATTTTAGATGTTAATCCGAGAGTTTTTGATACTTTAGGAGCTTCATATAATGATTTGACTTTCTTTAAAGAATTAAGTGCTGATGGAATTCGTTTAGATATGGGGTTTGATGGTCGTAAAGAAGCTGATATGACTTATAACCCACAAGATTTAAAAATCGAAATTAATATTTCAAATGATAATAAATATTTAGACAATATTATGTCAAATCATCCTAATGTAAAAAATCTAATTGCCTCACATAATTTTTATCCACAAAAATATACAGGACTTGATTTAGATTTCTTTACAAGAATTACTACAAAATTTAAAAATTTTGGACTTACTACCGCTGCGTTTGTGACTTCAAAACATGCAACTGTAGGACCATGACCTTTATCACATGGACTTTGCTCTCTTGAGTTACTTAGAAACAAATCTCTTAGTGCGCAAGCAAAATTCTTGTATGCAACCAAATTAATTGATGATATTATCATTGGAGATGCATTTGCTTCAGATGAAGAATTACAAGCATTTGCAAAAGTATCTCCACATTACATTACCTTTAAATTAAAATCTGACTCTCTCATTCATAATACAGCTATTGAAAATACAATTTTATTTCATGAACCTCACTTTAGAAGAGGCGATACTAACGCATATAGTGTAAGATCAACCCAATCTAGAGTTAAATATAAAAACGAAAAATTTACTCCTTTAATTACACCTGAATTACTTAAAAAAGGTGATGTTGTTATTTGTAATGATAATTATGGTCAATACAAAGGTGAATTGCAAATTATTTTACAAGATCAAGAAAATGTTGATTTAGGAAAAAATAAAGTTGGAGAAATAGTTGAAGAAGAATTAATTCTTTTAGATTATTTAAAACCACTTGAAAGGTTCAAATTTGAAAAATAATTATTACGCCATTGGTTTAATGAGTGGAACTAGTTTAGATGGACTTGATATTGCTTATGTTAATATTAAGCAAAACTCAAGTGATCCACAAGACATTAGTGTACAGTTAATAAACTTTGATATTGTCGAATATCCACAAACACTTAAAGCTAAGATTCTTAAATCTTTTAAAGAAGAATTTGACTCACGCTTTATGTGTTCGCTTAATTTTGAAATCGCACATTTTTACGCTCAATCTGTAAATGATTTTATTGCTAAATACAATCTTGATAAAGCTAAAGTAGATTTTGTAGCTACTCACGGACAAACTATTTATCATTTAATTGACCCTAGTGAAAATGAAGTCAAATCAACATTGCAACTTGGTGATATTTCAGTACTTGCTCAACAAGTGGGTATTACTACCATTGGTGATTTTAGACCGGCTGATATGGCTAACGGAGGCCAAGGTGCTCCGCTAGTACCTATGCCAGATTGATTATTACTTAAAAAACCAAACACCATTAGATTGCTTCAAAACATTGGTGGAATGGGAAATGTAACGGTGGTTAAAGAAGATATTAATGAAATATTTGCTTTTGACACTGGACCTGGAAATATCTTAATTGATTTAGCAATGCAAAAATTCTACAATCAAGGTTATGATAAAGATGCTAAAGTTGCTTTAAGTGGACAAGTAAACAAAGCATTGCTTGAAAAATTAATTCAAAAAGATACTGATTATTTAAATATCAAACCTCCTAAAAGCACTGGAAGAGAAAGATACTCAATTGAATACTTAAATGATGTTTTAGTTGGGTTTGAAAATATACCTCACCAAGATGTTGTAAGTACCCTCACTCAATACACTGCTTATAGCATTTATCATGCTTATACTAATTATGTTTTAACTAACGATACAAAAGCAGAAATATATGTATCTGGCGGAGGAGCTAATAATATCTATTTAATGAATGCATTAAAAGAATATTTTAAGCCTTTAGATATTCCAGTAAATCAAAGTAATGTTTTAAACATTAATATTGACGCTAAAGAAGCAATTGCTTTTGCGGTTCTTGGATACTTAACATTGCAAAAATTACCAGGCAATGTTCCAAATGCTACTGGTGCTAAAAAGTTCTCTATTTTAGGAAAAATCGCATTAGTTTAATTATTGAGACAGGATAGTTCCTGTCTTTTTAAATGTGTTTCAGTTTTATATACGAGTATAATTAAAATATGAAGAAAAAAGAAAAGTTAAATCATACAAAAGGTGATATATTAAACAATTTATGAAACAAAGTTAAGAAAGAAAGTGATGCAAAACTAATAGATTTATATGGAAATAAACTAAAAACATTATATTTTAAAGGAAATAGTGATAGTCATGCATTTATAACAAGAAACACCGAAGATGCCAAATTAGCAATTGAAACTTACTACAATTTAAGAATTGATTACAACGTTATATCTATGTGACAGTTAGGACATATTAAACCTCCTAAACTTTGATATATAGATTTGAAAGATGATTTTAAAAGTAATTCATCCAACATTAATGAATCTTACTTGAGGTTAATAAAAAAATTATCAAATCAAATAGAAAATTATAAAAAACCTAACGCATCATATAACTTTCAAAAAGAAAGAACGATTATTGATTTTGTTCGTTCAATTTCAATTTATATAGCATTTGCTATACTCTTTGCGGTTTTGTTCGTTATATCTTATAATTTCGATAACATTATAATATCTGCCTATATAAATCCACGATCCCCGTTTTATAATACTTTTATCTTTGTGGGCATAATATATTTATTAATCGGAAGCTTTTTAGGATCTGGATTTTTTCTTTATAAAATACTTTTCAGATGAACAAAAACAGTAAAAATGAAATTGAAAAAATTTTATATTAAAGGTATTGAATTTTCTAGGGAAGAACAAATATTTTTTTCTAACGAAAATGATAACTATTTAAATGAAATAATTTATTATTTTTCTATTCATAAAAACAATTATATTATTATATCTAATGCAAATTTTAACGAGCAAAAAATAATTATAGAAGAATTAGAAGAGATAAAAAAACTTATAAATAAGGGTGTAAATACCAAAAATATAAAAGTTAAAATTATCTACTTAATAGAAGAGGAAAAATTTAAGTTAAGCGAGGTCAAAGAATATATTAGCGGGGTGTTTAATATTGACACAATTTTATATAAAAGTGAAAATTTTGAATATGTGCTGAAAAAATATTTTGAATTGACTAATATGACAGTTTATGAAAAAACTGTTAAGAAATCTTCTTTATTATTCAAAAACAAAAAGGATTTAGAAGTAGTAATATCTGAATTTAATAGACAAATAGAAACAAAATCCAATCAGAATCCAAATGCGACTTATATTGGCATAATTAAGGATTATTTTGAAGTAAATTTAAATGATGATTCACAATAAAAAACCAGGAAATAGTTAACATTTATTTTAATAATAATTTGTGAATTACCTTTTGCGTTGAAGGGACTAACTACACTGCTGAACTCTCCCCCTTGTCCAAAATTCCCCCAAAACGGACCCCAATGCGACCGTAGCGAGTGCGACCGAGCGCGTGGAGCTTTGTCGGTAGCAAGCGGAACAAAGCGAAGGGAGCAACGAGCAAAGGGAGCGGGGTCCGTTTAAAACACCGCACGCATGTGCTAAGGTTTACCCATACACTAAAAGAATACCACCAAAACAAAGCAAAAATATCAAAAATTTTAAAATTTTCATAAATTCCCACAAATAGACCCCCCACCTTCCACCGTGCGACCTTCAGGACATTGACCCGCTAAGTCCTGGACTTTAACAGTTCTATAACAGTATTAAGATATTAACAAGGTTATTAGGGGTATGTATAAGATAAATAAAATAAAAAAACCCTTTAAGGGGTTTTATTTTATTTATCACATACCCCCCACCTTATACCTTTGCCCGTTCTTGCTTTCGCAATCCCGTTCAAAGTCATAAGGGAAAAAGAAAAATAAACAAAAAACAAAGAAACAAACAAGAAAAAGAAAACTAAAACAAAAGAAAAAGAACAAAGAAAGAAACAAAAAACAAACAAAAGAAAAAAAGCACAAAAAAAGGCAAGCAACGGGGTCGCTTACCTAATACAATAACACTAAAAAAATTATACCAAAAATAAGAAAAATAAAAATTTATTTGACTTTTAAAAAAATACTGCTATACTTATTTTGTTAGTTGGTAAAATGGGACTTTATCAATAGCACTTATTTAAAAGCTATTTACTTAGTTTTTACAATTCTTTTAAAGTGTTATAAAGTCCGTTAACTTGCTTAATGGACTTTTATTTATCAATTAACAAAAAGATAAAAAAAGACCACCGAGATGGTGGCCACTGGACATAATGGGACTATGCCAGTACTTAAAGTATAACACTTTTAAACTTTCCCAAAATTATTTTATAAAAATTTTATTGGTATTTATGCCCATTATGTCCCCAGTGTCTAGGGGTTTAAAATGTTGAACACTTTTACAATGTCTGAAGCTCAATTATTGAACTGACTTGAAAAAGCTAACTTGTCGGCTGCTTCTTATAAATCTAAAAAAACAATATTAAAAAGTTATTTATTACCTTTTAACTTTTACGATTATGATGCCATTAATAAAAACATACAAAACGCACAATTAAAGCAAAGATATAAACAAACTATAGTGGCACAAATAAAGGCGTTTTATAACTTTTTAAATGCTAATTTATCTGATAACTTTATTAAATTTGACAGCAAAAAAATCAACAATATTGAAGTTATGGAGCCAGTAGAACGCCGAGCATTTACCGAAGAAGAAAAAGCAACATTGTTCAAAGAACTTGACAACTTAACACCAAACAAATACATAAAAGAAATTAAGCCAGTACATAAATTTATTATTAAATTTTTAAACTCAAACGCTTGCCGTATATCTGAAGCGGTGGAAGTGTTAAAACAAGATAACTGACATTTTGATTATCTTAATAATTGCTATTTTATTAATGCAAGAGCTTTCAAGGGTGGTAATGTTCGTAAGTTTTGATTAACTCCCGAGCTTTACGAAGACTATAAACAAATAGATAAAAAAGCTTTTGTAGTTAGAACATTGCAGGGGTTTTTTACCGCTTTCCAAAATCACTTGCACAATTTGGAAGGTGTTAAATTTACCGCACCCCTTACAGCTCACGCATTCCGTACAAATTACATAACTAACGCAGTTTTTAATGGTTTCACTACCGAACAAATTGCAAGCGTTACAGGACACAAAAAATTGGAAACAATAAACGACAATTATATTAAGCCTAACAGTTCAATAGAGTTAAAAAATGCAATGAATATTGCAAGAACTATTGAAATGCAAGCACCTGAAGAAGTGAACAACTTAAATAATGATTTATTAATTACATTAATTAAGCAAGTCCAAGACTTAAAAAACGAAATTAAAGAATTAAAAGGAGCAAAATAATGAAAAGCTTAACAAACTTAGCAACAGACATACAGCAACTTTATGCGGGTCGTACCCGCTTGCGTTTAACTGTAAAACGTTGAGTAGAAGAAGAAAAAGGAGAAATATTTTTCAACTTTTGAATAGACAAAGCTCCACGGTACTTTTTTAGCATCGTAGCACCTTACGAAGGTACAAAAGAAATTGCAAAGCTTAAAAATTGGCGTGCTACCTTTGTAGACTTTCAAAAAAATGCAGGTTTTAAATATGACCAACAAAGCAGCGAAGTTTATACCTGCGACATTTTAGAAGTGCTAAAAAGCTTTTTTGATCAGTCATTAGAAAAAGAAACATACAAGGCAATTAATCAAAAAATTAAACAAGATTATAAAGATATAAAAAAATGAATTGGCTACAGTTTTTTTGAAATTGTCCCAGAACTTAAAAAAGTATATAAGGGAGCAAATTAATGGAATTATATAAATTTAAAGTATACGAAGGCAAAAGGGTCAAGATTTTGACCACTTGAGGGGAAAAGTATAACGGTACTTTTTCACTTTTAACATCAATAAAAAAGACCTGTAGAATTACCACAAACGAACAAAGTTTTTTGCTTGGGTTAGAAGATATAAAAGCTATTAGATTATTAAAAAACAATTAAAGGAAAATTATGAAATATACAACATACCAACACAAGCCCGGAACTGTTACACTTAACGCAGTAATAGACCCCTTTACTGAATTAATAGAAGAAATACGCGAAGGGTTCCGCAATTTGCTAAGTGCAGATATGTGCAAATATCAACAAATCAACGCCAGGGCTATGATGTGCGCCCTTGTGTGACCTTCTCCCGAATTTTTAAAAGATATAACAGGTATTTTAGAACTTGAAAAAAACGAGCTTAATACTTTAATGCTTGAAAAATTAAGAATGCACACACCCCAAGAATGGGAAACACTTTTCAAAGAAGGACACGAAAAAGAATACGAACAAACTTACAACGAGTATAAAGCAAGTAAAAAGCAAATGCCTGAATATCTTTACATATCTGAAGATAAAGAAACTTTAGAAGTTAAAAAAACAAGCTTAATTATGATAATGCTTGACTTTTACGAAGAACAAGCGAAAAACTTTACAAAAAACGAGCTAGGAATAGATTAATTAACAAAGTTGAACAATTACACCCCTAAAGTAATAAACGGCCTTAGAACGCTTAAAAATGGCCATTATGAAGGAATTAACATTATGACAATACCAGTAAAGTTAAAAAATTTAGATTTTAACGCAAAAAATATTGTTTTAAAAAATCATATTTATGATTACGATCGTTTTTATAATCAATATTTTGAAGAATTTGCAAACAAGTTAAAAAATGCCCTAAGGGTAGAAAATAAAAAAATTACTTTAAAAGAGTTTATAGAAGTTGCCAAAGTTGTTTTTTACAATGGTTTTTGGAATGCTATAAAAGAGCAACAACTAGCAAACTACTTAAATAAAAACAATTTTAAAAGTTGGGTAGTTTTTGGCGAACTTGATTACATTTTTAAAATTGATGTAATGGCTCAAAGAAACAACAAAAATTATTTTATACAACTTAAAAGTAGCGGGACAATTTTAAAGCTTGAAACATTAAAAAGCTTTTACAATTTAGCAACTAAAAAAGGAGCTTTGCCCGTTGTAGCATCTTGAGCAAAAAAGGCACCATATTGAGAGTTTTACGAACTTAAAGGGTTTGCGGGTCATTACTGACTGCAAAAGATTGAGAAGTTCCCAAATTAAAAAAATAACACCCCAATTATTAAAAGGGGTGTTTTTAATACATCAATTATTGAAATAATAGGAAATGAACGATTACTATTGTAGCAATATATGTAATTTTTAAAGGTACATAAATAAATTTGAATTGTGTTGATCTTAAATGCGTTGCTATTTTGCTGCCTAAAAACGAAAGTTGTTTCTGTTTCTTGGGGATCTCTCCCCTTTAAATTATATTAAAAATATAATTTATTTTTTATTAATTGGTAATTTTTTGCGGTGTTTAAATCTTTGAATATTGTAAAGCTCTTCAAGTTCTAAAAATTCTGCTTGTGTAAGATCTGAAGCTTTTAAAACTCGCAAAGCTCCAAGCTTTGTAAACGAAAAAACTCACTTTAAAAAATTGATTAATTTAGTCATTTTTATGGTTCTCCCTAAGTATTGACCTAACGGCTTTTTTTGTCTTTTCATCAACTCCATTATTAGAAACATAAAGCGAAAAGGCTTTTTTTATGTTTGCTATGCTTTCGTTGGCTTTGTCCAAGTCTTTTTGAATTTTTAAAAGGTCGGTAGTAATGTTGTTATTTTCAATATTTAAATTATTGATATTTTTGCTATCTTGGTTGTTTTGGGTTGTTTTGTTTGTTTTGCTACTTAAGCGATAAATTAAGTAAGCCACAAGCAAAATAATACCACTACCACCTGAAGATGCTAAGAGTGTGAAAAATCATTCCGGCATTATTTAAGCGGTTCCAATACTGTAAAAATTGCATAGCAAGCCGCTGAAGTTAATTGAGTGACTTTGTTTGTGAAAGCTCCAAAAACGGCAGCGGTAATATTAAGGTCGCCCCCATCTCCTTCGCTTGTGATATCTACGATATTTGCGAAGTTACCAACTTGCTCGTTACGAATTACCCCGCTAACTAATTTAAAGTCTTCCCCGCTTTTAATTCCGCCCGCTTCATACCCGTAAAAAATATAAGTTGTATTGTCTTTACTATCATAAGTTACAGGAACAACATAAGTAACAAGCTTATTAGCATAATAATCATATTGTGAAGTATCAGAGTTATAAACTCCAACATTTTTAAAAGCTTGCGTATTTGAAGAAGTGGCCGAATTTGATGCGTTACGGGCTTGCTGGAGTTCGCTTTTTGTTGCGTAGGTGTTAGATGCTTCCGATTTAGTTAAAAGGCCAGGAAGGGCATTATTAAAGCGATCCACTTTAGGGGTTAACTCCGCCAAGGTGGTTTGTGTTTGGTTTTTGAATGAGTTTACTTCATTTTTAAAGTTGTTAAAGTCTCGGATCTTGGTGTAGCTTTTGCGTGCTTGGTCTAATGTTAAATATTGGGACAAGTCCGCAGAAGTTGAAGAACTAGAAGAAGACCCCGAAGAGTTTGCCGATGTTCTTGCTTGTTGTAGTTCGCTTTTTGTTGCGTATGTTCTTGAAGCTTCGGACTTAGTTAAAAAGGTCGGTAATTGGGTTGTTATTTGGTTTGTTTGGGTTTTAGTTGCGTAGGTGTTTGCTACTTCTTGTTTTGTTGCTAAGTTGTCTTTTTGTTCAACTAAAGGCCTAACTTCTTGAGCAAGTGAATTTATTGCACCTAAGAAAGTCCCCACGGTTGTTTTTTGTACTTCTACTTTATGTTTTAACTCTTCTGTAACTTCTTTGGTTGCGTATGTCTCTTGTGCTGCTTCTTGAGTTAAATAAATTTCGTTTGCACTCTCTTCAAATTCTCCCGCTCTATTGTTTGCATATTCTTCAAGTTCTCTTTTTAATCTTTCTAATTTTTGGGTTAACTCTTCAGGCATAACTGCACGCCATAAGTTAGGGGCAATTATCTCCGCATTTTCTTCCAATGAAGTTCACCCCGCATTGTATAGCATTTGCTGGGTTTGTTTGTTTAGGTAATCACCAAATAGGGCAAAATCTCTTGTATTTCCATAAACTTGAACATTAGAAGCGACCAAAGTAAGCAAGTTGCTAAATTCTGGAAATTGTCCAGATTTTAGCCGAACATTAAGCTCATAAAAAACAGCATCAATAAAAATTGCTACCCTTTTAGCTCCTACCTTGTTTTTATATTCTTCATAATCGTAGTTTAATTTTTCTAAGATACCTGAAGACTTAAAGCCTGTGTATACATCACAAGCAACATAAACGGAATAAGCTAACTTGTTGAATATGTCTTCGTTTGATAATCTTGCGTTTGCCTTTTGTATGATTTTAGGAACTTCAAAAGCTCCTGTAGTGTTTAAGGGACTTGCTAGGTATTGCTCTAATGTAATACCTTGCAAGGCTAATAGTTGTTTAGGTGTCATATCTATTTTATTCTCCTTGATATCTTTGTAGTAAATCGGTTCGCTCCGCTTTGGTATTCTCTACTAAAGCGAATGTATGCGGTACCTTGGTTTTTGTACAAGGTGGCAAAAAGTTGCCTTTTATTTGTACGATGTTTATAAACTTCGTTTTTATAACTTTCAAGGTTGTTAATTGCTTGCTCGTAGCTGTCGGGTTTGGCTAGTCTATACCTTTTTATCAAGTCATTTTGTAAATCTTGATTTAAGTTTTTTAAAACTATGGTGCTATTTTCTCCAATGGTTCTTTTTCAAGGTTCACCCCAAGCAATATTATCAAGGTAATACCTTCCAGGGCTTGGGTCATTTATAAACGCCCAAAAGTCAGACCACGGGAGTATTAATTCCAGCGGGGTTTTTCCTTTAATTTTTCCGTGTCCACCTGTAGCAGCAAAATCAAAATAGAGCATAAAAGTCACGTTTTTAGTTTGGTCGTATAATTCTTCGTGATAAAGTCGCACCCCACGCAGTCAGTCACTAATTAAGGGGATCCATCTTTTTTGTTTGGTTCTAAAAAATCTTATGTATCTATTTGCTTGCTTTGGTGTAAGTTTTCCCCTTGCTATTGCTTTAGCAAGTCCCTTTGTCAAAGCTCTTTGTTGTAACTTGGCCACTTGTGCCATAATGTGCGATTTAGATTTTTGAGCAACAAAAGTAATTGCACGAGTAAACAAAGCGAGCGGGTTTTTAACAAGTAAAGCGGACAACTCAAAGGCCTTTTTTACCCGTTCAACATTTTGCGGGTTTAATAAAGCAATTAAAACGGTATTTTTTACCTTCTTTGTTTTTGCTAATTGCTCTAAGGAATATTTAGAGATTTCAGCAATTTTGTCGGTAATACCTTTTTTGTAAAACTCAAGTCCTTTTTTTAGTTTCTCGGTATTCTCTACAAGTTTTTTTGTGTATTTAATTTTTTTAAGTTGTCTAACTCCTTGAGCTATTCCAAAAGATAAAATAGCAGTGCCAGCACTTCAAAGCAAATTGGTCGGGTCTACTTTGTTGTTAAAAATTAAATCGCTCACCGCTTGCCCTACTACAGTTGCACCTATTTTTATAAGTCTATTAACAGGTAAAAGGACAGGAAAAAATGCCGTTAAGGTATCGGCTAAAATCTCACCGACAAAATCAAAAAAAACACCCGCCAAAGTTTTAAAAATAACTTTTGCGAATGTTCCCCCTTGTTTTGGCTTTATTGGTTGCGGTGTAATTTTAGGATCTGCATATGCTAAAATCATTTATTAGCTTGCTGATGGTGCGGGTTGATGTTGAACATCGGCAGCACCTTGTGGCTTAAGTACATAAGTACCGTTAGCAATTGAGCTTGGTAATGTTTTAGCTAGTCCATAAGCTAAATTATCGTAAATAACTTTTACGGCTGTTTTTCCTTCAACTGTTACGACTTTATCGCTTGAGTTGTTAGAAATGTCCCCCGCGTATACTTTAATTAAGCTATCAGCTTTGACCATTAAAAATTTTGTGGTTACAATAATGTCATAGTTGTGCATGTGTGGGTGTGCGATAATATCAAAGCCCCCTACTTTTTGCAATGCTTTAGCACCTTCAACAATTGCAGTACTTGCGTAGTTTCCTACACTCTCCCCAGCAATTGCATCAAGTACCTCAGGTTTAACTAGCACAATGATCTGATCTTCTTCAATTCCATCAATTCCCTGCACTGGGTCGTATGTTCTTGATAATTTCCGTGCAGTTTCTAAAATCTTTTTACGAATTTCGTAAGGTGTTTTAGTTGTGTAATCAAATTGTAGGCCTTTCCCATCGGCTTTAATTTTTGCCTCAAGTTCATTAACTGCTGTGCGTTCAGTAGCGTTGACAAATTGATTAATAAAAAAGTCAACTTTTTTAGCTAGGTCGGCTGTTTGGCTCTCTTCTGCTTCTTGGGCGGTAATTGCTTGATTTGCTACAATACTTTCAAATCAATGAACAGACAAGGGTGCTGACACTGTAAATTTATCAGCGTTTTTGTTTCCTAAGTCGTTGCCTTTAAATTTGAACTGCCCCCCTTGCATTTTGGCAAAAGTTGCGGTAGCTTGGTCGGACTTAATTAAGTTGTTCCCTTGTGTTAAGTAGTTAGATAAAATAGATTTACCTAAAAAGTTAACTAAAACGCTATTAGCTTGTTGCTGTGATAAGTTTAAAGGTACGAAGGTAGTTCCAACACTACCAACGCTTTTAGCTTCTTCTCAAAGGTTTTTTATAGTTGCTGCTGCCATTTTGGTTTTTCTCCTTGTTAATGTTTAATAACTACAGCATTGCCAACAATTTCAGCCCTTCCCCCTGTATACTCGGGGGCGGTTTCTTCTTTGTTTACTTCTGTAGTTTTTACCCTTCAATTATTTGCACGGGCTTGCTTTAAAATTGAATTTTTTAAATCGGTAAAATCATAATTATGATAGTCCAGATCTTCAACGGTGATTTTGTCCAAAAAATTAAATTCCTTGATAACTCCGCTAAGGTGTTGGGTTATTTTGTTTTTAAAGTCTTGGGCTAAGTTTTCTTTTTCTTGTGCTTGTTGTTTTGTTTCTTCTAGTTGTGTTTTTAATTTATTAATTTCCGCGGTTGTGTTTTTGGTTTTGTCGCTTATGTAATTGGTAAGGTCTTCCTTACTTTCATAAACTGCATAAACATCCAAAGCGTTCAAAAGGTCTTGCCGTTTGTAATTGTCTGACAATGATAATTTTGCTTTTACTTCTTCTGTAGATATGTTGAATATCTCGGCTAATTTATTGATTAATTTGCTCATAATTTCCGTCTTTTGAAAGGCTGCGGTTCCTTGGTCTTTCTATCAGATAAAAATTTTATGTATTGGGTTGATATCTTTGCTTTTTATCTTTATTGTTGTTGTGGTGTTACTAAATGCGATTTTTAAAGTTTCTAAGTATACCGCTCGTATTTCAATAGCGTGAAGGTTTGCGGTTTCTTCTTTTTCAAAACGCATTGCAAAGGTATCGCCTGAAGTGTTAAAAATCTCATTAATTAGGTTTTTACTTTCAAAGGAGCTTTTTACTAGTTTTAACTCTCTAAGTGGTACGGGTTCAAATCTTGACCGTTGAACATACACAATTGCACTTGCGGGGGTTGTTAGACCTGGTCCGCTTGTGCTTGGGGTGTAATCGCTAACTTTGTAAATGGTGTCCCGTTGTGTAAAAATTGGGTTGGTTTTAGTATTTGAATAACTTTTCCCGCTTAAGGTACTTAATAAACTCCATTTATTTCATTCCGTTAAATTATTTATATCGCTAGGAATTACTCCCCACACTCTCGCACTTCATTGGTCTTTTAATTCTGCAAGTGGTAAGGTGCTTTTTTGGTAATTGCTAAAATCTCGATCGTTAATGAATAAATAAAATGGGTAATTAAAGTTAAAACTTTTGTCGTTGAAGTCCACAGGTTTTTGTGAAAAATCTTGCTCGCTTAGTTCAGCGGGTAAACTTGGAAGATTTAAAAAATACCCTTTGTATTTGTATAAATTAAAATTTAAAAAAGCAGTATTGTTTTTAAGGTTAAAAACTCCATCGGTAAGGTTTCAACTTAAAAACTCGCTTTTAATTAAAAACTCATTATTTTGATAATAAAGGGTAAAAGGTGAAAAAATTGCATTCTCGTTATTTAGTCCACCCTTTCAGCAGTAACTGCTATCGATTTGCTCACTTAATAAAATAAGTGTAGTACTTAAAAGATGTTCAAACTCGGGATATTTTTGCTTTGCTTCTAATACTAAAAAGTCGTTATATTCTCGTATATTTTTAATATCAAAGTCACGTGCTAAGTTTTCTTTTTCTTCTTTGGTACCTTTGTAAAAAATGCGTGTTTTTTCAATTAAATTAATAATTAAATCGTAAAACTCTCTTAAATGTAAATAGTTAATTAAATCAAATTTTACAAACTCCACAGGAACAATACGGGGACTAACTCCAGGAATTGGGCGGGCTTTCTCTTTATAGCTCTCCCTAACTTCAACAAGGGAGCTTATACCTTTTAAAGGTATTGCGTGATTACTTGAAAAACTCCACATAAAAAAATTAAGTGTATCATTATTTAAATTTAAAGGGTTTGCGTAAATCACATAAGGAAAAAGTTGGCTTGCGTATGAATATTTTAAATTTTGTAATTTATCATTAAACTTATAAAAGTTAATTAAGTTTAACAAGCTCCCAGCGTTTAGGGTCAAGGTAATTTGTCGGTCTTGTATATCTTCATTAACTACAAAAAAGTCGATACCTTCAAGCTCTTTAAGGGTTTCCAAAGGGGTTAGCGTTAACTCGCTCACTTCTTGGGTTCCTGTTGTAAGGTTGAAGATGTTTTCAACAGTGTTAGAATTTAAAACATACCCGTTTTTTATTTGGTTGTTTTCTATTTGTGGACTTTCTAAAAAGAAAATATAAAAATTATTATGGGGCAAGTTAACTTGTTCGGTGGTGTTAATTTTGACCTGATGGGTTAAGTTTAAAAGGGTTGTACTGTCTTGCTCTATTGAGCTAGGGACTAACTCCGTTGATATTTTTGCGTACTCGGTTTCACTTATTTTTTTAAGTTTGACAAAGTTAAACGAATTTTTTTGAAACTTTAGGGGTTTGCTTGTGTCTATTTTGTAAATGTATAAAGTCCCAGTATCTGAAACGTTAAAAACATCATTAAAGCTATGCATTATTTTCGTTGTCTTTCTCTGGTTCTTCGTTTGGTTGTTGTGTTAGTTGGTTTGCTTGTTGGTTTAATAATACCCCATTTTGATCCGTTAAGGCTTTGCGTGCTGTCTCTTCTCTTCACTTAGTAGACCCTACGACTGTAATGCTTAAATCAAGCCCGTTAATGTCGTAGATGTTTAGAAAATGTTTTAAAGTTAAAGCGACAAACTTAAAAAAATATATTTCCCGTAAGTTGGCCTTACTTTCTATATAATCTGCGTAATCGCTATTAAGTTGTTGAATTTCGGCCGTGTGCATGTTGTGAGTTCCCCCATCGGTGCTATCAACTTTCATAATTAAAAACTTTTTAATTATATAAGTAAGGTTGTCAATTGCTTGAATGATTTGGGCGGTTTGGTTTGGTGTAGATGCGAAAGCAAAAGGGTTTATATTGTCATTTAGTCCTGTAGTGTTATCGTGGTAAATTCTACCGGTACCAAGTGAAAAAATGGCCTTGGTTGCTTTAAGTGGTTGACCGCTCCCGCTATTACCATTTACAACGGGCAAAGGTGTTGAAAAATACGGATCCAATTGTAATTGTGTAATACGGTTGTTAATAGCTTCGAAATATTCCGCATTTACTAGCTCTATATCTTTTTTGCTATCGTGGCGATTTTTAAAAATGATAAAAGGAATATAGCCCGTAATTAACTCCTGAGCAAATGGCTCCCCCGCAGTTTTTAGGTCTTGGGTTTTGATTTTGTTGCCTTCTTGTGTGGTGAGTGTTTGCAGCACTTCGGGACTGTTTAGGTCGTAAGTTAATGCGTAAACTTTAGGGTTTCCATTTTTGTCATTCTCACGCCTTAAAATACCATTTAAATAAATCAAATTATTAGCGTTGTCGGTTTGATATTCTAAGATTTCCAAAATAGTGGGCATATTTTGAAAATACCCAAACGCTAGCACTCCGCTTTTATATAGTTGATACTCTAACTTTTGGTATAGCTCTAAAATTCCCCAATTATTAAAAAGGTTTTTTATTTGTTGGGTTAGCTCTTCGCTGTTTGTTTCAATTTTAGGCAATGCGTTCGCTAGTGTGGTACTTTGTAAATTTGCCCCATATTCTTCGATTTGATTTTTATAATTTGGGTATGTGTGTTTTACCGCTACACTTTCGGCGTTGTCTTCTTTGCGGTATATGCTTGCTGTTTGTGTTAATGTTTGGGCTAAATATTGAGCGGGGTTTATTTTGTTTATAATGTCTGCCATTATTCTCCTTAAATTAAAAAACTAAATGCCATAGCCTATTTAAAGCATACTCAAACGCATTAATTAGGTCGTATATTTCGGGGTTTACTTTTTCGTTTCGTTTTTCTTCGTTTGGTTCAATATATTGCCTACTCAAGTTATAAAGTAACTTACGCGATATATCAACACTGTTAAACTTTAAGGCCGAATATGATAAAACTAATTTGGTTTTTTCTTGTCTTCCCAATATAGAAAAATCGCCGTTTTTGGTTGTTCTTCTTCTTGCTAGTCTAACATTAACAGGTAAATTAGCACCCATAAAATAACTATGTAATAGCTCGATCTCGGTAATGTTGTCCAGATCTAAATTACTAAAATAATTTTTATAATTAAATTCCGAATTATAAGACCACGCACCTTTTAAATCTTCTAAAATTCTATTATTACACTCAGCAATTAAATCGATCAGCTTGGTGTGTATCTCCTTTAAGGTGGGGGCGGGTTTTTTGATTAGTTTTTTTATGTCTTCTATTCCTTCAAATAATATAAGTTCATTTGTAAAAGCTAAAAGACAAACAAAAGCGGCATTGTCTACACGACCTGGATCATAGCCATAAAATACCCCTTTAAGCTCTCCGCTCTTAATCTTGTTGCTGATGTCTTCAGAAGTTACAAAAGTAATATTGTCCTTGTAGTTGTTGGCCGTGTCATATATCAACGATTTTAAAAAGTACCCTTTTTGATTATTGTTGTCCGCATAAGTTAGACCCGCAACGGTAATAACTCAAAGGCGGTAATTCTGGCTTTTTAAATTGTTTAAGTTAATTTTTTGCTGAGTTGATATTTTTGCACTTGGTACAAATGTTTTTGCGTACATTGTTACAATAAGCCCAATTGTTTCCCCTGTCTCTTGGTCTTTGATAAAATCGGGCAAATCTTTTTGAATGAATTTGCTTTCTAATATCTCGGTTAAGTACTCAGGGTAAGGGTTTCCGTGTGCATCGCAAAAAGGTAAAGCGTTAAGGTGGTAATTAGTAATTAAAAAATGCTTATGGGTAAATATGTTATAAAAAAACTTTGCTTTAATTTGGAAGTCTTCGGGTGCTTTTTCCCTAAAAATGGTATTAGCTAAAATAATGAATAGTGCTTCCTCTTGTATTTTATAAATCTCGTTAAGAGTTTCAGGGTCGTTGTAATCTCTTGGGTCTTCTATTGGTTCGTCGATCACAAACTCACCCCAAAAAAAGGAAGTTTGCGGAAGGGTTACACCTTGTAAGCTTTGGACATTCTCCCAGTTGTGAAAGTATATTCCCCGACCTTTTCCACCATCTTCATAAGTTCAGTAAATGGCTTCGGTTTTAACATCAAAAAACGGGGTATAGTCTAGACCGTGATCCGTTTTAAGAAAGTCCAAGACTTTTAAAAAAAGCGGGCGTAAGGTGTTTTTTATGTGCTTATATCTGTTACGGCATCAAATAGAATTAAAACGCTTGTCGTTTACAATTCTATAAATGGTTATGACCGCACCAGCAAAAGACTTTGAAACTCCTTTCGCTCCGCTGTGTATTTCATAAATTGAATTAGATAAAAAAGCATCATAAACAGGGTTAGCATCTAAATCGGTATATTTTAAAATAGTTTTAAGCTTTTCGCTTGTAAATGCTGGGGGTGTATCTTTTTTATCTTCAATAATCATTTTTAGAAAATCACCCCACCACCTGGCACAAGTGTGCTAGGTTCTTCGTTTTGATTTCGTGCATCTCTTGCCTTTTTAGTATTTCAATTATCTTCGAGCAATAAATTAAAATTGGTGTCGTGTTTAATTAATTTGTGAATGTACCCAATTCCGTTTTTATTGTATAAATCTAATACCTTTTTTTCGTTTTCGGGTGACATAAGGCATTGAATTTTATAACGTAATTTATTGCTATGTACAGATACCCCAAACAAACGAACACCGAAAGGGTACCCAATTTCTTCGTTATTGTCCAAAATGGTTTGAACAATATCAAAAAATACAGTAGGGTGAAGGTTTACCCATCAATATGGATCCAAACGGGTAGGGTCTTTTTTTCTAATTTTTACCGCTCCTGTACGTTGTGCGGGTTGATAAACAAACTTATTTGCTTGCTGTACTCCGTTAGCTTGTCAATATGTTGGTTGTTGTGGTTCTTTAAGGCTTGCGTCGTTTACTTGTCAAGTTGCTTCAGGTTGTTGTGGAGTTCCTAAAAAATCTTTTTCGTTGTGTACTGTGTTCATTTCTCTTTTTTCCTTTTCTTTTATTAAGTTCAAAAAAAATTGATCTGCCCGCTCGTATTTTTCTTCGTTGAATTGTTCGGCGGTGCTTTCTTCGTATTTTTTAAAAATCTCGTAAGCAGTGTCGCGGTGTACTACCGTAGGGTATCACTTTTCCCCATCGGGTTTAGCACCATAACAAAGCTGAACACGATTACGCAAAAAAGCGGGGTCATTTTCGGCATCTATAAGCTTAGCAACTCAATCGCTAAACTTGGCCGCTTCTTCTCTGGTGATAGAAAAAGTAAAATAAAACATTAAGCGAAAGCGTGGGGCTTCTGGTGTGCTGCTAAATGTTTCGTATGCCAAAGATGTTTGCACTCCAATTTTTGTAAGTCTCTTAAGTGCATCCCAAAAAGTCAAATTGCTTTTATCAATGTCAAGAATAATAATTCTTGGGTCTTGGTCTTGTTCAATTTTTACCGTATGCCCGTATACCAAAGCGTATTGCAGTTCGGCAAAGTTTTTCAACTTTTTGGCTTTGTCTCAACTTTTTTGAATTTCGGCGACTTCTTTACTTGTCGGCTTCCGCGTGAATGGTTGCGGGTGTGCTAAAACTCTCATAGTTCAAATTTCCTTGCTCATTTAGTTCATAAAATTTTGATAAACTACCATCAAAAAACAAAGCGTAGCCCTTGGGTTCTCCTTCTCTGTTTTTGGTCACCTTTATGCGTACTAGGTTTTTATCTAGTTTGAAGTCTTCAGGGACTTTGTAAATCATTGCGATAAAATCCGCATCCTGCTCGATGCTCCCGCTGTCTCTAATGTCTGCGTTAACGGGTTCAAGACCTTTGCGGGATCTTCCTTTTTCAACTTCACGGGACAACTGCGCAAGTGCAACAATTGGCACGCTTTTTAGCAAAGCGATTTTTTTAAGCGATCGGCTTGCTTGTGTTGTTCTTTCGTAGATGTTTGCCCCTTGTATGTTTTGGCTTAGCAATTGTATGTGGTCAATAATTACCGCCTTGACTTCGTAGCCTTTTGCTTTTGCTTGGTCTATGACGTCAGCAATTTGCTCGGGTGTAACAGTTGGGTTGTCAAATATGTAAATTTTAAAATTTGGCAACTCCCTGAGAGCTTGGCCGTGGGTTGCTCATAACTCTTTTTTTGGTTTTTTAAATTCCTTGAGTGGAATGCTTAAAAAATTACTGGCCAGGTTTCGGTGTATTTTCACGCTTGGCATCTCTAGCGAAAAGAACAGCACGGCAGTTTTTTCGTGGTGTGGATCTTCTGGCGTGTGCATTTCGCAAATTTTCAAAGCTAAGGAGACTGCGAGCGATGTTTTACCTTGTCCAGGTCTAGCAGCTAGAACGTGCAGACCGCTCGGGTCTAGTCCTCCGCTTTGCTCATCTAAAAAACTAAAGCCGGTTTTTATGGGTATGAGTTCGGGGACTTCTAGCATTTGCTCAAACTGTTGCCAGTACTCCGCTAGTGTGGGAATTCTTGAAGTGTTACCGCTTTCGCTTGTTTGTGTTTGTGTCTCTTCGTTGGTCATTCCATTAAAACGAATACCCCCCGTTTTTTTCTGGTGTCTATCTTGTAAGGTAATACCTTAAGCGTTTCCCTTAGCATTGAAGGGACTAACTTCAATCTTAAAAAATAAAAGTATTATTTCTTTTAGGAATACTTGTTTTAGATTTTCTTCTTACCTAGATTTGTACTGATTTTTTGAAACCTTCATAAATAGAAAACAAACATGATAACAAACCAATTTCAGCGATGTATTTTAATTTTTTACAGGAATTCCCTGTATTTTTCTTTTTTAAAATTTCGATAAAAAAGTTACTAATTTTAATAGTTTTATACTTAATAAAAAGGTTTTTCCAAAACAAAAAACCAATACATATTAAGATGTTTAATTTGACAAAATTAATAAAAAAAGAATAAAAATGCTTTCAAAACACGTTTTTAAAAACCTAAAATATTTAAATAAAAGAAAACGAAAGTTTAAAAAACTTATTTCTAAATGTAAATAAAATCGAAAGTAAAATGTAAAAATAAAAAATTTTATTTAAAAAAATGATTTTTTTAGTTCAAAAACATAAATCATAAACGACTGATTTTTCTGATTTTAAAGTAGAAAAATTACTCTCACATTTACTATAAGTAAATGCTATTGAGGATCAATTGACAAACTAAAAAAATATGCCGGTACTATTTCTCGCTTAAAACCATGCGGGTGTGCGAATCTGTGCACGAAGAGCAATGTTCTAGGATTTTGTAGCTATCGCATTTTTGACTAATCTCCATAAATTTTGGACTTAAAGTACTTTCGGTGTATAACTTTAATGTAGACGATTTTGATTGTTTTTGTTATTTGTTTTTTGAAAGTTTAAAATCAATTTTTACTATTTGCAATTTCGGTGCCTTTAGGTCTTGAAAAAAGTGATTTTTTTACTTTCGCAATGTGACTCATTTTTAAATGATTTAAAATTGATTTTTTTACTGATTTTTAAACCAAATGAAATCAACTTGCACATTTGATAATCTCTACTTGTTATTGTGAATTTAATTAAAAATCACACAACTTATAACCTAGTAAATGTTGTGTGATCCTTAAATGCAATCCGTATCGCAACATGGAAGAAAACAAAAAAATTCGATCCTTTTTTGCTTAAAGGATCGTTTTTTTAATATTTATTTTTGAAAAATTTGTTTCTTGAAGTATTGCTAGGTCTTCTTCTTTGGATCTTTGTAAATAATTTTTCTTCCATAGGAATTGGATTTCACTTTTCCTTGTAGTAATTTAAATCGAAAAATATCTCGTCAGCGGAAAGGTAACCGTGAATTTTTCTTGGCATTTGATTAATTTTGTCTTGAATTTCTTTTATTTTTTCATCAGAGACATTATTAAAATTAGTTCGTTTTTTGAAAAATCTTCTAACTATTCCGTTATAGTGCTCGATAGTTCCTTTTTCAAAAGAAGCATACGGATCTGTTAAGTATATTTTTATCTTCAATCTATAACCCAAGTAAAAAAGTTTGTTAAATTCAAAGCCATTATCAGTAGTGATAGATTTAACATTTAATCGGTATTCTTTAATTAAGTCTCAAAGAGTTATCAATATTTTTCAAGGATCTTTCGAATAAACTTTTTTGATTAGTCCAAAACGACTTTTTCTTTCAACGAAAGTTAATAAATGATTTTGTTTTAATCCGGTTTTACCGACTATTAAGTCTAATTCTCAATGACCGAAATCTGTTCTATCATCTATTTTAGAAGGTCTTGCTCAATAAGGAACAACTCATCTTTTACCTACTAATCTTTCTACTGCGCTAATATATCTTTTTCTACCTTTTTTGTATATTTTTCTGAGTCTGTCATCTCTAGTTATTACTCATATTCCTGAATTAATCCAATTAAAAACCGTTCTTAAGGAAGGATGATTTACTTCTGGATAATTGTTAGTAATCACTAAATAGGTAACCTCGACGCCTCATGTTTTTTTGTCAAATTTACTAAGAAAAAGTTTTGAAAATTCTAGATATTTTTCAAATGTATTTCTTAATTTGATTTGTTCAGATCATTGTCTTCTAATGTCATGTTTGTTTTGTGCCGAACAAGCTATATACCCATACAGATCTGAATTTTTCTTAATTTCATGATATAGAGAAATCCTGTGAATTTTGAGTTTGTCTGCTATTTCATTGAAAGAATATTCATTATTTTTTAGCAATATTTCAATTAACAATCTTTTTTGATAGTCAATTTTGTTATGATTTATATTGCCTCCCGGTCAGAAATATTATGGGGAGGTTTTTCTATTTAAAAAAATCGCCCCACCCTTTAATTTTACTTAAAAGATGTTGCGATACGGATTGCAATCGGGGATCACACAACTTATAACCTAGTAAATGTTGTGTGATTTGATTTATGTTTAGAGATAACTCTTAATTTCAATTATCTTTAATAACCTAAGAATTCTGTAACAGCGTTAAGTCTTGCTTGATACTCTTCAATTGGAATTAAGATGTTTTTGTTAATGTCAACATTAACTTTGTTGTAATCACTTAGTGTTGGGTTTTTAGTGTTAAATTGATCAGCGAAAGTAGCATCAATTACATAAACTTTACCGTTGTTATCATAGTTTAAATTAACGTGTGGTAATCATTTACCGTTAGGGAAATAATAATCACCGTTGAATTGAATGTTGTTTTTATGTCCAAGAGCATTTAATGATAAAAACATAAATTCTGAATAAGCTTGACAGTTAAAAATACTTTCTTCATTTTTAAGAGTTAGGTAAACTTTATTTATCATTTTTTGACCTGTATGATAAAAGTTTTTAACAACTAAGTATTTAGTTAAAGCTTTTACTTGCATATCAAAATCTCATTTTCTTGAAGCTATTGTTGGAACAATGTCTCTTACCAAAGTAAAATATTTTTCGTAAAGTTCTTGTGTTTTAGAAGGGTTTTTATCTTCATTTTCATATACTAAGTCTTTACTGTTGTTAGCAAGTGTTCTTAATTTAAGTAAAACAAAGTCTCATTCTGATTTTGCTTTATTTTTTTGTTCTTCAGTTTTATAGTTTTGTCTAAAATCTCACTTAGAATTTAAAAAATCTAAATCAACTTTATCTTTAACATCAAAAATCATTCAAGCATCTTCTTTAAAAGAAACAAATAAGTCATTTAGTTTATCTAAACTAAACAAATCTTTTAACTTCAACCATACATCATAACGAGTAAAATCAAAACCACTGTAATTAAGTTTGTCAAATAATTCAATTCAAGAAGAATTATCATTTTTTAAAGCTTTTGCAATATCAGAAAGCAAGAAAGAATATTGATAACTATCATTATTTGTGTTAATACCAGAATTTTTTCTTTCAATAATACCTTTTAAATGAGCAATAACTGCATTTATTACATTATTAAGTTCTGATTTTCAATTTAAATAATATGTTTTTAAATCTTTATTTAATAACTTAGCATAGTTATTGTTATAAAAATCATTTATGTTTTGATTTAACTTTTGTAGTTCAGGTATTTGCTTTTCAAATTTACTTTGAATTGATCTTAAAATATCGTTCGCATATTCTTTATTTTGTTCATAAAGTTTTAATTGTCTTTCTCTTTCAAGTTCTTCATAAGTTTTTTCTTTTACAGGTTCTTCTTTTTTGATTTCTTGATTAGTTGAACAACTGAAAGTAATTAAAGGAAAGATACTTAAAGGAGTAATTAATGAGATTTTTTTTAATTTAGATCATTTCATATATTTAAATTATACTGCTTGTTAAGTATTGTTCATAATACTTAAAACTACTGTAAAGTGATATTTAAAATTCTTGTGTTTGTTTTTCAATATTTTCTGTTCGTTAAAAAGTATGTTTGGTTTTCTTCTGGGTTTGCAACTAAAATTTCTGTTGTATCTGAAAGAGAATAAGGTTTAGTGATTTCTGAAATAACTTTAATATCTATTGAAAGAGAATTTCCATTTCTCTTCACAATTAGTTTATTTTTTAAAGAAACATTAAGATCTTCTTTTGCATAACCATCATAATTTTTGGTTTCAGTGATTTGTTTTTCTCTTCATTCTCCTGTTCCTGGGTCTCCTTCTGCTCCTGAAACCCCTGCATAGCGATATCAATATCTCTCTGTTCTCGTTTCTCGTGCAGTGTATTTATATTTTCTAAATAATTGCATTAGTGGTAAAACTTCTGAGTTAGCAGAACTTAAAGAATATGTGCTAAAATCAATTTCTTTTGAAGGTTCTGTTGAAAGCGAACTAATTGGTATAATTCAAGTTTCTCTTGCAACATAATTACCATCAGTAGAATAAGTTTTTAAATCTTTTTCTAGTTCAATTACAATATTAGTAAATGAATTAAAATCGTTTGGTAATGCATAAGTGTAATTTCCTAATGGATCATTATTCTCTGTTCGTTTATAATTGAAAATAGTTGAACTTTCATTAGCGAACGAATTAACTGTTGATTTGCTTTGTAAACCATTTTGTGAAGATAATTTGATTAAGTAATCACTGATTTTTTCTTGTTTTTCATATCTACTTTGCAATGTTAATGTTGGAACTAGTGCATCTAATTTTTGTTGAAGAGAAGTGTTAGAATCTCTTGTCGTAATGAGTTTGTCTTTTAATCTTTTTACAATACTATCAGTATTTACATTCTCTCCATTTGTTCCGTAATTAAAATCTAAATTATCAGTTCCTGCTAACTCAACTAATTTTCTTTTAGCTTTTGTTAAGTTAGAATTTGAAGTATTAAGTTGACTTTGCAATTGCTCTTTTTCTCTTTGAAGAACTTGAAGTTGATTTTGTTTTGCTTGAAGTTGATTTGAAAGATCTTGATTTTGAGTTTCTTTGTTTCTTAGTTGTTCTTGTAAGTTTGAAACTTGCTCTTGCAAAGTTTGAATTTGCGTGTCTTTTTCGGATAAACTTTGTTGAAGTTGAGCTTTTTCGTTATTTAAATTTGTAATTGTTGTATTTAATGTTTGAACTTGATCGCTAAATTGAGCAATTCTTTGTTCTTTTGTTTGTAAATCATTTTCAAGAGCAGTTTTTTCACTTTCAAGTCTGGTTTTATCATTTTGAAGGTTTTGTTTTTCTTCTTGTAAAGTTTGAATTTGAGTTAAGTTATTTTCTTTTTCTTGTTCAAGTTGAGCAATGCGTTTTCTTAGTTTATCAACAATACTTCCTTCAAAAGCTCCTTCTCCATTTTCCTTAATATCTGCTTGACCATTATCTGTTCCAATTAAACGAACAAGTAAAGATTTAGCATATGTAAAATTTCTTTTTGTGTCTTTTAATTTTTGATTTACAGTATTTAAAAGTCTATTTAAAGCATCGGGAGTTGCAAAGAAAAAATCTTGATATTGTTTAACTAATTTTTCTCCTTTGTTGATTAAAACTTTTGTAAAGTCTTTATTTAATTTATCTTGGTATTTACTTTTTACATCAGCATTATCATAATATTGCTCTAATTCGTTAAACATTTGTTGTTCTTCTGAACTTCACTGTTCAAAGTTTTTGGTTGGTATTTCATATGAACACTCGTTTACAAGACCTTCTCTAACATCTGAACAAGGTTGATTATCTCCTTCATAAAGTTCGTTATAATCAAAATCATGAAGATATTGATAAATCTCTTTATATGTGCTTGTGTGTAAATTAACATCTTTATATAGCTCTAATAACACATCAACATATTGTTCTTTTAGAGTTTGGTTTTGAGTTTCTAAATCATTAATTTGTTCACTTTTACTAGCAATTTCCTCTTCAATAGTTCTTTTCACACTTTCAAGTTCTGCAACTTTATTTTTAGCACTTTGAAGTTGTTCTTGTAAAGAGTTGTTTTGGTTTTGTAAATCTTCTTTATCATTTTCAAGCATTGCAATGATGGTATTTAAACGAGCAATTTCTTCATTGTTTTGTTCAATAGTTAATTGAAGTTGAACTTTTAAGTTATCTCTTTCTGTTTTAAGTTGATTAAGTTGTTCTTCTAAACTTGCTTTATCTTTGAGTAAATTGTCTCTTTGTAAAGAGACTTTTTCAAATTCAATTTGTAAACTTTGTAGTTCGCTTTTTAATTTTCCTAGCTCACTTGTGTTTGAATATTTATTATCTTTGGAGTTGTAATTTTTACTTCCAACAAGTTTTAGTAATGCTTGTTCTTTTTGAGCGATTTGTTCTCTTAAATAATTCAATGTTTCACTTTGAGTCATTGCATCATTACGCATTCTTTCAATATCATTTTGCAAATCTCCAATTTGAAAATTAAACCTTGAATAATCGCTTTGGTTTTTAGCATATACTCCATCAAGCATTGCTTTATATTTTTCAATTTCTTTTTTATTTTGTGCTTGACCACAACCCCATAAAATCAAACTAGCTCCTGCAACAATTCCTGCAGCGGTTGCTCCAATAAATCATCATTTCTTATTTTTATTTTTTTCTGTTTTAACTGCTTGCATTTTTATCCTTTCTAACAAGATACGTTTCTAATTGGGTAATATCATTTTGTTTAAAGTTAGACATTTTTGGATAAATTTATTGTTTGTCCACTTTCTGAAGGTTTTTGGATTTAAAAAAATACAAAACAAAATATTATAATTTTAATGCGTATAAAACGCAATACAAGGAATAAGAAAAAACATGAAAACCAACAACAAGATAATTGTTTTTAATAAAAATACACATAAGAAATGAAGATTGTTAGAAAAAGTAAAACCTTTTGTCATTTTTTATTATCAAGAATACACATTCTTTTTGAATATGTATTTTTCTAAAAATCAAAAGATAAATTCAGAATCTAAATATCAAATAAAACATACCGAAAATTTAAATGAATATTGAGTAGATACAACAAATATATTGATAATGGATACTGAAGAATTTGATTTATTGTATAGAAATGTTGATTTTACAGAAATTTCAGATCTGGAAATTAAAGATATGGTTAACGTAATCAAAAAGATTCAAAAAAATTTCAAAAGTAAAAATTCAGCAATTGACAAAACCATACAAAAGGTTCAACTAAACAAATCAAGAAAATTTCCAGAAAGCAAAGCTGTTTATTCAACTTTGCCAATCAAACTATCAAAGCAACTTCTAGATGAAGAGTCATATCATTGTAGAGATTCATTTTTATATGTTTTAGATGATTTCGAATCTTTAGATGATAAACAAATGAAAGATTTAATTCAAGAGAGAAAAAATAATTGACTCAATATTATTGAGAAATATCGAAATAATAAAGAACTCGAAACACAAACCAAATAGCAAGATCGCCAATAAATTGCAATTGTCTTATTAACAAAAGGAGAGCGAATGAGCAACCAAAGGCAAACAAATTTAGTAAAATCTCAAGCAACAAATGTTGATAACAAATCAATTAAAGTTCAAAATGAGTTAACAAATTTAAAAGTATTTGTTCTTTTTTATTATGGAGAATATACATTTTATTTAAATAAATGAACAGCATCAAAAGACAGAGTTAAAATGCCTTTTGAATATGAAATTCAAAATAAAGACAGTGCATATAATCAAATAATTGACACCTCAAACCTTATGGTGATGCATACTGAAGAATTTGATTTACTTTATGACAAAATAAATCACTAAAAAATTACTTCAGCTTCTTTAATTAATGAAAAGGAATTAGATTTTTTCTATGATCAAAAAAACTATCAAGAAATTGATTCACTTGATTTAATTGATGCTAAAGGAATTATTTCAATGGTAATTGATAATTTTAAAGAACGTGAAGCAAGTTATGACATCACTTTTCAAAGAATAAAAATCAATGAAGATACCTTATTAGTTGAAAGTAAAATTATTTTGTCAACTCTCAAATTTGAAGCTTACAAAATGCTTGATTATATGGACGCATTTTCTTATAATGAGTCTCTTTGATATATTTTTGAAGACTTGCAAGATATAGATGATCAACAACTTTTAAAATATATTCAGACCAATAAAAATGAATGAGAAGCCATAAAAAGAAAATATAAATTAGAGCTTTTAGAAGCTATAAAAGAAGAAAAAGAAAATAGTCAAAATCAATAAAACACATTTACTTTTTTTATAAGTAAAAATAACAAGAAATTCACCGTTCTTTTTTTACAAACAACAATTTTAAGAATAAATCTATAAGTTTTAATTTTAAAACTTACTCTAAGCATAATCCACATATTCGGAAAATAAATTGATTCGTTGAATACTGTTATCCGAATATTAATTTATTGAGCTAAAAGGTGTTTTAATTATATTTATGCATGAATAAGTGACTTTATAAAATAATATAATTTTATGCGTATAAGCGCAAATGAGGAGAACAAAGTGAATGAGAAAACACTAAAAACTACATGCAAAAATAAAGGCATAAATTTTGACAAAAACGGGTTAATTATTAATGATTTATTTAAAAATGTAAAACCATTTGTGGCCTTTTATTATGGAGAATATACATTTTATTTAAATATGTACACTTTTGAAAACGAGGTAAATACCTCAGCTTTTGAATATAAACTATCAAGTTTAAGACCACAAATGAATAAATATGTTGATACAACAAATATATTGGTAATGGATACAGAAGAATTTTCTTTATTGTATAAAAGCAAAGAATTTGAAGAAATTAGTAATTTAAATTTTGAAGATGCTAAAAACATCGTTAATTTGCTAATTCACAATTTTAGCGAGAATAAGTTTAATTACGATATAACATTTCAAAGAGTGGAAATAAATAAAGACACAATGTGTCCTGAAAGTAAAATTATTATTTCTACACTGGAGTTTGAAGAAGATAAATATATGTTAGGTATAGATATTGATCATTTTCTAGATCACTTAGGTTTTATTTTTGAAGATTTAGAAAATGCTACCAAAGAAGATTTTCAAGCATATATAAAACACAATAAAGCAGATTGAGATTTAGTTTTTCAAAAATATAACACTTTAAATTAGCAAGTAAAAAAAGAACTCATTTTCGGGTTCTTAAACTAGGACAAGAAAATTGGACATTCTTGTCCTTTTTATATAATCTTTATAGGAGAAATTATGAAACAGTTAAAACCCGTAGAATGAAAAGAATGATTTAAGTTATATCAAAATTATAAATCTAACATAATTTCATACAGTGAATATCTATTTTTGACTAAAAGCCAGTTTCAAAAAGATTGAAGAAACCCTTATGTTAGATCTTGATTTAGAAAAAAATATAAATGATTTCAAACTAATGAAGATGTTTTGGTATCCAAAACAGGAACTGCCCCAAAGAAAGGAAAGGGTTCTGGAAGACCTTTAAAAAGACCTGACCCTAGTCAATACTCAAGAACAGATCTAGAAGAAATAGTGAAAATATACAGAGAGATTTTTCCAGAAATATCTGAAAAAGAAATTCAAAGAAGAATTAAAAAAAAGGGCAAAAAGTTAAGTGCCAAAGTTTTAACTCAAGAATTTGGAATCCCGAAATCTACATATTATTACAGACTTAACTCAAAAGGAAGAAGTTTTACTGAAGATAAAGAAACAATTGATTTGATTGTTAAATCTTTCTTTGAAAATAAATCAAGATACGGTAGAAAAAGACTTGAAATTTATATTCTTAAAAAATATGGTAAATGCATAAATTATCGAAAAATAGGGAGAATTATGCAAAAACTCAACTTAAAATGTTCTACTCGTATTCCAAAAAGAAAAAGAGAAATTAAAAACTTAAATGTTAAATTTCAAGATTTGGTAAAACGAGATTTTTCCGGAAAAACAAACAATATTATTGCTACAGATGTTTCATACATTCCTAATATTTATAGTGAAATGGGTAATCATTTTTATCTATCCATAGCAATTCATCACAAAACTAAGAAAATAATAAATTGAAATTTGAGCAAAAACAATGATTTAGATTTAGTCATAAATCATATAAAGCATATTAAATTCGATCGAGAATGAATAATTCATTCAGATCATGGTTTTCAATATTCTTCAAAAGAGTATCAAAAGATCATTTCTGAAAATAATGGAAAAATATCAATGGGAAGAATTGGAAACTCATTAGATAATAGAGAAGCGGAATATTTTTTCTCAGTTATTAAAAGTGAATGTTTAAATGACCCCAAAGTAAAATATATGAAATTTGAAGAGTTAAATGAATTAATAACAAACTATATTAATTGATACAATAATGATAGATTTCAATCTCAAATGGATTGAAAAACACCTCAACAATGTTGAGATGTGTGTGTTTTTTAAACTGTCCAACTTTTGTGTCCTAGTTTATCTTTTCTTTTTTTAAAGCAGTAATTTACCCAATTCACACTAAAATCAGTGCTCAAAAAATAGAAAAAACAATTGTAGAGACAGTAGAAATAAGCAAGGCTAAAGCACTTTTTCAAGTTTTTTGTTTATTAATTAAATAAATAAAATTCACTCCAAGCAATACATTCAAACTACTAGTGAAATATCCATGATTTCTAGTAACAAACAACAACACACCGGTGATAAATCCATTTAAAAAAGCATTCACAAAGAATAATGTGAAATTATTAGCAAAAAGCAATTGTCCAAATAATGCCACGCTCCCACAAAGGGCAAATAAGGTTCCAAATTCTTTGAAAGTATGCATAGTAAAATCTGGATCGCTATTAATTTGTTTTAGATAATTTTGAGGAGCGATTCGTTTAAATAAAGCCCTATATAAAATAACAGCTAAAATAATTCCTAATAGTTGCATTATGATAATGCTGCAAAAACCTTTAAAATATGCTCCATTATGATTGGTGATTATTAATTTACAAAAGATAATAAATAAATTAATTGGATTTCCTATTACTACTGTATCACTAACATTTAAACTAACAAGCAATCCTGTTATAAAAATTACAATCGGAGTTAATGCAGTAGCTCAAGGATATGTAAAATGATATTTTAAATATTTTTTAGAGCTTTTTAAAGCCACAAACATGCATAAACATGCACCAAAAGTAATAAAAAAAGAACCAACAAACTCGCTGATGATTATTTTCTTATCAAATCAAGTTAAAAATATTTGTTCCATTAGCTTCTTATTTATATTTTATAGCAAATACATTTAGTTATAAATTATAAGTTGATATTTATTAACTGTAAAGACTCTTTAAAGAGTACTATTTTAATTAAATAAGGTCAACATTAACGCTCAAAAAGCGCAAAAAATTATCGTTGTAAAAGTTGAAATTACTAAAGCTAAAGTGCTTTTTCAAGTTTTTTGTTTATTAATTAAATAAATAAAATTAACTCCATATAAAACATTTAAATTACTAGTGAAATATCCTTTGTTTTTAGTAAAAAATAGCATTAAACCTGTAATTAAAGCATTAATTGCACTATTAAGGAAAAATAAAGATAAATTGTTTGTCAGCAATCAGTTACCAAACACCGCCACTGACGCGCATAAGATAAATAATGTAGCAAATTCTTTGAAAGTATGCATAGTAAAGTCTGGATTGTTATTAATTTTTCGTACATAATTTTGGGGAGCGATCTTTTTAAAAATGGCTTTATATAAAATTACTGCAAATAACATTGCATTAAATTGGATTACACAAATACTAAAAAAACCTTTGAAATAATTAAGATCAAAATTATTAAATAATAGTTTAAAAAAATTAATAAATAAATTAATTGGATTGCCAATTATCACAACTAAATCCCCTTTAGAAGCAAAAAATAACGCAATCAAATAAATTAAAATAGGAGCAATCAAAATTGCTCATGGATGCGTAAAATGATAACTAAAAACAAATTTATTACTTCTTAAAGCAATAAACATTGAAACACAAGCGGCAAAAGTAATAAAAAATGCACCAACAAATTCGCTAGCAATTATACTTTTGTGAAATCAACTTAAAAAAACTATTTGCATTGAGAAATAATTATATTTAAAATCAAGAATTTTTTCTTTTTGAAACACTTTTTTGTTCTATAATTAATTAGAAAAAACAAACATTTGTTTAAGATTAAAAATCTTAGGTTAATGCAAAACATTAGAGGAGCTTTTAGTAATAGTATCTAAGCTAGCAGGCATGCGTAACTTAGTGAAAGGACATAAAAGCCGAAACAACTGAAGTGGCAACTTCACTTGTTGGTAGAAAAGCATAAAAGATTTCTACTCTTTGGGAAACCATTGGCGCTAAATATTTGTAAAATTTTGTTAAGTATCATTTAACAAGGATTTTGCATGATTTATCGCTTGCAAAACCTTGTTTTTTCATTTTAGTGAGGTGAATGTGAAAGTCAAACAATATAGTAAATACGAAGATGTGCCAAAACAATATCGATTTGATTTAGAGGATATTTTACAAGGGCAAACAATAGAAACCTTAATTGAGCAATATCAAAATTTATTTGAGCAAAGAATTACAATTAAAGATTCTAAATATAACTCTTTAAAGGAATATTTAGTAGATGTTAAATTATCTGAAGAACAAACCGCTTTAAGTTATCGAATTGAAAATTACGTTTCAAATAATCTTTCTACTAATGTAGTTAATCCACAATTTAAGCAACTATCAGAAAAATTTGACTTTCTAAATGAACAATTACTTGCAAAATTCGGAAGCGAAAGTAATCGTTTTTATCAAAATTTAGACAAACTTAAAGTCTGAAAAGACACTCCTGAACTTAAAGAGTATAAACACTCAATTGAAAATGCGATTTTAGATTTAAAACACAAACTTTCTGATGAAGTTGAAGAATACGTTCAAAAACAATCATTTGGAAATCCTTCATTAAATCAAGTCTTTTCAATTTTAACCAACAGCGAATTAGATTATGGTTTCATCACAGATTCAAAAGGTAAAAAACATAAATTAAACCCAACCAATCGAATCGAATTCCTTAAATCAAATGACGCTTCACTTCGTAAAGGGGCTTATAAAAACTATATTAAAGCATTTTTACAACACAAAGAATCTCTAGCTTCACTTTTATACCAACACTTTAAAACCATCACCGTAAATGCTAAATTGCGTAATTACGATAGTGCAACTCATATGCTTACTTATGATGACAAAGTATCTGACGCTATTCTTCAAAGATTATACTTAGAAGTTTCGCAACGTAAAAATGTGTTTAAAAAATTCAAACAAGCACATGCAAAATTCTACAAGATGAAATTTAATGAAAAATTTAATCCTTGAGATAACAAAAGATTGCTTGTTAATGTTAAAGCTTCATATTCAGTTGAAGAAGCTAAAGAATTAGTAAGAGAATCATTTAAACCTTTTGGAAATGAATACATGAGTCAAATTAATAAAGCATTAGATGAAAATTGAGTTGATTTTATGCCAGTTAATTCCAAACGTGGAGGGGCATACTCAATTGGTTCATCATATGGACTAAATAAAAAGTATATTTTGATGAATTTTAAAGGTGATTTAGATAGCGTCGAAACACTAGCGCATGAATTAGGGCATTCAATGCATTCTTACTTTTCAGACACTCGACAAACCATTGCAAATAGTGAGTATCCAATTTTCCTTGCTGAAATTGCTTCTATTTACAATGAGTTAATGCTTTTTGATTATTTATTAAAACATTCAAATGACAAAAAACTCAAATTCCAAATTTTAGAAAATATGATTGTTGGATTCATTGGTACAGTTATGCGTCAGGTAGAATGATCAAATTATGAATATAACCTATATAAAGCTATCGAAGAAGGAAAAGCTTCTTCAAGCTTCAAATCTTTAAGTGAAATTTATTTTGAAAACATGAAAAAATACTCACTTAATCCAAAATTAAAATATTCTGATGAAAACACCTTTGCTTGCATTTATGTTCCACACTTTTATTATGGATTTTATGTATATAAATATGCCATTGGACAATTAAGTGCAAATTATTTCTTTGCTAAATACAAGCAAGAAGGACCTCAAGCCTTACAAAATTACATTGATAATTTCTTAAGTGCTGGAGGAAGCGATGATCCGCTTAATATATTAGCTAAAGTAGGTGTAAATCTTGATAGTTCAGAATTTTACGATTTAGGATTTAATTATGTAAGTGAATTAATTGATCAATATGTTTCACTTGGAAAACAAATTTTTAAAAACAAATAAATTCTTTTTGGCTTTATATCCCTTTTTAGGGATATTTTTTATACAAAAAACATCCACTGAAGGATGTCTAATTGTTAATTTTGAATAACTCTGAAATATCAAAAGCATAAGTTTCTTTGGTGCGTAATTTAAATAAAATATTTGGATTTCTTAAACCATTACGCATTTCTTGAGCTTCAATTGGGAAAATAGTAAATGAATATAAAGTATCTGAATCTTCTTTTGGAATTATCACTTTTCCACTTTGTGGATCTACTTTTGGAGCTTGCAAGTTTCTTTGTTTTGATAAATCTCCTGAATTAAAGGCCACTCCAGGAACTCTAATTCCGCTTCAATTAAATCTTGGTGAATCAGGATTATAGGTTTTTAATCTACTTTCATAATAATCACGCTTTGGAGCTCAAAAACCGTTCTCATTTCAATTACGCTCACCTGAGACTATTACTGACACGTGAGCATGAGACATTCAACCACCATTTTCGTGAGTGTCTCCAATGTAAGCAATTATTTGGTTTTTGGTTACTTTAAGAGGATTGTCTGGAGTAATAGCAACATAATCATTTAACTGAGCATCAAATTTTGTTGCATAAACATCAATAGTTTTATTACCTTTTGAATCAGTTTGTTCTATTTCTTTAGACGAAATATTTAACGCTTTATTGTTAAATGTTTGCTCTTGATCTAAGTGAATTACACCAATGTATGCATAAAGAGAATCTTTAAAGTATAATTCCTTATCTTTAGGAGATAAATTCATATCTTCTACTTTAACTCTCATTAGTAATGTAGTCCCAACTCCTTCAGCAATATCGTTGGCTTTTGAAACGTTATCATGATATACAATTCCAAGAATTTCGCCATCATAAGGAGCCACGATAGCTGTTTTGTTTGGAGCTAAATAATCTTCTCCTAAGTGCAATTGATATGGAAACGATGGCGAAGAAGCATAAAATCCTCTTAATTCATCATAACCACCAGTGAGTAAGTTACTTCCGTATAAGCTAAAAATTTGAGCATTAACTTTTGAAAGATTTTGTTTGGTTAAAGGTCCAGCAATGAAGTTGTAAGAATTAATGTTATTTTTAGTGAATTCTTCTTCAAAAATGTTGCTAAAATGACCTAATCCAAAGTGTTTGGTAAATTGATATTCTTTTTGGTTAGTAGCATCAATGGCTTTGAAAGTAAAATCCACATTTTTAGCGTCAATTACTTTGTGAGAAACTAATTGTAAATAAGAAAAATTATTTGGTTTAGTAAAAGTAAAATCAGCTAAATTAAATTTTTCAAAATTATAATGAGCTTCATTGGTGTGAGCGATGTTGACCTTTACCAATGATGCTAACTGCTCATTTAATAAATAATTTTCCAATCCACTATTGGCATAATTTAAAGTGATTTCAATGTCTTTTCCTAAATTGCTTCTTGAAGTATTTTGCAGTTTTTCTTGAGCTTGTACTAAAGTCAATGAAGCTTGAGGATCTTCTTTTTGTATTTGTTTAATTAATTGATTGTATTCGTTTGCATTATCTGATAAAGCTACTCTAATGGTTGCTTTTAATTTGTGTACATTGGCATCAAAACGAACTTTTGACACAAAGATATTGCTAATATATTTATTTTCTTCTCATAAAGTGTTTAATTGATTTTTTAACTCTTCAGATAAAGACACTTTAAATAATTTATTAAGTTGAGATACTGACAATTGTTCAACTGGAGTGTTTTGAACCACGCTAGCAGTTAAAAATTTATTAGCTAAAGTTACATTAAGTGGGTTTTGTTTAATATCATTAATTAAATTATCTAAAGAACTACTTAATTGAATTCACTTATCATTATTGGTATTTAATCCTAAATTATCTACAACAAAATTAACGGTTCTAAATTCATATAAATATTTGTTTGAATCAATAACATGCACTAAATCAATAGGAATTATTGTTTGATTTTTATTTCCTTCTCGTTGGCGAATATCGTGGTAACGAATTCTCACTTTTAAAGAATTAATCAGTGAGGCATAATTATTAAATTTAGTTTTTAATAAATCTTTTAAAGCAACTTCGTTAAAGGTAGTGTGTTGCTTAATGTAGTTGTTATTAGCAAAGTCTCTAAAAGCTAAATTTTGAATGTTAACTTGATCTTTAAAAGTAAAAAACTCACTTGAACTTGTGTAATCAAATGCTTCTAAAATATCATTTAGCACATTTGAAGACGAAGTGGTTGTTACAATGTTGTTTGCTTCTTGAGGTATATCATTATTAGCCACAATTGAGCTCTTATCGTTTTTAAAACCTCCTAAAATAAGTTGAGTTTTCACTCTTTGAGATTCATAATTTGTCAATCCTTGAGTTGAGAAGTATTGAACATTATCTAAATGAGGCAATCTTAAAGTTAAATTAACAACCATTTGGCCATCATTATCATTGGTTTGAATTGAATTAATGCTTTCAATAATATTGTGTTTGTAAAATTCAGGCAAAGTAATGCTTTGGTTAGTTTTTAAGTCAATTAAATCCCCTAAATATAAGCTATTTTGTAAATCTTCAAATTTTAATTCAGAAGGGTTAAGTTCACTTAGTGAACGATTTGCAAATTTGGTATTTTGACTTAAATCTACTCTTAATGGGGCTAAATATTGTTTTGTATCTAACACAACATCTAAAGTAGGGATAAACTGTTGTTGATGTAAAACTAACTCTTGGTCAAGTGGAAGTTCTTTATACAAGAACTTTTGGGATTTACTTGAAAAATATCTTATAGGAACTAACTTAACAATTCCAGTTAAAGCATTGTTTGTTTTAACTATAAATTTAGTGTTGTTATTTAATTGTAAATTCAATGAATTAAGATTGTATTTTAAGTCTCCTAGATCATGATTGTATTTTGAAATATTTTTTTCAAGCGGTAAAGTTACATTAGCTAAATTAGGAAGTTCAAAATCGATTTTATCACTAATTTGTTCAAGTGCTCGTTCATAGTTTAAAGCGCCTTTGACAAATAAATATTTATCATAAGATAGCGTTTGCTTAGAGTCTTTAAAAGTTATCTTAACCTTAACCAACACTTCTCCTGCTAGCATTTTATTTGTAACAGCATCCAAAGAATAACCACTTGAAATAAAAGCATTCGGATTTTCTAAATCATTAAGTAATGTGGATTCAAAAGATAATTTTGTTTCATTGGTATTGTTGGTTAATGTTATATCGCTAGATTCAAGATCAAATGCACTTTTATTTGTTGATGTTATTGTCAAAGAGTATTTGTTGGCAACAAAGTTCTCAACATCGCTTTGCGAAATTGAATCATTAGCAGTACAGCTAGCAAGTACCATCGAAGTTGAAATTCCGGTTAAAAAAGTAGTAGGTATTAAAAATTTTTTAAAGAATATTTTTTTCATAATTAGAAGTTAACTCCATCTCCTTTTGTGTTTGCAAAAATAGCTATAACAATTCCGCCCACGATTATTGGGATTATAATTGTTAAAACTGTAGTAATAAGCATTTGAAAAAGACTTGTGAAAGATAATCTAAAGTCAGATTGGACAATTTGTAAATTACGTTTAGTTTTGAAATTTTCAACAAAGTTAATAACAGCAATAAATCAATCTAAATAAATTAAAAAAGCAAAGTAACCAAAGTAACTTGAAAAAAACAATAAAATAAAAATAATTACTGTAGAAACAATTAAAAGATCATATTTAGTGGTCCCAAATTCAGTAGGTTTAATATAAAAAGCAAATCCCACCGAAACTGTAAAAATAATTAAAAAGATACTTTCTTTAATTGAAAATCCTACTAAAGTTTTATCATCTCTATGAAAGACCTCAAAAATGGTCATTTTTTTAATGTCTTGGTATTTGGGATTAATTTTTGCTAAATAATATTTTAGCGGTATAAACAAAACTAAAAATAAACTTATTGCGAAAATAAACCCTAACAATTGACCGCCAATAAGATAAGGAACTCCATTATCCAATGGTTTAAAAGAAGAAGGATTTAAACCATTGCCTAGCTTATAACCTTGTAAAAATGACTGTAAAAGGACAAAAATCGGATTTACCAAAGGCGTTTGAGGGGTGTTGAATAAATATTTAGATGAAGCTCATAGTTGAACATACATTAAAAATGTAATCAAACTAAATCCCAGCGGTAGTATGATTTTAGTTCCTTTCACTTTAAATGCCGTTATTAACATTTTGAATAACAAAACAAAAAAAACTAAAATAAAAACCGCTAAAACTTCGGTAAAAAATCCTTGAGTATTTCAAAAAGTCGAAAGTAATTGTTTTGGTGTCATTATTAATAAAAATTATATTAAATAAGTAATTTTTTCGTGTGCAAATATAATAAAAGTGGGTTAAACCACTCTTTACGCTTCGCTGTCAGCATCAGCTTTGCCCATTTGAATTCATCTTTGCAATAAAGCTTCTCACTCTTGAGGTGAAGAACATTTCAAATATTCAATTTGATCAGCATCAACTGATAAATTAAATTGAGGAGAAACTCCGCTTTTTGTGTAATGATAATATCAAGATTTCACCTTTTTGATATCATCTTCAGCTTCTTGATAATTTACTTCAAAATCAAAAGCCTTGATTTTACGTTTGCGTAAATTAACATTTTCAGGATGTAAGTAATCCCCTTCTTCATCTTTTAAAAATAAAGCAATAATTTTATAACTAGTAGCTTTCATTAAGTAACTATATAGTTGCGCTTGTTTTCTATATGAAGGATCTACTTCCTTTTCTCATTTGTCAATTTTGCTTTCGCCTGCGGTCTTAATTTCGAGCACGCAATTCCGACTTGGTAAATAACCATCAGGTACTCCAGAAAGAACATCATCTTTTCCTTCAAAAAAGTTGTAATTATATTGAGCAGCTTCATAATTATAAATGGTTTCATTTGGATAAGCTGCCCGAAAGGCGTCAAAAACCTTAGGTTCTAATATAGTACCGGCATTTACATACTTTTTACTCAATACTGGCAACTTAATTCGTGCAATATGACAAAAAGCAGCAAATTGTGATTTAAAACCACCTGAAAGCAACACATCTCCAACAGTACTACCTCCAATTTTTTTAAATCCCTTGAACTTATCAAATGTTAATAACTCTTGATGAAAGGATTCGGATAAACGAACCACCTTATTAACTTCATCAACAAAATAATGGACATTGTTGTAATATTTTCGTTTAACCATTATTATCTCGCTAAGTAATTGTCGTAAATAATTTTGGCATATAAATTAACTTTTTCAAAGTTAGCACTTCAATGTTGATCAATTAATATATTCTCAGGAACAATATGATCAAAACAAACGTTTACAATTTTGTCAAAACTAGTTTCAGTTGAGTTATCATCAACCCCCACAACAAATTTAGTAGCATCAAAGAATTTTTGAATTCTAATAGCATTAACAGTTACTTTTGAATTTTCTCCAGCAATTTCTTGTAATTCCGCTAAAGTACCTTTAAAGTAATCAAGCTCATTTGGGAAACGCAAATCATCAATTAAAAATAATGAATTTTTCCCCTCTTCACTTGATTTACGTACAATTTCTTTGATTTTGTCCATTACTTTTGAACATCATATATTATTATCGATGTTTCTCCCTACTTCTCCCATTGCGATTCATAAAGGACGCACAATTTCTTTATCTACTCCGTCTCATTTAAGTTCATCTAAAATAGGCTCAGTAATTTTTTTAATAGGTTGAGCAAAAGATAAAACATGAATGTTATCTTTGTAGTCTTTCTCAGAAGCTAGTTTTTTAATTGCTTGAGAAAGCAATCCCTTACCACTTCTTCTTTTTCCGTTTATTAAGATAATTGAGTGTCTAATTTTTTTGTTTTCCATATTTCTCCTTAGTAATAAATTAATTGATTAAAATGTAATATTCTTTATTATAAATTAATGTATTTTAAAACAAATTAAAGAGCTAAAAAACTTTTTATAACTGCTTAAAATGTGCATAAAAGTTTTTCATAATGTTTCATATAAAAATGTGGAAAAAATATGGAAAATAGTTAGTTTTTTTAAAAAAATGATTCAAAAAAAGATGGATAAAAACCATCTTATAATAAAGTAACGATTTCCCCTCCAAAAACTGCTGTTTTTGCATCTTTTCCGTAAACATCATTAATTCTTGAACGATAAGAAACTAATTGTTGAGGATATAACTCACTATTGGTGTGATCAAGTAAATTAAAAGCAGGAATGGTGATTTGATTGTTTTGAGAATAAAGAGGAATGTTTTGCACAAAAGGTTGAATTAATGCACGTGATGCTTCTTGGAAGTTTTTATTAGCATCTATGTATGTCACTGGATTTGATAAATGTCCTAAAAGCAATCCTATTGGCAGACCTTGTTCATTTAAAACAAGCGATCCACTTGCTCCTTTATCAGGAGCGTTTTTTGAATTAAAACTATACATAAAAGCATAAAATTTAGTGGCTACTTCATTATTAAAATAAGAATTTTGATCATAGTTTTTTAATACATAATCTTTTTGAATGCTAAAACCTAAAGACGGATCATCAGAAGAATACCCTAATGTATTACGTTCGTTTGCATCTATTGTATTAAAAATACCACTATCATTGTTTTCGCTAGGAGCAGGATAACCAAAGCTATATAAATATCTAGGAACTAGTGAATAATTATAAGTTGCTAATTTTTCTTTAACAATTTCACTAATTTGTTCTAATGAGTTAGTTTTACTTTTTTCATAAGTATCAAGCACACTAGCATAATCTAAAGTTGCATACGGAATTTTATTATCTGTAAATAAATATTTATTTGAGTTAGTTTGATCTAAGTTTGTGAATTTTTTAATAGATTTATTTACTTCATTCATTGCTTGAGCTAATTTAACTCTAAAAGCTTTTGCCTTATAATCAGATTTAGATAATGCGTCTAAGTCAATTTCAAACTCTACAATTGCAAAATCAGCAAAATAAGTAGACTTTAAATTAGGTAATGCATTTGGTTGTAAAAAATTATGTGCTAAGAAGAAATTTCTTAGAATTGAATTTTTTGAATTAAAAGGAATTTGAACTCTATTTCAATTACTATCACCAACTTTTGAATTTGTATCATAAGCATCAGAAGCTCACGCAAATTCATAATAATAAGGGTTAAAAGTTTTTAAACGATTTGGTTGTTGATAAATATCATAATCTTTTGCAGAAAATAAGTTAGAAGCTACATGATAGTTAGTTCCAAAATAAAACTTAAATTTATTATTTCCTAAATGCATATAATCAAGCATTCACAATGTTCCAGATACTGAATATCCTTGAGTTGTCCCTTTTTGTTGCATATATCATTTAAGAGAAAAAGTTCGATATTTAATCGATTGAATGTAGTCGTCATTTTTAGTTAAAAAGGTGTTTCTGCTAGCTTGGATTGGATTAAACTGATAGTTTGTTGTTTTAATTTCTGTATTTGAAACGGGATTTGTTTCAACTGAAGGTTGTTCGCTTATGGAATTAGTGTCTGGTAAAGCATCAGAGTTATCTTTACTATTATCATTGTTAGAATTTGGATTATCAATAATTGGTTGATTATTTTGCGAAGAATCGTCATTTTTTGGATTATTTTTGATGGTAATTTGTTCTAAATTTGCATCTGTACACGAAACAACAGCTCCAGGAGCCATTAACGAAAAAACTAATAAGAAACGACTTAATTTTGACATGACTATATTTTAAACTTTATTAAGATAAATGGATATAAAAAGAGAGTATTTTCAACAAAATTAATACCAAAAAGCATTTTTTCTTTTAATAAAAAATACGCCGAAGCGTATTCTTATAATTTGTTCTTACATTCAATATTTGAAGATAATTCTTTAAGGTTTTGATATGA
Organism: Mycoplasmopsis columboralis; assembly: GCF_900660675.1. Taxonomy (NCBI): domain Bacteria; kingdom Bacillati; phylum Mycoplasmatota; order Mycoplasmoidales; family Metamycoplasmataceae; genus Mycoplasmopsis; species Mycoplasmopsis columboralis. The sequence goes on along the minus strand of NZ_LR215039.1, from coordinate 129,698 downwards.
AATTTCGACCATATTAGCCACAGCTTCATCAGTGTAACTTCCAATATGAGGAGTAGTCATAACTTTAGGAAACATATTAACTAATTTCTTAATAACTGGGTCTTCAATTTCGGTTAACTTTTTACCAAAGTAAAGCTTTTCGCTATAGAACACATCTAAAGCGGCTGCATAAAGTTTTCCTGATTTTAAAGCTCTTAAAATCGCACTTTCATCTTGTAATTGACCTCTGGCAGTATTTACTAAGATGGCTCCATCTTTCATTTTAGCTATGAATTCATCATTAATCATTTTATCGTTTACACCTTTAATATATGGCATATGAAGTGAAACAATATCTGATTGATTAAGAAGTTCATCTAATGAAACATATTCAATAATTCCATTAGCATTTGGATTTGGATATGGGTCAAATCCTAATACTTTAGCTCCTAAACCTTTAAACATTTTGGCTGATTCTAAACCGATTTTTCCAGTTCTAATAATTCCTACTACAGAATTTTTCATTTCACGAGCGAAACCTTCAGGAAGAATTTTGTAATCGTATTCAGCAGCAGCTTTAGATGCAAAATACAAACTTCTTCTTGACAATGTAAGTGCCATTGAAACAGCTAATTCAGAAATAGCTGTTGGTGAGTAACTAGGTACTCTTGCGCTTTTGATATTAAGTTCGTGTATAGCTTCTAAATCCATGTGATCGTAACCAACAGTTCTAGTTAATACATAATCAATACCAAATTCTTTAGCTTTAGTTAATACCTCACGGTTTACTTTATCACTTGCACGGCAAATTACCGCATCATATCCTTTGATAATATCAACGTTTTCAGGAGTGAGTGACTCTGAACGTAATTCTAATTCGTAATTGTAGTTTTGGTTATATTTTTCAAAAATTGGTTTTTCTACATCACGAACTCCAAAACAAATAACTTTCATTTAATTATTCTCCTAAATATAAATAAATGCAGCTTTTGATATAACAATTCATACAGGAATTGCAATGATTGCAAATAATGTAGATAACGCTGAACAAAGAACAGCATATTCTTCATTACGTTTATATTGCATTGCGTAAGCAATAACAACTGTTGCAGGTGGAGTAGCAGCAAAAATAACCATAGCTGTAGCAGCCTCTTTTGTTACGTTTCCTGAACGGTTTAATCCTAAAAATACTAAGAAAACAATAAGTGGAATAACAATAAGTTTAAGTGCTGTAAATACTCACACAGCTGGTGATGTAACTGCTTTTTTAATGTTTGAAACAGCAAGTGTCATACCAATTGAAATTCAAACAAGTGGACTAGCAAGTCTTCCTAATGTTTGAATTGGTGTGTAAAAGTATGGCATTGTAACAGACAAGTTAAATCATCCGTTAGTTGCTTTAGCTGTTCCTGTAGTAAAGTTTTTATCAAATACAGAAGCACCAGGGATTAATTGTGTCATTCAGAAAATTAGACCCACAAATGTTGCGATAACAATAGGGTTTAAAAATGCAGTTTTAACTGATTTAGCAATGTTTTGACGGTCAAATTTAAGCCCTGACATTACCATAAAACAGTATGAGTAAAGGAAGATTCTATAAGGAATTGTTCAGATGTTAGCTGGAATAACTCCTGCACCATTATCAATTACATTAATAATTGGAAGTCCAAAGAAAGTAACACTTCCGAAAATAAGCATCATTCATGTAACTAATGCTTTTGATTCGCTTTGAGCGACTGTTCCGTCGATATTTACTTTCATTCTACGAGGAACAAAGTTTGGTGCATATGTGGTTAGCACAAATGCAATAACGCATAAAAGAACATAAAATGCAAACGAAACTCCTAAGATAATACCTTGTTCTTGAAGTTGTTTAATAGTAATGTTTTTCATAAATCCTGAAATAGCTAAAGCAGGAAGAGCGATTTTTAAAACAACCGCATTAAGAGATCCTTTCCATTCAGCTTTAAGGACTTTTGCTTTAGTTAAAACAAAACCAAGAGTAATTATTGCGATAGTTGCAATAATTGCACCTCAAAATCCAGTATTAGTCAAAGTGTTTTTTAGTGTAGTTAAAATATCATTCATTTTATTTGACTAATTGTCTTTTTCCTTTCATAAACACTCATATATTTAAAAAATATATGGGGGCATTAACTATAAATGCTAATAAATTATATTCTAAAAATTTTTATGGCCTCTTTTTTTAAGGGTAAAAAACTTCAGTTTTACTTTATAAATATGAAAATATTTTATAAAAATGATGGTAAAAATAAAGTTTTGTCCAAAATTTAAGAATTAGTTTTTTACTTATGTAAAACTTTAATAATTTAAATTTTATAATTTGAATATAAATCGAAAGGTATTAAAAGTTTATGATAATAAAAAACGTTAAAGTTGTTAATCCATATGGAGTTATTGACAATGCTGATGTGTATATTCGTGATGAAAAAATTATAAAAATCGTTCCTAAAACTGGGCTTGGAAAAAACTTTCTTTTTCCTGGTTTTGTAGATTTACACGTTCACGGATTTAAAGGTCAAGATTTCATGGATGGTAAAACTGCAACCGAAGAAATTTCAAAACAACTAGCTGAATATGGTGTAACATCAATTATGCCCACAGAAATGACTGCTCCTTGAGATGATTTAATTGTTGCGCTCTCTGATATTGCTTCTGCTGAATTTGCGGGTTCAAGACATTTAGGAATTCACCTTGAAGGACCTTTTATTGGTGAGGCAAAAAAAGGAGCCCATCATCCAGAATATCTTCTAAAAGGGACACCAGATTTAGTTCGCACATTACATAGAGCTTCAAAAGGAAGATTAAAAAGAATGTCTTTTGACCCTAAAATGGTGGATTTAGAAACTCTTAAAGAAATGCAATCCTTAAAAATTGTTCCTTCAATTGGACATACTGATGTTTCTTATAATGAAGCACAATTGTATTTTGATAATCGTGTTCGCAATGTTTGTCATATGTGAAACGCAATGAGTGGAATTGATTCGCGTAAACCAGGTTTGGTGCAAGCTGCGTTTAATCGAAATGTTTATACTGAAATCATTTTAGATTTCGAGCATATTTGTCCTGAAACAATTGACTTTACTTTACAACACAAGGATTTAGAATATATTGTTTGTGTTTCAGATGCTATTAGACCTGCATACGGTCCAGATGGAGACTCAATTTCTGGATCAATTCCAGTAACTAAAAAAGGGAAAAATATTTATTTAAAAGGAACTAATACTATTGCCGGAAGCGGAATTACACTATATGACACTTTTAAAAATCTAATGAAAATGAAGGTTAAATTACCTGATATTGCTAAGTTAACTTCAACAAATGCATTAGATTCAATTAAACATAAAAAAATCGGTCGTATTCGTGAAGGATATTATGCAGATTTAGTCATGATCGATCGTAAATCATTAGATATTAAAGCAGTTATCATAAACGGGAGATTAGTTAAAGGAGAAATATAATGAAAATTATAAAAGTGGATACACATAAAACGCTCTCACAAGTGTGTGCGTTTATGTTTGAAGAACAAATAAATAAGAAACCAAATTCTAAAATTTGTTTTGCTACTGGTTCTTCACCAGTGCAAACATATATTGAATTAATTAAAAAATATAATCAAGGGTTGCTTGATTTTAGTCAAATTACAACCTTTAATTTAGATGAGTATGTCGGGATACCAACTACAAATAAATGTTCATATCATTATTTTATGGATGGGAATTTATTTAATCATATTAATGTTAAGCGAGAAAACATTAATTTCCCTAACGGAAATGGCAACGTTGTTGAAGAGGCTAAAAAATACGAAGAAATTATTAAAAAACACGGAGGAATTGATTTTACTATTTTAGGAATAGGAACTAACGGACACATCGCTTTTAATGAACCAGGTTCTACAATAAGTGATCGAACACGTGAAGTTCAACTAACTCAAAGTACTATTGAAAGTAATAAAATTTATTTTGATAAACCTTCAGATATGCCTTTAACAGCTATTTCTATGGGAATTGGAACAATTTTAGAATCTAAAAAAATCGTTTTAATTGCTTCCGGAGCTTCTAAAGCTAACGCTATTAGAGACATGATATTAGGACCAGTTTCACCAGAATGTCCCGCAAGTTTTTTACAATTACACAATGATGTAACAGTTATTGTTGATGAAGAAGCTGGAAAATACATTTAAGAAATAAATAAAATTATATTAAATTAGGATAAGGAAATAGATATTCTTGTCCTTTTTTATATAATCTTATTTTCTTTAAGAAAACTAATAATCAATAAATTTAATATAATTTATATAAGAAAAGAAAGGAGAATATGGTTCCAATTATTGTCGGAAGTGTTGTTGGTGTATTATTATTAATTGTTTTAATAGTTGTACTATTTTCAACACTCTTTATAGTAAATGAAACAAACTTTTACATTATTGAAAGACTCGGTAAATTCAATAGAATTGCAACCAAAGGGGTAAACTTCAAGTTTCCTTTTATTGAAAGAATTGCTCTTAAAGAAAACTTAAAAGAAAAAGTTATTGATTTCCCAGCTATTAACGCAATCACTAGAGATAACGCCACTATTAAAGTTGATGCCGTTATTTATTTAAAAGTAGTTGATCCTAAGTTATTTGCTTATGGGGCTGAAAGACCATTTTTAGCCATTGAAGCTTTAACTGCAACTACCTTAAGAAACTTAATTGGTGAACTAGAACTTGATGAATCACTTACTTCTAGAGAAACAGTTAATGCTAAATTAACAACCATTTTAGATTTAGCTAGTGATGCATGAGGAATTAAAGTTAATCGGGTAGAAATTCAAAACATCGCTCCTCCAACAGAAGTTCAAGAAGCTATGACACGTCAAATGCAAGCCGAAAGAGATAAAAGAGCAATTATTTTAGCTGCTGAAGGTACAAAACAAAGTGAAATTTTAAGAGCTCAAGCACAAAAAGAAAGTCACATTCTACGTGCTGAAGGAGAAAAAGCCTCTAAAATTTTAGCTGCTGAAGCTGAAAGAGAACGTCAAATCCTTGAAGCTAAAGGGCAACAAGAAGCTTTAGAATTATTAAGTAAAAGTACTATCAACTCAAAATTGCTTCAGTTAAAATCAATTGAACAACTTGGTGTGTTAGCTAATGGAAAAGCAACAAAAATTATAGTTCCACCAAACTTATCTGAAGTTGTTAAAACAATGGCCGCAGCTGGTGAAGTGTTTAGAAACAACGAAGAAAAAACCGAGTAAATCAATTTAAAGTCAAACAAGCATTGGGCTTGTTTTTTATTTAACAAAATAAAAAACCGCAACACTTGTTGCGATTTGCGTGGGTAATGATAATTAATAAACTTATTTTCTAAGTTTAGCAAGAGAAAGTTTTAAGCTTGCTGAACGAGCAGCTTCTCAAATAATTTCTCCATAAGTTGGGTGAGGGTGAATTGTGTGCGCAATTTCATTAACTGTAATTTCTTGTTCCATTGCTAAAGCAATTTCAGCAATATAATCAGTTGCGTGAGGACCTACAATTCATGCTCCTAAAATTTCACCGTATTCTTTATCAACAATTAATTTGATAAATCCAGTGGTATTTAAAGCGGCAATTGATTTTCCAAGGTATTCAAATAAGTATTTTGAAGTTAATACATCTTTACCTTGTGCTCTAGCTTCTTCTTCTGTCATACCAATAAAAGCAATTTCTGGGTTGGTGTAAATACATCCAGCTACTGATTTAGGTTTGTATGTTTCTTTGGTTTTGTCTCCAAGAATGTTAAATACTGCAGTCATAGCGTGAGCGTAAGCTACGTGAGCAAGCATTGATTGTCCAGTAACATCACCAATAGCATAAACACCTTCAACATTAGTTCTTTGATGTTCATCAACTAATACTTCACCTCTGCTTCCAAGTTTAATTCCAGCTTCAGCTAAACCTTGAGAATTTGGTGTTCTACCTGTGGCTGTAAGAACAATTTCTTGTTCAAGGACTCTTTCTTCACCTTTAACATTTACGTAAAGTTTGTCATTTTCGTATTTTAATGTTTGGGTATCAAAAAGAACTTCAACTCCAAGTCTTTCAAGCATTTTGTTAACTTCTATTGATACGTCTTTATCAGCTGCTGGAAGAAGTCTTTCGGTGTTTTGGATAATTACAACTTTAGCTCCTAAAATTGAGAAAATAGTTGCAAATTCAAGACCGATAACTCCTCCACCAATAATGGTTACTGATTTAGGACGTTTTTCTTTTCAGTTAATTGCTTCTTTAGAAGTGATGATTTTATTGTCTTTGTAACCTTGTTCAAATCCAGGAATTTTAAGTAATTTATTAGCAGTAGATCCAGTAGCTAAAATTAAGTTTTTAGCTCTGTAAACTTGTCCTTCAACTTCAATTACTCTATCTCCAAGAACTTTTGCTTCACCAAATACAGTTTTAGCTTTTGAAGATTTCATAAGCATTTCAACTGATTTAGAAATCTTTTTAACGACTTCTTCTTTTCTTTGGTGCATTGCAGTTCATGTTTTATCTTCAGAAATTTGTTCTTCTTTTTTAAGAACAATTCCATAATCATGAGCATGTTTAATTGTTTGAATTACTTCAGTTGATTTAAGTAATGCTTTAGTAGGAATACATCCGGTGTTTAAACATACTCCACCTCAGAATGATTTTTCAACAATTAAAGTTTTAAGTCCGCTTTTACCAGCTTCTTCTGCTGCTAAATATCCACCAGGACCTGATCCAACTACAATAACATCATAATCTTCATCAACTTTACCAGTATATGGTTTTACATCTTTGGCAATATTTGATGAATTTGAAGCAACTTGTGCTTTTTCATTAACTGTAGGCATTGATTTTTTAAATGCTGCTAAATCAATTAAATCATTATTAACAACAGCTTCTCCAACTACACTAGCTCCGGTTTCTTTTTTCTCTTCTTTAGCTGGTTCTTCAACAACTGCATCTCCTGAACCATCATCAATTAAGAAAATTTCTTGACCAACATGAATAACATCACCAACGGCCATCATAATTTTTGAAATTACTCCATTAACAGGAGAAGTAATATCTGAAGTAACTTTATCGGTTTCAACACTAAAAAGGTTGTCTCCTTCTTTAACGGTTTGACCATCTTTTACATAAATTTCAGCAACTGTACCTTCGTGAAGACCTTCACCAATATCTGCGAATTTAAATTTATACATTTTAGTACACTCCTAATACTTCAGGTTTTTCAAGTAATTCTTTAACTCTTGAAGCAAAACGTCCAATTTCTGCTCCATCAATTCATCTGTGGTCCCCAGCAACAGTAATGTACATTACTTTACCTGGAACAACAGCTCCGTTTTTAACAACTGGTTTATCAACGATTGCTCCAACTCCAGCAATAGCAAGTTCAGGATAGTTAATAACTGGTACTCCAAATAAACTTCCTACACTACCATAGTTGGTTACTGTAAATCCAGCACCTTTCATTTCAGCAGGTTTAATTGTTCTTTCTCTAGCTGCTTTAGCTAAACGACCAATTTCTTTAGCTAAATCTAAAATTGACAATTGATCAGCACCTGGAATTACAGGAACCATTAATCCAGCTTCAGTATCAACAGCAAATCCTAAGTTAATAACTCCAGGATAATCTAAAGTTGATTTAGCTTCATTGTATTTTGCTGTAAATTTAGGGAATTCTCTTAAAGCAATTGCCACTGCTTTAAGAATGTAAGGTAAAAAGGTTAATTTAACGTTATCACTTTTAAGAACTAAATCTTTAATTGATGAACGTAAATTTCATAAATTAGTCATATCGATTTCATGAACTAAGTTTACATAAGCAACATTATCTCATGAGTTTGTCATCGCTTTAGCAATGGCTTTTCTAATTGGGGTAATTGGTTGTGAATATGGTTCTCCGCTTACCACTCTTGGGGTTACTGCTGCTGGCGCACTTTGAGGAGCACTTGTTGCAGCTGGAGCAGGTTTTTGAGCTCCTGAAGCTACATATGCATCAATATCAGCAACTAAAATACGACCGTGATCTCCTGAACCTTTAACAAGAGATAAATCAATACCAAGTTTAGCTGCTTTGGCACGAGCAATTGGGGTTGTTCTAATACTCATTATGTTTAATATCTCCTTTTATTAAAACTTAAATGACATAACTTCTTTTACTTTTTCAACGATTTTATCATCGTTAATAGCATGGAAGTTTTCACCTTTGGCAAGAGGCACAGTAATGTCATATCCTGTTAAACGAGCCATTGGAGCTTTAAGATATTCAAAAGCTTTTTCATTAACTCTAGCCATAATTTCAGCTGAAACAGAGAAGCTTCTAACTGCTTCATGAACAACAAGCAATCTTCCAGTTTTCTTTACAGATTCCACTATTGTTTGGTGATCAAGTGGTTTGATTGTTCTTAAATCAATAAGTTCAATTGAAATTTCTGGATTTGATGCTTGAAGTTTTTTCATCGCTGCTAAAGCATCGTGAACTTGAGCTCCATAAGTAACAAGAGTCAAGTCTTTTCCTTCAACTAAAACGTTTGCTTTTCCAATTTCCACTTCATAGTATCCAGCAGGAATTTCTTGTTTACCAGCACGGTAAATTTTCTTAGGTTCTAAGAAAATAACTGGATCTGGATCTGCTAAAGCAGCAAGTAAAAGTCCTTTAGTGTCATAAGGGAACGCAGGCATAACTACTTTAGTTCCTGGTACGTGTGAGTAGATAGCTTCTAAAGCTTCAGAGTGGTGTTCTAAAGCTCTAATTCCTCCACCCATAGGCATTCTAATAACAATAGGTACTGATAAACGTCCTCTTGAACGGTTTCTTAATCTAGCTGCATGGGTAAAAATTTGTTGCATAGCTGGATAAGAGAATCCTTGGAATTGTAATTCACCAATTGGTTTTAATCCAGCAAGTGAAGCTCCAATTGCCACTCCAGCAATAGCCGCTTCAGAAATAGGAGTATCAAAAACTCTTTGAACACCGTATTTAGCTTGAAGACCTTGAGTTGCACGGAAAACTCCACCTTCATAACCAGCATCTTCTCCAAATAACACAACATTTGGATCTTTTTCCATAGCTAAATCAAGCGCATGAGTTAAGGCTTCAATATTATTAACTACTTTTGTGTCAGCCATTATTTAACTCCTTTCTTTGATCAAAAGTCTACTGCTTCTTGTTTTTGTTCTTTTAAGTATTCAGGAAGTTCAGCGTATGTGTAATCAAAAATATCATCAAGTTTAGTATTGATTTTTGTCATACTTTCTTCGTAAGTTTTTTTAACAAAATCTAATGATTCATTTCAGATTTGTTCTTTTTGAGAATCATTTAAAGCGCCAACTGAGTAAAGGTATTTTTCAAAACGGTGCATTGGTTCTCATTTTTCATTTTCTTTTTCTTCTTCTTCAGTTCTATATACCCGTGGGTTATCTGAAGTGGTGTGTGGTCCTTGACGTCAAGTTACAAACTCCACAATGATTGGTTTGCTTTCATTTCTTGAGTATTCAATAGCATCTTTAATAGCGTCATAACTTGCTAAAAAGTCATTTCCATCAACTCTAATTCCAGCACATCCAAAAGCAGCGGCTTTCATTGAAATAGTTGCAGATACTGATTCAAAGTGGTTCGGAGTTGAAATAGCTCATTGGTTGTTGTTAACACAGAAAACAGCTGGTCATTCTTGAACGGCTGCAAAGTTAACTCCTTCTGCAAATTCACCTTCGGTTGTTCCACCATTACCAACAAAAGTAACAGCTACTCCACCTGTTTTGTGGTGTTTCATTCCAAATGCCATTCCGGCTGCGTGTGAAATTTGAGATGCAATAACAATATTTACAGGCATTACATTTACACCTTCAGGAATGTTGCATCCTCACTCGTTTCCGTTTCAGTAAAGCATTTGATTTAACATTGGAACACCAAGTGCTAACATGGTTGCATTTGATCTAAAAGCTGGTAAAAATCAATCGGTTTTAGGATTCATAGCAAAAGCTGTTGCCACTTGCAATGCTTCTTCACCAAGGTTAGGCACAAAAGTTAACATACGACCTTGTCTTTGAAGTTGAAGCATGTAGGTGTCTTGTTGTCTTGATAAAACCATTCACTTATAAGCTTCTAAGAGTTGTTCGTTTGTAAGTGATGATTTGTATTTTTTATCAATTAAATCACCATTAACATCTAAAACTCTAATCATTTCATTAGGGTTAGACATAACTGTATAGTTACCGTCTTTATCTAATGCATATTTATATGTTTTTGACATTTAATTTTCCTTTCGTTTTTTTGGTTATCAAAGTAATAAAATTACTTATTTTAATTTTACCGCTTTTTAGCATTTTTATGTGTTGCTATTGAAAGATTTTAAAAAAGCAAAAAATTTTTAGCAAAATTGCTTTTTTTGCAAAGAAAAAGGCAATACCGCGAACGAAAAAGTACTGCCTTTTAAGAAATCACAATTAAAATTCAAGAAACATTTTGAAAGTTATAATATAAGAAAAAAGGGCGTGCAGAGCACTAGAAAGGACTGTTTTAAACTAATTATTTGAAATTTGAATTATCAAATAAAATATTTTCCGGAAAGGAACTTGTCTTTATTAAAAAACAGCAAAGTTTAAATAATCATGATAGTACACAAAATTATAAAATTACGGAGAAAATAATTTTATGTACAACAAGAAGAAACAAAGGGAAAATGAAAGACCTTTGATATGTTTTAAGATAATTTTTAAATCCAGTAAAGGAAAAACCAAGATTAAAACCAATTTGTGAAAAATAAAAACACTAAACTAACAAAACACAAAAATGGTTAAATTGAACAAAATAAGCGAGAGCATTAATTACAAATAACCTTAGTTTGATTAAAATAATTTTTTAAAAAATTTGTTAATGGTTTTTACATTCATTTTTGAAACAAATGTAAATAATATTTTTTAATGATATCTAATTAATCATTGTGGTATAGATAAGAAAACGACAACAAATTCTGTTTTTTATAATTCTGAAACGATAATGAAAACCACATTAAAAATTGAGAAGATCGTATTTCACGCGTAACGATCTTTTTTGAAATTGAGACCTTAAAATAGAATTTGATAAATTAATAATTTTTGATTATGTTTGTTTCTTGAAAATTATGATAATAGAGATATGAAGAGTTTTTGGTGCAACTTAGATGTTTTGCTAAGGAAGGGTTTTACTATTTTTTACTTTAAATTGCACCATGATAATTATAAATAAATTAACTACCATTTAGGTAAAAGAACTTGCAAATGTGAAAAAAATTTTCATAATTTACTTTTTTAAGTATTAAAACAAATCAAAACCAAGACCTACTAAATACTTTCTTTAATTAATTTAGCCACCTTTTTACCTACAACTTGAGCTAATTCCGCTTCAGAAGCATTATAAATTGACGAATAATCTTTAAAATGTTGCAAAAGTTTTTGCTCGCTTTTAAGTCCTACACCTTTAATTTGGCTTAGTTTACTTGTTAAAGAAGATTGTCTAAATTTGTAATTAAAATATTTTTTAGCATAAGCATCTATTTTGATTTGTAAATTACTTAAGAAGTTGTATAAATTCTGATCTTCAATTTTAAGATGTGTTCCGTTTTTTAAAACAATTTCACGAGTCTTATGTTGATCATCTTTTACTAATCCAATCACATTGAGTTTATTTATATCAATAAAATCAAATTCTTTTACAGCTCTAAAAAATGAATTAATTTGAACAATTGATCCATCTACAATAAATAAGTCATCGTAATTGATATTTCTAAAAAATTCAATGTTAACATTAATATAACTGAGTACATTTAAATACATATATTCACTGTCAGCTAATTTGGATGTATTAAAACGAGAGTTTTTTTCTAAAAAGAATTTTCTGTTTAATTTTGCGTAATTTTGACCATCTTTAAAAGCCATACCAACACCTACAACATTTGTGTTGTTTAAATTAGAATTGTCAAAAATGTAAATTAATCTAATTTTATTAGGGAGCTTTAGTAACGATTGTAAAGTATTTAAAGACTCAATATTACGTTGATTTTTTGCTAAATTATGTGTATATTTGGTTTGAATGGCTATTTTATTGTTTTCATTTGTTAAATTAATTAAATCTAACAAAACTCCTTTTTGAGGGTAAGTTATTTTTTCTGAAAGAAGTTCAATGTTTAAATTTTTAAATTCATAATCAATAACAATATTGTCGGCAATTTCATTTAATTCATAATAATTTGCTAATGTCAATTCGATATCTTCTTTGATGTTGCTTTGTGATTGAAAATAAGTGTAATTATGCGAAGTTTGAATTCCGTAACGGTAATTTACAATTGAAACATGCATTACATTTTCTTGTAATTTAAAAGCAAACACATCAATATTTTTTAATGAAGAAATTTCAGAAATTTGACGTTGTTTCATCTCTTGAAGCAATCGTAAAGAATCACGATATTCTTTAGCAATTTCAAAGTGCATTTGCATAGCTGCTTGTTCCATTTTTGTGGTTATTTGTTTTAAAAACGAAGTATCTTTAAGCTTCAAAATATCAATAATTTGATTGAATTTTTGAGCATTTTCTTCTTTGGTGGATTTAAGAATTGGCAAACCATCTTTGTAAAGAAAAAAACGTTGCAAAATATTAACTAATTCGCGGCGATGAAAACCTTTAGTAATTGGCCCATAATAATAAGTGTTTGCTTTGGAATGTTGAATCTTATGTGTGGTTTTAATGGTCAATTTATCACCATGTTCAATTTCAATGTATGAATAATTTTTATCATCTAAGAGCAAGATGTTGTATTTAGGTTTATATTTTTCAATGTAATTTTTTTCTAATAACAAAGCATCTTTCTCGGTTTTAGTGACATAAAAATCAAAATCGGCAATGTTTTGAACTAACTTATAAGTTTTATATGAATTAATACTTCCTTTGAAATACTGATGCATACGACTGTATAAATTTAAAGCTTTACCTACGTAAATAATTTGATCATATTGATCTTTTCACAAGTAGATTCCGGGTTTTTTGGGTACACTTTTAAGTTTTTCTTTTACACTAATTTTCATATGTTTTTAATTATATTAAAATTCGACGTTTTTATTTTAAAGCAAAACAAAACCAACATAAAAAAGTTGGTTTTGTATAATCTAAAAATCTTATTTATAATACGCTTTAAAGAAATGCTAATTCTGAGAAAGGAACCAATAAACTAACGCTGGCTTTATTTGTTTTGTTGTTTGAAATTTTATTAAAAATAATTCATCTAATTACAAAAAGTACAAAAATTGGAGTTATTGTTACAAGAGAAGCTCAATTTAAACCTCTTATATAACCACCAGGATAATGATAACCTTCTTCGTTGTTTTTCACAACGTCAACCACTGCTGGATTTACTGTTGAGCCAGGTCTTATTGGCACAAGCATATAAATTACAACCACAATTAAAGCAATGACTGCGATAGCATATAGAAAATCAAGTAACACTAAAGCATTTTTAAGATTTGCTTTATGTTCAGCATTTTGTTTTAAGTGAATTGATCCGATTAGTAAAATTCCACCAACAAGCAATAAGACATAAGATAATATTAAGAAAAAAATACTAAAAAATTTAGTGTAATTGTTTTTGTCCTTAACATCAATAACACTATCAATATAATTAATAATAATTATTCCTACAATTGAAGCAATCAACAATATAATTGACAAAAATAGTAAGGTAATTTTTTCTTTAGAAAATACAGTTAAATGTTTTTTCAATTTTTCCTCCTTATATTTAAATTATAGTTTTTTTTCATTTTTAGCAAAATTAAGCAATTATTTGGCTTTTTTGCAACGAATATATTCAATTACTGGGTTGATAAATAAACTTATAACAGTAAGTGAGGATAATAGTGAGTAAAATCCAATAAAAGTATATATTCAATATTCTTTATAAAATGCTTGATTAAAGTTCTTATTTCCTCTAAATTCAAAATTCATAATGCTAATTGTTAAAAAACCTAGATTTTTCACAAAGAAAATACCAGTAATTAAAATAAGTAAATATTTTAAATAATGTTTTTGCTCTTCTTTTCCTTTTTTTGATCGGTAAAAGAATAAATTAAAAATAACAAAACTAATAACAATATAGAATACATCGAAGATAAAACTGATTAAAGCACCATTTAGAGAAAATTCATTGTAAGTGTATTTGTAAATAATGATAATTTGTGTAATTAAAAATATTTTTAACGAAAAAACATCTATTAATAAATAAAGACAAATTAACGAAATCACTAAAGTAAAGGCTAACAAATTTTTACTTGAAGTAAATTTTTGTTTTTGTAAAAACAATTTATCAAATAAATAAGAACTTAAAAAAACAAGCGCAATTGAAGAAAGGTTTGCAATTTGTACAATAGCATTTTCTTTAGAAGAAGCAATTATAGTGTCTAATTCACTTCTACCTGTCGGCATATATATCATTTTAACCGAATCATAAGAAGAAGAAATAATAATCGGTAAACTAAAAATTAGCACTAAAACAATATGAAAAATATAAAATATTTTTCTGTGGATATCGCTTTGAAAAATTGTTGTATTTTGTTGTTTTCTTATTATAGATTTAAATATTATTACAAGCAAAATATTAAGAATAATAAATAATAGAGTGTTGCCAAAAATTATATTAACTGTGAATTTAATTCGTTCAAATTTAAATATAAAACACAAAATTGAGTAAATAATTAAAATAAATAATGATATTGAAATTTTAAGAATTCAATATAAATGTGACGCATTAAATATTTTTTTGTTTTTTTTCAACACCATTAATACCCTCCTGGAAATATAGGTTCGTTTGCATATATTTCATCAAGAAGATCGTTTCTATCAAATTCAACTGAAAAAGCTAAATTATACTCATTGTATCAATCTTTTATTAAAGCGGATCTAATTTTGGTTTCAAAATATGAAGCTGTGACATACTTTCCATCGTATTTAAAAAGTTTTTGTTGTTTTGAATGATCCATACCATTTTTTGGAGCTAGTTTATAAAAGTCTGAAGTTCTTGTATATATAGCGCTCAATTTCATAATTCTTATATCACTTTTATTTCCTCATAAAGTAGATATTATTACTTCATCAGTTTTTGGGTTATATCCAAAGGCAACAAAAACATGATGATAACGACTACTACCCAACAAAACAGGTGTTGCTTCTACGGTTAATGAATGTATTAAACTTTTCTTGTATGATGTATATCATAACCAACTATCATAAGTTTCTTTGTAAAAATTTTTATTAAATGACGATTTGTTTACAATACTATTAAACATTTCATCATAATCTTCAGCAGATGTCCCATTTTTTAATACTATACCATGCAGTTTGTTTGCAAGAGAGTTTCTAGGGAAATTGTCTATATGATTTCTAAATATAGGAACTCCATAATTTAATTTTCTTGAACTAGAATGATCTAAGTTGTTTATATTTTCCGGGTAATCTTCAACAGTTATTTCATTCTTATACACACTTTCTTTCATTAAATTTCCATCATAGAATATATGATTAAATAAAACTATATTTGCAAATGCTATGTATCCACACAAACCATTTCTTTTGATATTTCCACTTTCATAGGTCAATAGTTCATCATAACCTACTTCCTTATTTGTGTCACGAGTAAATCATCATCATGCATGATTTGTTAAAACAATATCTTTGTTATAACTAAGATTATAAGTCGGGATATCCGGAATAGTTTTAGGGGTTTTATTTTTAGATCTTACTAATATTTTAAATAAAGACGCTTTTCTTTCTATTTCTAGTATTTTATTTTTTAATTCATCATCAGAATAAAAGGTTTTTCTTCTGTTTATATTTTCTTCAACATCAAAAATAACCTCTGATTCGTTTTCTAAAGAAAACAGTTTATTGTTTTTCGATTCTATAAAGCCTTCTAAAATATCATAATAAACTATATGAATATTTTGATTAGAAAAATTGTAATGATTAGTTTTTTGATGCATAACAATTTCTTTCAAAATATCATCATATACAACGACATATTCATCATTGTATACAATATAGTATGAATTTTGAGTTGATAGAAGATTGTTAAATTTGATTTCCTCTTTATAATAGTATGAAATTTCATATGAGACAAAATTTTTAATTTGTTCATGTTTGTTTTCTTGTTCTGCAGTGCCATCTATTGACAATGCTGCTGTAGTTGCGATCGCAATTGATCCCAACCCCAAAATAGTTGAGCTTTTTTTGAGTTTATTCATCATAGTAGTTCTCCTGAAAGATTAAATGAATTAAATCTACCAGATTTAGTTCTAAAATATTATTCCTAATTCTATTTACAATTAAAAGAACATTATTTATGCACAAATTTATTTCAAACTTGATTTTTAGATAATTTAATATTTTTAGTAAATTTTCTTCACTTTCAAAATAAACAAGCATATTTTTACCACCTAGAATATAAGGATTTATTTTAGAAAAGATTTTTTTAAATTCTTCTTTTCTTTCAATAAATTTTTGACATTCTTCTAAATTTTTTAAAATATCTAGCTTTATTAAAGCATCTTTAATTTTTAACAACAATCTTTTTTGATCTTCTGAAAAGTTAAGCTTTAAGATAAAAAATTCAGGTTTAAACAAATTTAATGAGTAATTATATTGTGCGAAAATGAACTTAAATACAGAATCATTTATAAATATTTTTAAACAATTCTTTTTGTTCTTTTTTAAATCATTTAGTAGATTTGTATCATTATCTATTATTTTAATGTCATTCAAACAATCATTTAGTTTTTGGAATTCATCTTTTGTTGAATCAGAGTTGATTTTATTTAATAAAAAACCTAATTGACATAACTTGGATACTAAACAAAAAAATGTGTTACAGAATTTTAATCCATTTTTATAGATTACAAATTCAGAAGGTACGTTTTTCTGCAAAACCGACTCTAACCTAAAGTTGAAACTCTTGTAATTTATTTCAATTTCTTTCATTAATATTGAATTTCTTATTACTCTTTCAATAGCAAAGTTTTTTTCTATTTTATTTCAAATTATTAATCTATTAGAAATAGGTAAATTTTCAGAAAAAATTACATCAATATCATTGGATTTTCTATTAAGAAATCCATTTAAATAAATTGCAAACGATCCTTGAATGACTATATTGTCGGAAATTGAGCAAATTTCCTTTGCAAAATTTAAAAGTATATTATTTTCCATTTTAGACCCGGTAAGTTTTGTTTATTGATTTTTCAAATTTTCAGACTCATTTTTTTCTATTCTGTATGTTTTTTCTTTTATTTAAAAATTTTTTTAAATTGAAAATAAACAATAAGTAACTCTTTTTTGTTATTATCATTTCTATTCTCTTAAAAAAAGTATTTATATCAAACTTTCACAAATTTTTCTTGTTTAAAAATAGTTGAAATGATAAATCTTTTCAAACTTCTTCGTTAAATATAGATATATATTTTTCATTCAAAAAACAAAAGTTTTCATCAATTTTTTGTAAATCATCAATAGTAGTTTCTATTTGTGTTATTTCATTATAAAAAGGATTATCATTAAAAACATGAATTAAATTTATTAGTTTAAAAATTTAAAGAAAAAAGGAGATTTCTTTTTTAAGAAAATTTATCCCATTAATTTTTATAATTTGGTGTTTTGAATAAAATTTAGTTAAAATAATATCTATTTTTTCTCCTTCATGCTCAAACGAAATTAACTGTCTGCTAATATATTTTAGTTTTAAGGAAGGATGTTCTTTTAATTTTTCTTTGAATTGAGAATAAAAATTACTATTTCTTTTTTTCAAACTCAAAAACAAATCTATGTCATTGGGTTCTCTTTCAATACATTTTTGAATTTTTAAGTTTCATGAACCCTGCACAATAAAATCGTCAAAATCACTTCAAATTTTGGAAATTTTTTCAATTTTATTTTGGAGAGTTTTCATTACATAAAAATTATATTATTTTAAATATAAAAATAGCATTTAGGAAAAACTTCCATATTTTTAATCTAAAATCACAAAAAATGTCTTTTTTTACTTTAAAAACATCTTTTATTCACTTTCTATATTTTTTGAGTATGAAAAACTTTAGCCAAAATTACACTTTTTTAAAGTTTTTTTCTTAAAACAATGCAAAAAACAAAAAAACACGCCATTTTTGGCGTATTTTCTTGCATTAATATTATTTTAATTTTGCAAAGTGTGAAACTGTTCTAACAAGTTGTGAAACATATGACATTTCATTGTCGTATCATGATGAAATGTGGTAAAGGTTTTTACCATCAGCAGCTGGAACCATTTTTGTTAAAGCAGCATCATAAATTGATCCGTAGTGTGAACCAATAATGTCTGATGAAACGATAGGATCTGTTTCGTATTTTAATGTTTCGTTTGCAGCTTTTTCAAATGCAGCGTTGATTTCTTCAACTGAAGGTTGTTTTTTAAGTTCAACTACAAGTTCAACGATTGATCCTGTAATGGTTGGAACTCTAACTGCTGAACCATCTAAAATACCTGCAGCTTCAGGAATAACAAGTCCTAATGCTTTAGCGGCTCCTGTTGATGTAGGAACCATGTTTAAAGCAGCTGCTCTAGCACGACGTAAGTCGCTGTGTGGAGCATCTTGAAGTCTTTGATCTCCTGTATATGAGTGAACAGTTGTCATTCATCCTTTTGCAACACCGAAGTTTTTAACTAAAACATCAATAACTGGTGCTAAACAGTTTGTTGTACATGAAGCAGCTGAAATAACTGTATCTTCTTTAGTAATTACACCGTGGTTAACGTTGTAAACAACTGTTTTAACATCTGATCCAGCAGGAGCTGAAATAACTACTGATTTTGCTCCAGCTTCAACGTGAAGTGCAGCAAGGTCTTTTTTAACAAATCTACCTGTTGATTCAACAACAATGTCGATTCCTAATTTACCTCATGGTAAAGCTTTAGGGTCTTTTTCAGCGTAAACTTCAATTCTTTTTCCGTTTACAACAATAGCAGCTTCTTCAGCTTTAACATCCACATTTAATTGTCCAAAAGCTGTATCGTATTTAAGTAAGTGTGCTAAAGTTTTAGCATCAGTTAAGTCGTTAACTGCTACAACTTCTAAATCTTTATTGTTAGTTTCAAGTAATCTTCTTAAGAATAATCTTCCGATTCTACCGAAACCATTAATGGCTACTTTTTTCATATTTGTCCTTTCTAATAATAAATTAAGTAACTGATTTAATGTAATTATATTACATATATTTTTTTACAATTAAAGTATATAAGATTTTAAAAAAACGGAAGTTCAAAAGAACGACCGTTTTTCGTTTTATGTAATTATTTACACTGCAATGTCACACGCTTTTTAGATTCGAATTGATAATCAACAGCGTATAAGTTACCATTCGAAAATTGTAATTTTATGCTATTTTTTACTTCATTTTTAGTTGCATAATAAACTTTAAGTCGTTTATCATTAATCAATAAATAAGCTCCTGGATTGCTTGAAAAAGCTCTAATTTTATTAAAAGCTTCTTCAATAGTTAGCGAAGAGGCTAAAAACGCATCTTCTTTGAGTAACTTTGGCGATAAGACTACTAAAGATTCATCTTGAATTGTTTCACTAAAATCACCAGCTATAAATTCATTTAATCAACTTGTTATATGTAAAGTAGCTAACTCAGACATTTTAGCAAACAAACTATCAGATGTATCAGTATCTAAAATAGGTAATGTTGCTTCTTTGATGATGTTTCCTGCATCCATTTGCGCTGTCATGTAAATTAAGTCAATTCCTGTTTTATCATCCCCATTTCAAAGAGCGTGTTGAATTGGAGCAGCACCTCGATATTTTGGTAGTAATGAACCATGAATATTTAAAGATGCTTTTTTAGCTAAATCAAGTACTTTAGTAGGAATATATTGACCAAAAGCACAAGTAAGCAAAATATCATAATCCAACTCTTTTAACTCTTGATAAATTTGTCCAATTTTCTCAGGTTGGAACAATTTAATATTATATTTTTGCGCTAACTGTTTAGTTGGAGTTTCAATTAATTTATACCCACGATTAGCTGGTTTGTCAGGTTGAGATACAAGTGCAACTACATTAAAATTTTTAATAACTTCTTCAAAAATTGGAACTGAAAATTCAGGAGTTCCCGCTAACACAATTTTGATGTTCTTATCCAACTCACACCTCACATTCAATTGAATTTTTTACATAAGTAATTAAACGGTTAATTTGTTTTTGAACAAATTTGTCTTTAGAATCTTTGTGTTCTAAAATAGTATTAAGCTCACTTAAAGGAGTTTCAGAACCAAAAAAAGTTAATTTATTATTCTTGATGCGGAAATCAAGTAATTTAAGGAGAATTTTAAAAAATCATTGCGGGATTTTTTCATATCCAATATTATCCAAAAGTAATACATCACAATTAATTAATTCTCCAATAAGAAATCCTGAATCTTTATTCTTGGTTTTATCAAATGATAATTTAATTTCGTCCATTAAATAACTCACATTAATGTAGGCAGTTTTTTTATTTGATAAAGCCATTTCATTAGCAATAGAAGACAGTAGTTTTTCTCTAGCAACATTATTATTTGAATGCACAAAAAAACCTTTTAATTTAGAATATTTATCTTCACTAGTAAGAGCCTGTTTTAGCTCGTTTTGATACTCATATAAATCAAAGTATTCTTCTTCATTAAAATTAATATCGCTGAAAGTTTTTTTGTATTTAACATTTCCTAACTCTTTTAAAATCAAGTTGTTATAAAGAAGATATTGACGATTTTTTTCATTATTTGCAAAATAACGTTTTGTTTGTAAACTTCCATCAGCATTCCGAACAATCTCAACTTTGTCCATGTATTCTTCAGGAGAAAGTTCTCTTAATTTCATGTCCATTAAATCAATAAATTTATAGAAAATTTCTTCATCGCTTAGATGAAGTTGATTAATTATATCAGCTAAAAAGCTATCGTCTTTTGCCATTGCAATTAACTTTTCCTTATTTAAATTTGAGTTATTGGACATGTTTTTCCTTTAGAGTGAATTTAAATAGATTCTTTTTACATAATTTTTTGATTCTATTGATTTACGATAAATTTTATGATTTGAATATTTACCATCAAGATAATTTTCTGCTAACTCAAAAGATAATATGTTTTTACTTTTAAGTTCTTTTAAAATGCTACTAGTTTGCTTTAATGAAATTTCTTTTGAAGCAAAGTAACTAATTAATAAAGCAAAATTAATAACTTTGTAATCAAATCCAAGCCCTTCATATTCTTTTAGTGTTTGAATTTGATCAATTAAAATGTGGTTATTATTTAAATATTTGAAAAATTGAATAGGTTCATAGCTTTGAAGTGCTTGATATTCATTTTGAATGTCACTATTTAAAAAATGAATAGGTGTTTTTAATTCAATAGTGTTTTTGGCAAATGAACCATTTTTAACACTTTCTTCAATTCGTTTGCCAGCTTCAATAACCAAATCAATAGTTTTAGGTTTAGATATAGCTGGAAGCGAACCAAAAACATCAAAGAAATTTGCGCTAATATTTTGAACATATTCAGGTTTAATAACTGATTTAAATACATTGGCATTTAACAATGAATCAACAATATCCTTTCCTAGACACTCAACTAAAGCATTTTTTAATAAACGATTGTTTTTGACTTCTTCTTTATTTAAAGGTCTTTTAATAACAAACATTAATTTATTAGTTTGTGAGTTAAAGAATGTTTGAATTAATCCAATTGCTTCTAGTTTATTTCTAGATTCAGATAATTGAACTTCATCCAACTTTAAAAAAGCACACAATCCAGAAAAAGTAAATTCTGAATGATAATACTTATCTTCTTTGATTTTTGCATATAAATAGTTATATAAAGTTACAGCTTGCGCACCTAAAATCGGAAGATAAAACTTCAACATATTATCATTATCACTAGGGGTTAATTCTTCGCTTCTTTCAATGGTGAAAAAATTATAATTAATATGTTGCATATTTCTTCCTTTCTTGTATTGCTAAAGCTATTTTCAACTAGCTTGTATTAGTATTTTAAAAGAGTTAAAATGCATTTGTTTAAAAAAAATATTTTTTCACCTTTATTCCAATTAACCACTAGAGATATTCACAATTGTAAATAATCAAAAAATCGTTTTTTCTTCCAAAAAACAACTTTTTTTATTGCTTTTGTTAAATTATCCCAGTTATCCACAGGCTAAAAAATTTAAAAAAGTTGTTTAATTTTTTAAAAAATTTCTACTTTTTTTGGAGATTTTTTGTTTTTTATTCTTCTATTCTTTTTTCAAATTTCCAATAGTTGCGAAAATACAAGATATTAGTATAAAAGAGTATTTTTTTGATAAAAAATTGATACTATTTTTCTAAAAATCAAATAAAAAAACCAAGAAAATAGTTGTTAAAATTAACTATTCTTTGGTTGTAATTTTGCTAAAAAATCACTAATTTCTTCTGATGAACTTAATCATATTTGTTTAATGGACTTAAAAGGTAATTGACGTAAAAATTCAAGTGTATTTATGGTGTCTAATTGATTAAATCTTCCTAAATCCATTCCGCGTTTTAAAGCGTAAGCAATCCGAATTGGTTTTTTTAAATTTAAAACAATAATTTGCTCAGCCAAAGATCAAAATGGGACTTGAGAATTTTTTAGCACAGGAATTTCTGCATAATCATATTCGTTATCTTGCAAATGTTTAAACACTTTCAAGTGCACAAGTTCTTCAAAAACTTTAAAATCTTGATAATTATTATTTAATAAATTCAAAATTTTAGTTTTTGATACCGAAGAATTTTCTATTAAAAAATTTCATTTTGAATTGTTTATCTCATTCACAAAATCGCGATCATGATATAAATTTTGAACAAACACATCAGCATTAAACACTCGAAAACCTAAAGTATTTAACTTTGATAATAAAGTACTTTTTCCTGAAGATATTAAACCAGTAACAATAATCATTTATATTTCTCTTAAGTATCTTTTAGCTACATTTAACTCTAATTCGTTAAGAAGTTTTTCAGCTTGTTGGTAATTTATGTTCAAAAGCAATTCCTCTTTTGAATAGGTAAATTCTTCAACATTAGTATTTAATTTAGCTAATTGATAACACATATAACCTTGTTCTTTGGATTCTATTAATTTATTTTGTATTGACTTACTTAGTAAATTGATATTTTCGTAAATGTTTTCAAAAGATTGATATTCATTTAATAATTTAATCGCTGTTTTATCACCAATACCTTTAATACCAGGGAGATTGTCACTCGGATCTCCTTTTAAACCTTTGAAGTCAACTATTTGTTGGGGAGTAATTCCGTAGATGTCATAAAAATTTTCATGGGTAATTAATTGATAATCATTATCTGAATCTTTTTCAATAACACTTGTAGATTCACTTACTAGTTGCAATAAATCTTTATCCCGTGAAAAAATTAATTTTTCCAAATTTTCATCATTGTATTTTACTGAAGCAGTAGCAATTAAGTCATCTGCTTCAGCTCCATCAATTTCATTGTGCGCAATATTTAATAAACTTAAAAGTTGTTTGATTAAATTAAATTGCTCAAAAATTTCCACTGGTGCTTTAATTCGATTTGCTTTATAGTCACTATAAACTAAATGACGCTTGGTTTTGCTTTTGGCATCAAAAGCAACAAATAAATATTGCGGTTCATAAAAGCGAATCAATTTAACTAATTGAAGTAAAAATAAATTCACCGCATTAGTTGGTACTCCTTTAGAAGAACGCATAATTGCATTTATATCGCCTCTATAAGTGGCATAAAAAGATTGAAACATTAAATAATTTCCATCAATTAAGAGCATAATTTCTTTATTTTTCATCTTTTACTTCCTCTCAACTTTTAATTGAGTAATATCCTTTAGACGAAAGGGATAAACCAACTAAAATAACTCTAGGTTCAGGATAATTAATTAAATCTTTGGCTTCATTATCAAAAACAAATGCCGATACTGATGTTGAAGAATCAGATATTTTCGCAATTAATTGTCCTTTTAAATTTTTCTTAACACTTTCTAAAAAGACATAAAAGAAATGGTGTTGATTTTCGCTTAAGTGCTCAAGTTTTTTGCTTTGCTCATATTTTTTAGTTGGGTAAGCATTGTAAACTGCTCCCAAAAGATCTTTTTCTAACTTAATTTCAATTGCTAAATCCATTGGAAATGCAGTAATTTTCTTAGCATTAAAACCAGTATCGCTAATAAATTTTCGTAATTTATCTGCTAAAGATTCATCTGATTTGTCATAAAGCTTTTTAAACATTTCAGCTCCGTTATTAACTGTTGGCAAAGCATTAATTAATTCAATAACATTACCAAAACTTCTAAAAGCATTTGCTTTAATTAGTGTTTCAATAACTGAATCTCCAACTCCAGCTACTTTTAGTCGTAACGCACCAGTATAAAAGTTATCTAATTTACCACCACGAGCAATTTCTTCAGCAATTTTTGATACCGCTGAAGGACCAATTCCTTTAATCATTAAGACCGGAAGATAAATTTGAGATTTTTCAGTATCTTGATTTTTTCAAATAATTTCACTTTTAAATAAAGCATGATTTATATCTGGAGAATGAATAATGATATTTTGTTGTGAAGCTTTTAAAGCAAAATTTTTAATTGTACTCACATCTCCGGTGGCATTATCAATAATAACTTTATAAAAAATCTCTGGATAGCGAGCTTTATAAAAAGCTAACTTATAAGTGATAAATGAATACGCAACAGCATGAGCTTTATTAAATCCATATGAAGCAAATTTGAGAATTTGCTCATAAATTGCCTGTAGAACATCAAAGGGAATATTATTTTCTTGTCCTCTTTGGTAAAAAATACTTGAGTAGGTATTTAAATCTTGAGCATTCTTTTTAGAAATAGCTCGTCTAAGTAAATCAGCTTCAATAAAACTCATTTTAGCTACTTGTTGAGCTATTTGCATAATTTGCTCTTGATAAACAATAATTCCGTGTGTTGGAGCTACAATTAAATCATAAATAGGGTGAATTTTATCAACAGTTTTTGCTTTCATTTTTACATTAGCATAATCAGGAATAAAATCTTTTGGACCAGGACGATAGAGCGAAATGATAGCATAAATATCTTCGAAAGTATCTACTTTTACTTGTTTAATTACCCCTTTCATACCAGGAGATTCAAGCTGGAAAATTCCATCAGTATTTAATGAGTTAATTAGTTCATAAGTTTTTAAATCATTAAAAGGATTAAAATTCAAATCAATAACTGAATCAAAACGAAACTCTTCTTTGATTTGGTGCTCAATTTGATTGATAACAGTTAAGTTTTTAAGTCCAAGAAAATCAATTTTAATCAAACCATATTGTTCTAAATTATTCATTTCAAATTCAACTTGATTAAGTGCAGCTGAAGAATGACGAACTGGTACAACATCAGTTAAAGGACGATCGCTAATGATTACCCCTGCTGCGTGAATACCGCTTTGGCGAGGCATTCCTTCAATTTTGCATGCATATTGATGTAATTTTTCATGTTTGTCAACAAGCATTTTATATTTACTGTTTCTCTGATAAGCAACTTCTAATGAAGTGTCAAATTTAGTTAATGAACTAGTTATTTTATCTACATCAGTAAGTGGTATCCCTAACACTCTGGCTACATCACGAAGTGAAGATTTTAAAGCCAAGGTTTGAAAGGTTGAAATTAAAGCACAATTATCATGTCCAAAACGTTTACCAATATATTCAAGAATCTCATTACGACGATCATCTTGAATGTCAATGTCAATATCAGGAAGCGAAACCCGAGCCACATTTAAAAAACGTTCAAATAACAAGCCATATTCAAGTGGATTGACATTAGTTATATCTAGCAAGAAAGCAATAAGAGATCCAGAAGCTGAACCTCTTCCTGGTCCTACTTCAATTTTTTGGTCACGAGCAAAATCTAAAACATCTTTAATAACTAAAAAATAGTTAACAAACTGAAGTTTTTCAATTGTATCTAATTCATATTTGATTCGTTCATCTACAACATCTTTTCCGTGTCTTTTGATCAATTTAAAATATTTGTTACGGTTTAGTTTTTCTTTTAATAATGAATTAGCATTTTCAAAAGAAGCTAATTTAATATCGCTTGATATTTCAAATGGTTCAATTAAATTTACAAAATTTTGCATTTGCGCTTTAACAGCATCATCCACGTTTGCAAACTCATTAATGTCAAAGTAAGAATTGTAATTATTTAAAGATTCTTCTTTTTGAGCTATTTTACTTAAAATTGTCAAAATTTCATTTTCTTGCGATGCAATAACTCTTTTTACTGGTGCATAAACTGTCGGGATGCTTTCATGAGCAGTTTTAGCATTTCAATAAAAATTAGTTAATTTTGTTGGAATTGCATCGCTACTAAAACCTTTTTCATAATGATTTACAATTAGAATATTTTCATTATCTAATTCCTTAAAAGAAATCTCAATGTTTTGAGAACGTTTTAAAATCAAATTGTTAATAAAGACATATCCAGCATAGTTTTTAGCATACACCATAACTGTTGCTTTATCGCTTAAATCTAATTCAATACCGGCAATAAGTTTTAATGAATGGGTTTTTGCAAAATCCAAAAACATCGGTAAAGCAAAAAAGTTTTCTTTATCAGTGAGTGTTAAATAAGGTAATTTGTGTTTTAAAACTAACTCAAAAAGTTCTTTAATTTTAATGGTTGAAGATAAAAAAGAATATTCAGTATTAGTGTGCAAAATGATGTGATTGTTCATAATTTATATTTTACCTTTTTATATTTTTATTACCCTTATAAAGTACAACTTTTGCTTTTCAGCAACAAAAAAAACTCCAAAGGGAGTTACTTTTGAAAATAAGCTTTGATTTGAGCTTTTTCAACAATTAAAGGATCTAAATTCAAATTAGGATTTTCATAAACTATTCGAATATCATTTTTTTTGGCTAAATTGACAATATTGATACAATCATAAAACACTCTTGTTTCATTTAAGCGTTTAGAAATGACCTCACCAATTACAATAACCTTTAATTTAGTATAGTTAATAACGTTAATTAAAGGTTTATCAATTTTATCTACATATAAAGCAGTAGGCATGTTGTAACCATAATTTGTTTCAATTTTAGTTCTTAATTTTTCATAATCAAATAAATTTTTGTATGCATAAACTAAGTAAGTTGGGGAAATAGTTGAATCAGTGATTTCTGATTTTAAGAATACTTCTTGAGATACTTTAACCATGTTTGATCCAATTGCTTTTTTAGCGTTCAAATTCTCATTTAAAGTATTTTTAATATTTTCATATCAAGAGCTTTCAAATAAATAATTTAAATAAGGTGCTTTTTTAAAAAACTCTAAATATTGCACATTGAAGTTTTTAGGTACAATTTCTCTAACTGACAAAATTGAATCGTTATGACTTTTATAAACTTTAATTTTAAAACTTTTTAAATCAAAGTTTTCGTTGGTATTTAATTTAATGTATTCATTATAATGGTAAACAAATTCTTTGTATTTATCTTCCAAAACAATTGAAGAATGAACATTTATGTATTCATCACTATGTTCTCTGTTATTTAAAATATTAAATAAACAATAACGAATTTTGTCAAGTAATTGAACGCTATCGTTCTGGATTTTAGAAGAATTTTCTTCTGTAAAAATGGTTCCAGCAATGAAATACTTTGTTAAAAGAAAGTTTTTATTTAGTTGTTTTACATTTTCAACTAATTCTAAATACGAAGATTGTCCACGTTTAGCAAAAACAAAATATAAAAATCCATCACGAATATCAATGTATGATTTTTTGTAAGGAATTCCAAAATGTTTGTAAATTGAAATAATTTCAAGAGGTTGGATTTCATTAATATAAAAATAGGGTTTAAGAGCAAAAGCTAAAACAACTTTCTTTTGAAAAAAAGTGTTTAACTTTTTTTGATGCTTAATTAGTGAATTTACATTTTCATGAGCATAAACTCGATTACGATGTCAACTAATTGAACAACGAAAATGTCCATCATTTTTGGAAATAATTTTTAAAACATATGTTGTTTTGTAATTTAAAATCTTTTCAAGTTTTAAAATAAGTTTTTCAAAAATGGTTAAGTTTAATTCACTACTACTGGTATTAATTTGATCAAAACTAATAACTAAATCACTTTGAAATTGAGTTTCTGAGTTTAAGTACTTTTGAAGTTTTTTAGAAGTTTTCTCATTTAAAAAATTCAAAAAACTTTCTATAGTTATGTATTTATAGGTATTAAATTTATTCTTTTTAGAATCAAAAATTGTTGACATAAATAAATATTTGTCAGATAAACGTAAAACCCGTTTATTGATATTGTCAATTCTAAATAAAATAACACCTGAAAAAGATCTTAAATAATATAAAATGACAAACAATAACGCAATAACTGATCCGCAAATAAATAAAATAAAACCAAATACTAAGCTTAAAATGATTGTCATTATCTTGATATTACCCGAATTGCTGGGTAATCCTTATTTAATGTTTTTTCTTTTTTGTCTTTTACGAATCTAACAACAATTTCGTTTCCGTTCACTTCTAAAATCTCACCTTCTCCAAAGGTAATATGAGAGATAATATCACCAACAATTACTTTGTTTTGTTTTTTCTTGTCTTCTTCAGTTTGGATTAATGAATTTTCAAAATTCTTAGACAAGATAATTTCATCTAAATTAATTCCCATTTCTTTAATAAAACGAGATGGTGATTTCGGAATTTGTGTTCCTATTAAATATCCACGTGAATCGCTGATAAAAAGGTTTTTTCTAGCTCTAGTAATAGCAACATAAGCTAAACGTCTTTCTTCTTCAATTGGTGAATCGGTGGCATTTAAGTAACTGAGTCCTTTTTCAGAATTATCAATTACACGAATACTTGGGAATATTCCTTCGGTTAAACCAACCACAAAAACATTATCAAATTCAAGTCCTTTAGCAGAGTGAATGGTCATTAAAGAAACATAATTATTTCCATTATCCCCTTCATCTGTAGCTGAGAGTAAAGCAACCATATTTAAATAATCACCTAAAGTACCATTAGGATGCGCTTGTTCCCAACTTTTAATTGATTCAATAAATTCTTTAACATTGTCTAATGCTGAACCACGTAAATTTTTATTGTTTTCAATATGTTCATAGTATTTAATTTGCTTTAAGAATCAATCAAGAACTTTAGAAATGCTAAATTTTTCTAATAATTGCTTTCCTGCAATAATTGTTTTTAAAAACGGAAACAATTTTTCAGTGATAAGTTTTTTAGGTACAGGTAAAGTTTTTATATCTTCAATTAAGGTTTTGTAAAGACTTTTTCCTTGACTTTGTGCGTATTCACGTAAATCTTTTAATGTTATTTCTCCAATTCCACGAGCAGGTACATTAATGATTCTTTCTAAAGCTATATCTGAACCATCAAATAAAACTCTTAAAAAAGCTACTGTATCTTTAATTTCACTTCGTTGGAAAAATTTAACTCCATTGAATATTTTATGATTGATATTTTCTTGAATTAAAGCTTCTTCAAAAGGTCTAGAATAGTAATTAGCACGATATAAAATAGCAATATTTTTTAGTTGATTTTTTTGTTTTTTAAGTTCATTAATTTTTTGAACCACTCATCTAGCTTCAGCTTCAACATTAAATCCATGGTAAAACTCAATATCAACTCCTTCTTCGTTTGGAGTAATTAAATTTTTACTAAAACGCATTTTATTATGCTGAATCAATTTGTTAGCGGCATCAAGAATTTTTTTAGTTGAACGATAATTTAAATCTAAAACAATGGTTTTGCAATTAGGATATTCTTTTTCAAAATCTAAAATTAAATTAACATCAGCCCCTCTTCAGTTGTAGATTGTTTGATCTGGATCTCCCACAATTGTTAGGTGTGTATTTGGACCTACAATGCTTTTGATGATGTCATATTGCATTTTTGAGGTATCTTGAAACTCATCAATTAAAATATATGAAAACTGTTTTTGGTAGTACTGAGCCACTGATTTATGTTCGCTTAATAATTTATTGGCGGTGATTATTAAATCATCAAAATCTAAAGCACCCTTTAGAGCTAATTCATCTAAATATCCTTGATAAATTCGAACAATTGGATCATCTAGTTTTAAATTTAACGCTTCAGCAAACTGATAAATATCATATGAATGATTTTTAGCTCAACTAATATATTGAATCATGTTTCTATAACTAAGTTCTTGAACCGAAATATCATTTGCTTTATATAAAGAGGCTAAAACTTGATTTTTATCAACTTCATCTAAAATAAGAAAATCATTAGGATAACCTAATAAATTAATATGTTTACGTAAAATCGAACTACAAAGTGAGTGAAAAGTGAAAATTTTTAAATCTTTATCATTTTCAATATATTTTGTAATTCTTTCTTTCATTTCATTGCAAGCTTTATTGGTAAAAGTAACCGCTAAAATATTACTTGCTGAAATACCTAAATCATTAATTAAATAGGTAACTTTACGGGTTAAAACCTTAGTTTTACCACTTCCTGCTCCCGCAATGATTCTAAGGGGAGAATCAAAGTACTCAACTGCTGAACGTTGAGATTCATTTAAATCGCTTAATACATCACTTTTTTTTAGTAACATAATTTACCTCTCTATGTTTTTGTAATATTCAAAAGTTGGTAATTCAGAATAATAGGGAATCAATTTGATTTCTTGTTCATTTATAAGGGGAATAAATTTATCAATTACCACCCTAGTTTTACTGATGTAATCAATTAAATTCAATCGTTTTTTATTAACAATAATCATGACATTGTTAATAAATTGAAATAAGAATCAATAAGAAATTAATGCAGATATAAAACTTTGTGCAAATTTGGTTTTAAACGAACTCACAAATTCTACTGTTTGATTATTCTCAAAATTAAAATCCGAAATTTGAATTAGAATCATCACAAAAGTAAAAATAATAATTCAAAAACCTCCAGCAAATAAATTTCGGATAATAAATTGTTTTCAAGATAACTTCGTATGATTCTTTTGAATGACTTTTAGTTTAAAAATTCGTTGAAAAATAGTTTGTTGTTCAAAAAAATATGGAATGATGAAAAAGTATAATATCACTCATATAATTGCACTTAAGATAGTGCCATAAAAATAAATGGGATTGTTTTGAAAATCTTCTTTGTTTTTAGGTAAGAAAAAATAAACCACACCAACAAGAACTCCTAACGAGGTTAAAAAATCAAGCAAGTTAGAAATAAATCTTCTTCAAAAGCCTGAATTTTCATACATTTTATTCTAACTCACTTAAAATTTTAGTTCTTATTTTTTTCAACTTAGATATAGGGGTTCTTAAAAAATCTGATTCTTGGGAAGATTTAATCATATACAAATTCGATTTTTCAAAGGCATCAAATTCAGTTGAAGATTCTAATTTTTCCAAGGCCTTTTCGTGTTTTTCAACAAGCAATTCGCTTCGTTTTTCCTCAATTTCTTCTTTTGATTTAAAATTACGATACATAAATGTGGTTGAATTTAACAAACCGTACATCACTACTTTTAAATAGTAATACTTAGCATATTTAATTTCTTCAAGCAATTTTAAATTTTGCAATTTAATATAGTTTTCAACTTCAGCGAAGCTTTGTAAACCATTTTTAGTATTTAACCAAATGTCAGCACCATAATATTCACGAATGATCCGCTTATCAACATATCGATATGTTTTAGCACTTAACAATAACATGTAATTTACTTCCACACATAATTTTGAGTCATTATTACTAATTGGTTTATATTTAACAAACTTTTTAATAAGAGATTTTTTAAAGATTTTATTAAAAATAAAAGGGTAAGTATATGCGACAACTTCTTTGTGCTTGCTTATTTCTAAATTCTCATTTAGATTAATTCTTGCAAGCGGTTTTCATCTAATTGAACCTACTAAACGAGGTTTTAGTTCCAAAATATCTACATTGTGTTCAATTGCAACATCAATTATTCGTTTAATGTAGTGGCGTTTGATTGTTGAATCAGAATTTAGCACACATACATAATCTCCTGATGCAATTCTAAATGCACTGACTAAGTTATGTTGATAAGAATTCATTTTACTATTAAAAATAGCAATAACTCTACTACCGAAAAACTTTTTGTATTTTGAAATTACATCCAAGATTTTTTTAGCTTCAGAATTTTTGTCAATGCATAAAATAACCTCAAAATCTTGAGTTTCTTGTTCTGCTAAATCCTGTAAAAATCAATCTACATCCCGTTCTGAATCTCCAACTAAAGAAATTAAAGAAAGCCTCATATATCTCCTCTTTTATTATTACATAATAAATTTTACCACATTAACTCTTTTAGATGGTTTAAAGACAACAAAAACAGCCTATTTGGCTGCTTCTTGATCGTTTTCAGTTTGGGTTGTTTTTCTCTTATATTTAAAGTTATTTTGTCCAGGAATACTTCTAGTATATCTGCAGGCAGGGAAATTTTTGCAAGCAACAAATTTCTGACCTTTTTTATTTCTTCTTTCTACTAAAATTCCTTGATCTTCAGGACACGGATCATCTAATTCTACAAGCTCAATTTTTGCCGTTTCCATAGTTTGCTTTGCATGTTCAAATTCTTCAGTAAACTTGTCTCAAAATTCTTGCATAACTAAATCTTTTTCGAGCTTATTTTCTGCAATTTCATCTAATTGTTCTTCAACAAAAGCAGTATAAGATTCATTGATAATTTTAGGGAAAGAAGTAATTAATTTATCAAGCATAATTAAACCAAATTCAGTTGGTTTGAGAGTGTTATCAATTGTTTGAACATATTCACGATCTTTAATAATTTTAACTGTTGTCGCAAAAGTTGAAGGTCTACCAACTTTAATAGTATCTAAAGCTTCAATTAATGATCCTTCATTATAACGGGGGGTTGGTTTAGTTTGATGATCTTCAAAAATAAACTCTTTTACTTGTAAAACTTCATTTAGTTTATATTCTGGATCATTTAAATCTTCAGGCACACCCGTTACAACATAATAACCCATAAATTTTACTTTTGAATAATTATTCTTAAATTTATAGTCACCATTTTCATATAAATATGAAGTATTGATTCTTATTGGCTGTTTAATTAAACTTTGTAATGTTGTTTCGTAAATTAATTTATATACACGATATTCTTGCTCGGTCATTTGTGGGTAAACAACTTTTGCATTTTCAGGAGTTAGAGTTACATCAGTTGGTCTAATTGCTTCGTGGGCATCTTGATCACCACTAAAACCTTTAATTTCTTCAGCGATAAATTCTTTACCTCATTTTGAAGCAATATAACTTTGAGCTGCATCAACAAAACTTTGACTTAAACGAGTTGAGTCGGTTCTTGGGTAACTAATTAACCCTCCTTCACCATAACCTTCATATAATTTTTGAGCTATAAATTGTGTAGATTGAGCAGAATAGGGACTTCTACGATATAACACAGCTTGTTTAAAAGGTTGAACTTGAGACACTTTTCTTTCGCTTTGAGAAATATCTATAACTTTAATTTCTTTTGGAGCTTGTGCAAAATATTCTTGCATTACCGAAAGTTCTTCTTTAAAAATTCAATCTCTTTTATCAGAAGGATTGTTAGCATTAATGTAATTAGCATCACTATCACCATTGGTTAAAATAGCTTTTAATTTACTATAGTATTCAGGAATAAAACTTTCAATTTCACGTTCGCGATCCACCACTAATTTTAAAGCTATTGATTGGACTCTACCAGCACTAGGGTTTGTTGGAGAGTTATAGATTTTGTTTTTCATCAATGAACTTAATCTAAATCCGATAATACGGTCAAGCATACGACGGGCTTTTTGAGCTTCAATTAATGGTAAATTAAGTTTTTCAGGATTATTAATAGCTTTTAAAATAGCATCTTTGGTAATTTCGTTGTATTTAATTCTGTAGTAATTATCACTTAATTTGAAATACTTAACTAAGTGATCTCCAATAGCTTCACCTTCACGATCAGGGTCAGTTGCAATATAAACATTTGAAGCGGTTTTTAAAGCTTCTTTGATTTTTTTGGCAACTTCTTTTTTACTTGAATCTAATGAATATTCTGGTTCTCAAGTTTCTAGGTTAATTCCTAATGAATATTGACCAGAAGTCTTCATTTTCATAATGTGACCAACACTAGCGACAACATCATAGTTATCACCTAAATATTTCTTAATTGTAGCGACTTTATTTGGCGACTCCACAATAACTAAATTATTTTTGTCCATGTCTAAAATATTACATTAATTTAAAAACAAAAAGACAAATAAAACAAATTTAAGAAAAATTATTGTAACTTTGGAATTTATTTTTAAGCTCTTATTTATATATAAATAAATAGTTTGATTTGAGTTTAAAAATGATAGAATAAATAAGAGTATTTATATACTCCTTGGCTATATAGCCCAGAAGACCAAAAGGAGAAGACATGTCAAAATATGAAATTATGATTATTGTTGATCCTAAAGCAGAATTATCAGTTGCTCAAAACCTTTTAAAAGAAGTTTTTGGCAAAGGAGTTTCTAAAGCTGAGAAACTTGAAAAAACTGAACTTGCTTACGAAATCGACAAATCAAAACAAGCACAATACTTACTTGCTGAAGTTGAATCAAAACCAGAATTAGTTGCTGAGTTTACACGTAAAGCTAACATTATCAAAGAAGTTTGAAGATTCTTAGTATTAAACCTTGATACTGAAAGAGGATACAACAAAGAATTCAAAAATGTTGGTAAAAGAAAAGTAGAACCTCGTGTTAAAAAAGAAAAAGCAGAAGTTACAAATGAAGAGCCTAAAAAACGTGCACCTAGAGTTGCTAAAAAAGAAAAAGCTCAAGAGTAATTTCATTTAAGGATTGATTATGTATAACAAAGTTATTTTAATAGGACGAATATCAGTTATTAACGAACTTAGACAAGGTCAAAGCGGTAATAATTTTGTCACTTTTAGTTTGGCAGTAAATAGAAACACCAGACAGGATTCAAACACAAACAACGCTTATTTTATCCCTTGTGTAGCCTTTAGAGGAACAGCTGATTTTATTAATAAATTTTTAACTAAAGGTGCTTTAGTTATGGTGGAAGGTTCAATTAACATTAATGATTATCAAGATCGAAATGGTAATCGAAACACTCGATTTGATGTGAATGTTAATAGCATTTCCCCACTTGAATCTAGAGCTCGTAGAGAAGAAATTGCTCAAAGAAATGCAAATAATAACTATCAAGTTAGAAATGAAATTCCAGTTCAAACCCCTGAAGAATATCGTCAATTTAACCAAAATAACTCTTATGCATCTGATGAAATCCCAACAAACCCAAATGTTCCATCATCAATTTTTGATGATGATGACTGAGAATAGGAGAAATTATGGCTTTTAACAAAAAAAATAAAAAAGGCTTTGCTTCAAGAAGAAGATTCTGTGAATTCTGTTCAGAAAAAATGGCTTACATCGACTACAAAAATGTAGATCTTTTAAGCAAATACGTAACAGCTACTGGACAAATCAAACCTAAAGCTAACACAGGTGCGTGTGCAAAACACCAAAGAAAATTAGCTACAGCAATTAAAAGAGCAAGATTTATGGCTTTAATGCCTTACACAGTTGTTAGAGTGCGTGTGCAAAAATCTGCATAATAACACAAATAAAATTCATCAGCGTAATAATTACGCTGATTTTTTTTATTAATTTACAAAATAAAAATCACCCTCATGTTAAGGGTGAAATTATTAATTAGAATTAGATTTTCTAATTTTAAATCAGAATTTTTCAACTACCGCTGCATACAATGCTTGTCTTGCGGATTCTTTTACCAATTCTCTAGCATTATTGCTTGGATTTGGAAAATCTGTAGATGGTGTAGGCTTGAGTGATGCGGTTTTCGGGTCTGAAGAATTGCTTCTTCAAACTGTTTGCTGTCCACCGTTAATTGGTCAAATAGGATATGAACCATATGAACTTGATGAACCGGAAGGTAATTGATATGTACCACCTTGAGTAGACACAATATATATTCTGTTATTTAGACTTGACACAAGTGAATAATATCTTGATAATTCTATTGGTGTTATAGGAGAAGAGTTGCCTCTTACTTTTGTTTCCAATGAACTTAAGAACGCTTTATCATCTTCTCTAAACTGACTATTTGTTTTTAATCTACTTAAACTGGTTACAATATTAGTTTTATTAATTAAGAAGAATACATTTTCTACTCATGAGTTATAAATGTACACTTTTCTTGATATAGGATCATAATCAATATTGAAACTATATAAGTTTAAATTAATTCCACTTGGATTTTGTTCGTTTGTAGTGGTTCATCATTCTGTTAATCCATTATAAGCATTATATTGTGCTGAGTGGATTCTGAAATCATAAACTTCAGGAACATAATCGACAAATTTATCTACTCCATAAGTAGGAAGTCCTGTAATATAACCACCAGAAAGTTGAACAAATGAAAATCCTTTTGTTGAATCATCAGCGATTATTCTTAAGTACTCATCTCTTTTTAGTGAAGAAAGAGAAACATTATAAGTAACAGCAAGAGAATCTTGATTTTGGAAATCAAAACCATACATTGCAAATGAATTTTTATTATCGTTATTTAAGAATGCGCTAAGTCTTTTAGCTCCTGCATTTGATTCGTCGGTGTTATAACTAATGTTTTGGTATTTGGCTTCCGTTGAAGTTCTTACAGTGTCACCAAATGTTGCGTTAGGCATTGTTATTGCATTACTTCCGCCTAAAGTGGCATTTGTTTCATCCAAAGCAAAGATTGCTTCTTTCATTTTGTTGTAAGTTCTAGTTACCACTTCGTTAATAATTCTATTCTTTTCTTCTTGTGGAGTAGAGTCTGTGACAACAGGGATATTTCATCCGGCTTCATCAACATCAAGTGCTTCATATTTAGTGTTATAACCAACTTGACCATTTTCATTAATAAAGATGCTAGTTGTACCATTTTCAATTCTTAAAGTATCGATTGTTTTAAAAGTTAATACAACTTCTCTTTCAACACTTAATTCACCGATGTTAGTATTTCCTGAAATATATGAATATACAACTTTAGCTTTAAGTGATTTTCTATCAACATCATCTCTTCCAGAATTAATTAATTGGAATCATCCATTTTCATCGTATTTTTTAATAAATACTTTTACTGTAATAGGAGAGAAAATAGATTCTAAATCACCGGTATCTTTAATGTCTTTTTTAGTAAATGCAAATTGATCAAACATATCAAGGAAATTATCGTTATTACCAATTTCAACTAAATCAGAATTAGATGCTGTGGCTTGATTTGAAAATTCTTCAAAATTACTTAAGAATTTTTTTCTTGTATATTCTGTTTTTGGAATAACTATTTTGTATTTCTTATCAAAAGTACCGTTAGTACCATCGACTCCATCTACAATTGGAGGTAAAGGGTTACTTTTGCTTACAGTAGCATCAATTTGCTCTAATAAAAGTTGTTTATTTTCAGTTTGATTAATTCAATCTTTATAAGATGTTAATAAATTAATTAAATCAGAAAGCACTTGTGGTTTATCACTGTTTTGATTTAATACTTCAAAATCAAAAGTTGTATTGTCATCCACCGTTAATGTATTTGCTTTTTGAACAATAGTTGCTTTGAAGGCTTCAAATTTAGTTTTTAGAGCTTGAGTGTATTGTGATTCGGTTGAATATCTTAAATCGCCGAAAATATCTAAGAAAACTTCTTCAAGCGGATTTTTATCTAATGCATCATTAACAACAGTTTGCACTTGTGTTTGGAATCTTAAATAACTTTGGTTTAAATCATATAAACGAGCAGCGTAATTTGCTAAAGAAGTAGCGTCTTTTCTTTCAATTACAACACTGTAATTTTCTTGAACTTGTTCAATTTCACTTCTTAATGAATCATAAGAACTTTCAAGAGATTCAATCTCGTTATAAGTAAAGACATTAACTGTTTTGCCATCTAAATTATTTTTTAAAGCATCGAATTTTTCTAGTAAGTTAACATAAAATCCAGGTTTATCAGTTTCTGACTCAGCTTCAGGTTTAGGGTTGAATTTTTGAATAAATTCGCTTTTAATTGCGCTTACAAGAGCATTGATTTTACTTTGTCATGATGATTTAATAATTAAATTAAGTGGATTTAATTTGCTGTAGTAATTTTCTTCGGTGGTGAAATCAGCAGATAACGCAGTAGAAATTTGGTCTTTAATTGTTTTAAGTTCATCATATTTACTTGTGTTATCACCAGTAATATTAGCTCCACCACGAGCGCTAGTTTGAGTTTCAGAGAAATCATCCACATAATCAGTTAATGCTAAATCAACATTTTCCGCTTTAGTTCTTGAAATGTTATATAACTCAAAAATTTGACCTTTGTAAACTGAAATTGCTTCACTTAAGAACACATTTATTTCTGAATAAGATAAATTATCTTTGTCAGCATACGCACTTTGTAATCTATCAATAGCATTGGTTTGGAAATTATTAACATATGTGACAGTTCCATTAGTTCCATATACATCAGCTGTTTGATAAATGTGATCTTTAAGAGTATTGTCTTTTGCTAATTGTCTATTTAGTTGTTCTTTTTTAGCTGAGATAGTTGCGTCGATTTTTTCTCTTAATGAAGTAATTTTAGCCATTTTAGCACGTGCAACAATTGTTGTGTTAACATTATCAGCTATTGCTTGAGTTACTTCTTGTTGCAATTGAGTCATTGCTTGATTTACAAGTGTGTCATCGATATTTTCATCTTTAAGAGCAATAATGTTTGTTCCTTCTTGAATAATTCTTCTTAATTCGACAGTTTTATCTAAGAATAAATCAAGTAAATGATCGTATTCAGAAGTATTTAATTGTTCATTAGTTAGTTCATGGTAATCAATAAAGTATTTATTAAAGATATTTTCTACACTTATTGTACCAGAGTTAAAATCACTTCAGAATTGATCAAATTTTTGCTGAACAACTGCTCTTTCTGCTGGAAGCATTACTCTATCATTATCGAATTTAGTTTTTACTTTTTGGTAGTTAAATAACAAGCTTAATCTAAAGTATTGTTCGGTAAGTTGTGTAGTTAAGTTTTCAACTGACTCTTCACCATTTAACATCATTTTTTCAACATCATCAAAATAAGTTTCTGCTTTTGTTACCATTTC
This sequence comes from Mycoplasmopsis columboralis, assembly GCF_900660675.1. Taxonomy (NCBI): domain Bacteria; kingdom Bacillati; phylum Mycoplasmatota; order Mycoplasmoidales; family Metamycoplasmataceae; genus Mycoplasmopsis; species Mycoplasmopsis columboralis. The sequence goes on along the minus strand of NZ_LR215039.1, from coordinate 90,444 downwards.
TAATGATTTAGCTTTTGCTGTTGTAACACTTTCTTCATCGCTACTAATTCTATTTGTAAGAATTTCTAAATTATATGCACGAGTTGCAAGTTCTTTAAGAGCTTCGAATTTAGTTTCAATTACAACTGTTTTTGAACGTAAAACATTTAATTCTCCACTTTCATCAGGAGAATCTGTTTTTACGCTTGCATTGTTATTTTGTTCGATTAATTGATCAAGTAAGGCGTTTAAAGCACGTTTTAATGAGTTATGCACCACTGGAGTGTATTCTTTAGCTTTAAGATTTTGTAATTTCTCATCAGTGATTCTTCTATATTCGTTTCGATCTTGCACTTTGTTTTTGATAATACTCATTTCAGCAAGCATTTTTTCTGCAATTTGGTGATAATTCTCTTTAGTAATTGCATTTAAATTAAATAAATCAGATACGTTATATAAGTTGTCAGGTCTTTTACCTAAAATCGAATCAGAATCAGTTGCTCTTGTAGGAACACTATTTCACATTAATTTAATTAGTATTTTTAAATCAGCTGCATCAACAGCAGAATTTCGCTGAGCAATTTGATTTGCCAATTTTGAAATTTCACTATCAAGATCAACAACATTTTTTAAATCATTAGCTTTAGCTATAAGTGAAGTTACTGCATCGGCTGCATCTTGAGTGTATGTGTTATTTGAAGCAGCGGTTTCAAAAGAGTTTAAGTAGTTTTGTAATTGTAATAATTTAGTTGAACCATCAACTCCATTTAAACTTCTAAAATCAAATGTATCCGAAGTTATTATTTGTCTAATTTCTTTTAATTTAGTAACTAAAGTATCAGTATTTGCCAATTTTAAGTTAGTGTATTTTAACTGATTTAATAAATTGTTATATCTAGTTGAATCTAAATATAAATAGTAATTATTACGAGCTGTTGAAACGAAATTATTTAAATCTTGTTGGTATTTTTTAACAACTGCTGAATCAGTGTTTATTAATGACCCAATAGTTGAATTTGCTTTAAATACTTCTTTAGCTAAATCTGCAATTTCACTTGAATGCTCTTTAATTTTGGCAACACGTTTTTGTAAGTTAATTAAAGTGTTTTTAGTTGTAGCTTCTTGAGTTTGGTTTTTAATTGATGTTACTAATGTTTGCAAGTTAGTTCAAGCTTGTTCATCATAATTACTTCCGAATTTATTTTCAAAAATTCTTAAAAGACCATATTCACCTTTTGTTAAATCATCATTTTCAAGTGATTGAACAATATCATGACGTAGTTGTTCAATTTCAACTTCACGATTGTAAACTTCTTGAAGATCATCGGTTTTTATTTGTAAATCTGAATATTCATTTTCAGCCACTGGCTCAGAAGCTGCAATAGCAGCTTTTAAAGCATTAATTGACTCAGCTTGAAGAGTTTTTTTAGTTTCATCTCCTTCAAGAGTAGCAATATAATCTGCACTACGTTTTTGCAAGTCAAATAAAGTGAAAAACTTGTCAACATTATTTGACATTTCTTTAACTTTAGTTAAAGTTAAATCATCATTTTGAAGCAAGAGCTTGTACTCAGAATCAAATGATTTTTGTCAAGTTTTGATTTGATTGTGTAGTTCTGAAACTCCAAAAGAATCTGAAGAGGCAAAAGTTTCAAGATCTTTTAACTTATTAAGAACAATGTCTTTGTAAAAGGCAACTTCTAATTTTGTTTGATAAGCTAAAATTTCTTCAATTCCAGCAACGGGTTTGTTAGCGTCAGTTTTATCTGCTGCATAAGCGGTTTTTGTGCGTGCATAGTAATTGTCAAAATTGTAATTTGGATTTAACTCTTTTAATTTAGCTACTTCTTGATCTAAAGTTGATTCTTTAGCATCAGTGTCAACGATAGCTTGATTGTATTCGTTTAATAATCTTTCTTTTTCACGAGTAAAAGCCTCAATATCGGCAATTAATTCAATTCTCCGTGCATTAATTTGATCAACTGTTAATTCATCATCGTATAAAACCGAATTTCTTTTTTCTTGAATTAAAGTAATTTGTTCATTAAGATCTTGATAAATTTTTCAGTTTTTGTTTTCGCTTAAAATCCCTGCAAGTGAATTGTAGGTATCAAGGAATTTTTTCTTAGCATCAACAACTCTTTTAGCTTCTTTAAGCGCTTCTACTTTAGCATCAATACGATCATCCTCATCAGAAACTAAAATATTATGTTCTTGTAATTTGTTAGTAATGTATCCAGCAATAGTTGCATGCACTTCATCATTGTATACATTGAATAACTCTAATAAATCATGAGATGCTTGAGCTAAATTAGCTAGTTTTTCAAGCTTATCTCCAGCGGCTTTAGCAACATCAAAATCTGCTTCATTTTTCCGAAGTGATGCAAAGCTGTTAACTCTTGATAATGTACCACGATAGTTATCTAATGTAGTTGCTTCTCCTTCTACACTAGTTGCTTGAATTTGTTGGTTTAATTTTTCAATTCTATCTTGTTCGTAAGCTAAGAGAATTTCTTCTCCTCGATTGTAAAGTTGGGTTTTTTCGCTTTCAAAAGCAGCTGTATTTGGAATAGTTTCAGGTGAATTTAAATCTGCAATTAATTTATCTGCATATTCAATTTCTTCGTTTGCATTTACAATTGCATTTTCGGTTTTATTACCTTTATATTTGGCACTATTTTTTTCTCCAATAATGTCACGGAGTTTTTGTTTTTGAACTTCTAAATCAAATACTGGACCAACAAGATCATTTAACTTATCTACTCGATTAACTAAATCATTAGTTTGATTTAAATTATCGGTATTTTTAGTTTCATTAAGAAGTTGTTCATATTCTTTTAATAAAGCTTGAGCTCCTGGAGATGTTTTATCATTTGGATAGTATTGATCAATTTTGGATTTAAGATTTTTGATTTTTTCATTTAAAAGATTTTCAATTTCAGAATGTTCTAAATCTTTAATTGCTTGATTTAAACGATCAATAGCATCTTGAATTTGTTCATTAGTTGCATCAGGGTTAGCATAAAGAGCATCTAATTCACTACGAATAGAATCAATTTTATCTGTGTATGGTTTTAAAATTGTAGAATGAGGTCCGTTTTTAACTCTATCGTTTGTTTCTTGAGCTTGTTTTTCTAGATTTGATAATTCTCTAAATTTATTTCCTGTGTCAGTTAATTTTTTTAATTTATCTGTTAAAAAGGCAATTTCATCAGCAACTGCAGGATCACCGTTTCCGTTGTTAATTAAATCTCTTAACTCGTCTAAACGATTTTTGTAATTGTTATATAAATCGATTCTAGCTTGTTCTTTTTTGGTTGGAACATAACTTGGATCATCACCACCAAAAAGCACACCTAAATAATTATCAGTAAAGTTTGATAATTCTTCTGCTTGGGATTGTTTTTTAGCATTAATTAAGTTTTGCAATCTAAAATTATATTTTTTAATTTGAGCAATTAAATCAGCTGTAGGAACAGGGTCAAAATCACGAACCATTGGTAAAGATTCTTGATTTAATGCTTGAGCTTCATTGACAATTTTAGTATTTTCAGGATCATTTACTTGAGTAAGCTCTTTAATGAAATCGTCCATTTGACTAATTAATTGTTTTAAATTATCCTTAAAAATTAGTCTAAGCGATTCATTTAATTCTTTTTTAATTGGTAGTAAATATGCAGTTGAAACATCATTTGAATATGTCTTGGCAATTTGAGTGCTTAATTTAGATAATTTGTTTTTGATTTCATCAGTGGTGAATTTCAAATTAGCAACTTCATCACTTTGAGCTTGAAGTAATTGTAATTCTTTATTAATTACTTCTAAAGTTTCAAGTTCATTTATTTGAGAATTATAGAATTTGTAAACTTGAGAAGCTAATTCAGTTGGTGAAAGCTTTTTGTTAACTAAAGTATCTAAATTCGATTTGATAACAACTACTTTATTGTTTGAAATCAAATTATTATTGTAATACTCGTTTGCTTTTAATTTAAGTTCTTCAATTAAAGTATTAGCATATTTAACTGAGTAATAATTGCTAAATAATTTAGCTTTAGCTAAAATAAGTTGATTATGATCTGAAATAGTCAATACTTGATCAACTTGAGTATTTAAATTATTTTTGTATGAAACTAAAGAGTCATCAAATTCATTAATATATTCGTGTAATTGGCTCACAACTTGTTTAATTTCTGAAACACTTTTTTGCGAATCAGAAATTTGTTGATAAAAGGTAACAACTGCATTACGAATTTGGTTTAAATCAGCTTTGGTTAAAGCTTGAGATAAATTGTTTTTAGTAGTATTTACAAATTCTTGAACTCTTTGTTTTTGTTCATTTGTAAATGCGGCGTTATTAATATGAGGAACAATTAAATTAAGATATTCGTTAATTTCATTTATCTCACTTTGAGATGAAGTCAAAATTTCATCCAATTTATTTTGTTCTTTAATTGTGGTTTGTGAAGCAATTTCCACTTCATTAAGTCTAAAGTTAGCGTTAATAATTCTTGAGTATAAAGGAGAAAGCGATTCTACTAGATCGTTTTTAAGACCATCAAAAGGTATTTGATCTGCTTTTTGAGACGCTTGTTGCATCAATTCAATGAATGGATTGATTAATTCATTTTGATTTACAACAAGTTTTGAAACTTCGTTTGCAATTGAATTTAAGTAATTAACTTTTTCTTCAGAACTTAAAGTGTGTAATTCAGCAAAAAATTTCACTGAATGATCTTCTTTAAGCTGAGTAAGTTGTTCTTTTAAATCAAGTTCACGAATTCTGTTTTCTTGGTTTGTTAAAATTTTATTTCAAAATATCGCTGGATCATTTTTTTGGAAGTTTTGGTTATCAATTGTTTGAATGTAAAAGTTTAAAGCGATTTGTTGTGCTTTATCTAATGATATTAATTTTTCTTGAAGAGTTTTGTCTGGAGAATTTCAATCAGCACGAGCTTGTTTGTATGAGTCAACAACTTTTTGTTTGTCATCTTTTGATACTTCAATATAAGGAGAATATAATCTAAATAATGTTTCTCCTTCAACTAAGTTATCATAAACTGTTGAAACATTCACAGCTTCTTTGCTGTGGATTGCAAACAAGGTAGCTCCAAGTCCTGCCACTAAAGGTGCAGTAACTGCAGCGGTAATAATCAGCGATTTTTTTAATGCTTTTTTGTTTTTTATTTTAATCATCTTTTCTCCTTAATTAATGTAATTTGAAATTAATATCAAATCTTCCATTTTCTCCAATTGCTGTGTAGAAATCTTCGTATCCTACACCACCTTTTCCAGAATTTGCATCATCTTTAACAATATTTGAATCGGCATTTCATAAACCAGAATTTCTTAAATCATTGAATGTAAGACCTACTAAATCACGATATCTAATTCTATTCATTACATAATCATAGAATTTTTCGGCAGTGTTTGTGGATGCATTAGTCATTCCTGCTGTTGACCGTTTAAAGAAATATACATGTCTTAAAACATCATTATCACCCAATGAAATATTCTGTGAATTTGATGTTCTATTTTTATCAAATCTAGTAAGAATTTGTCAACTTATTACCATAATAGCTTCTTCATCATTTGAGCTACGAACTGGAACTCCAATTACTAATGGTAAGAACAATAATGTTTTTCCTTCATCAGTTGCTGCATTGTAAAAGTATCTTCAAGTTGTATTGTAGTTATATGTATTTCTATTACTTGGAGCAACAGTTCCATTAAAGTACCTATCGTCATTTTGGTACTGAATACTTTTATCTGAAGCAACATTAGGGTTTAGTGTTTTTCAGAAGATTTTATCTCCAGTTTGAGTGTATCCTTTGTAAGCGGATGATAGTTTTACTTTAATTCTAAAGTTTTTTGAACTTGTTGTATTTTGACTTGGCTCAGCATCCATATCTTCATTTAGTGACTCAGTGAAATAATATCTATCATTAACAAGGGCATCTAAAGCTGAATATTTTACAAAACTACCCATAAGAGATACAGGAGCTTGCAAGTTATTTCATCCAGCTTCTTGAGCTGTAAATAAAGGTTGCATAAGTGATTGAGAATTTCTAATATTTTCTTTGTGAATTATAAAGTTGTCTAATGTTTTAAATGAAATCCCAACATTTTCAAATTTTATGCCAAAACTATCTACAGTTGAGAAAGCAGAATTTTGAGCTGTTACACTTGCTGGTTTTTTATATCTTATATACAAGTTTACAAACCCTCTTTTAACACTTGGATCAGAAGTAAGTCTTAATCTAATATATTTTGAATTTTCTGCTGTTGATTTATATACAAACACTTCAACATTATCTGTGTTAAAAATTGATTCAGAACCTTTAAGGATATTAAATTTATCAAAAAGATTTCCTATTGTTCCTGTTCCGTCAGAATTAAAGTATGAATTTAATTTTTTAGCTTTATAAGTTGTGCCTTGAATTGTGATGTCTTCTTCGGTAATGTTTGAGTCATTTTCAATTAAGTTCTCAAACACTTCCCCAGATGTAGTTGATTTTGGAGAAATATCTGCATAATTTAACACATAATTTGTTGAACGAGTTAAATATTCAAAGAACAATTCAGCATTATTTTGAACACTTAATCAATTATGTAATGTTAATGCTCTATCATAACCTTTTGTTAAAGCACTATAAATATCAAAAATACCTGATGTTTCTTTACTTAAGTGATCCATTTGATTTTCAAATCTTATTGTTGGTGTTGAAACTTTTTCGTATTCATTTTTTACAACAGCGAATTTGTCGTTTTCCGCACTTAAACTCTCAGCATTTTGAGCACTAGATGCAAGATGTTTTAAAACATTATTAACGTTTGCTCTTCCTTCATATGAGTCAGAACCCTCAACATAATTGTGAAGTGTTTTAATTAAAGTATTTCCATCTGCATCACTATCACCAAAAATAAGTGAATCAAGTTTCATTTTGGCAGATGCCATTTCAACAATTGTTTGTTTATATTTATCAAAATATTCTTGTCTTGCTGTTTTGACATTTTCAGGTGTTGATGTGTTGAATTTTAAAGTAGATTCATCATTATCATTTTTAAGATTTCTACTTGGAATTTGATTCATAGCACTAGCAGCACCTAGAAATGCTTCTAATTTTGAGTTTAAATCATTTTCTTTACCAATTGCTTTAATTGCATAACGAACGTTTTGTGAGGAAGAATCATCTGTAAGAGTGTTTTTTAAACGATCATATTGAGTAACTCCAATTAAAATCACTGGAACAGATTTAATACCAATTAAATTATCATAAAATCCTTCAAGCTCACTTGCTACACTAGAAAGTGTTCTAAGAATGTCTTCAGTGTTTGATTCAAGTCAAGATTTTAATTGTTCATCGCTTTCAGAAAGTTTTTCAACATATGTTTTTGCATTAGTTCTTAAAGAATCCTCAGCAGCAGGAGTGATCACTGCGGCATATTCATCTAAATCACCTTGAGTAATTCCGGAAGATTTAAGAATAAGTTCTTTGCTTACTCCATTTGTATTTTGTGCGTTTAAGAAATTGTAGTATCTATCAAATTTGTCTTTATATGAATTATATTTATTAGCTTCTCATTTATAAATGGCTAATGTTTGCTGATCATATTTATCTTCTGCAGCTTTAATTTTTGCATTACTTTCAACAAGATTTTGTGGTGTAGAAAGATCTAAACTTCTAATATCTGTTAAAGCTACTTGTTCATAGTCACTCAATTTTGGAGAGAATTCAACTCTAGGGTAATGACCTGAAAGATATTTGTTAAGTGAAGAATTTTTTCTTAATAATGCTTGAATTTGAGCACGTTTAGCTGCAAGAATTAAATCTAAAACTCCAGTGTTTGAGTTTGAAATCGCACTTGTAGCAGCAAGTTTTACGTTTTCATCGTTTTGCATATTATTTAATGCAGTTGTACCTTCACTAATTTTTGTTTCTAATTGAGTGTATAAAGTCTTGATGTTTTCAGGCTCGTAATTTGGATTGCTTGCTAATTGAGTTTTATAAGATTGTAAGTATTGGTTTGCTTTATAAATAATTGATTGCAATCTCTTAGAATTTCTAAATGCTGTACCATAAGATTCAATTGAAGATCCATTTACATAAATTTGAAGTAATCTTTCGTAATTTTCTTTTGTTTCTAGTGTTGGATTTTCAGCTAATTCAGTAAATGGTTTATTGATAATTTTTCTAAGTGGGGCTTTTGCATCATCAGTTAAGAACTCTTCTTCACCTTCAGTGGTATTAAAGTTATCTAATGTTGAAATAGCACTAGCTACGGCAAAAGCTAATTCTAATCTAGCAAGATATGTTTCTAAGAAGAAAATATTGTTATCAAGTTCTAAAGAATCTTTTTGAGAATAGTAATATTCTTTACCTTTTGCAATTTCTTCTTTTAATTTATTTAATGATGCAACAACGTTTGTATCACCTTTAATTGGATCAGATGAAGATTCAACTTCAGCGATTTTAGTTTGTGCAGTTGCAATTCATTCCGCAATTTGTTTGTATTTTCCAAATAAACTGTCAATTTCAACAACTTCATTGATTTGGTCTTCAATTGTTACTGCTTTAGTTGCACTTGCAATTGCTAAAGCTTTTGCATGGAAGAATTCATCGGCTTTAGTAGCTAAATCACTATATTTTGGATCAATGTTTTGGGTACCAGAGCTATAAAGACTTTCAATTTCTTTAACTTTATATCCTTTTTCAGCTTCTTGATCTGATGTTTTATAAATGGTATCTAAAGCTTGTTTTCTGGTGTTGTATAATTCCACTCTTTGATTAAATTTAGAATCTAAATTAGGATATAAAGTGTTGTTGATTTGTAATGAAGTGGTTCCGTTTGTTGGAATACTTTCTAAAATAAAGTCTCCTAAAGGCAATAAATCATCATTAAATCCGTAGTTGTGTTTTTTCTCTTCACCTAGAGAATTGTATTGGAAGTCACTGTATGAATTATCTTCTTTAATTTGGTTATATTTTGTAATTTTTTCATTGTGTAAATTAATTAAACGAGTAATTGAAGGCACTGTTGATTCAACTGATGAAATAATAATTTGTTCTGAGTAGTTATCATTTAATCTTTGTAAAAGTGCGTCAATGTAACTTACAAATTGAGTTCTTTTTTCTTCAGGTGTTCCTTGAGTTCCTGTTCCGTTTACATATTGAGCTGGAATTAAATCTTTTGTATCAATTACTAATTGATATACAAATTTGAATTTGTTGTATAAGTCTTGAAGTTGTTCGAGTTCTCTTTCTTTTTCACTAATATCTTGTGAAGAAAGTGAAAGATAATCATTGTAGTAGCTTTCATAAGCATTTTTTAAATTCTCTAAAATAGTTTTTTGACCAGTTCTATCATCAGTTACATTTTCACCATTTACAAATGTTTTAACTTCAGATACTTTTAAAGCTAACTGATTTAAATCAGCTTCTCTAAATTGGATACTTCTTAACTCAGTAGCAATTGGTGATAATTCACTTTTGGCTTGAACTGCTCTAGTTTGGGTAATTAACGAATCTAATTTATCTAAAATAGCTTGATAAAGTTTTTGAGACTCAGCATCACTTGTGGCATCTTTTTTACTTTGAATTTGTTTTTTGTATTCTTCAATTTCGTTTATTTGAGCAGTTCTTGCAGCTGAAAGTGAAACATTATTAACAAATACTTCTCTTAAATTATTTCTATCCTCAATGATTTCATCAGAAGAAACATTTAACAAATCAGCTTCATTATTTCTAGTTGGATAATATTGTCTTAACGCATCATTAATTTCTTGAATTGATAATTGATTATCTTGATCGTTACTATTACTTTGATTTTTACCTTCGTCAGAAATTAAGTAATCAAAAACAGCTTTTTGTTGAGCAACTAAAGTATTTAAAGCTGAGAGTTTATTTCTTGCAGTTCTAATGAATGAAATTTGTTCTGGATTGTCAACAGCATTGACTGTTTCTTTTCATTTAACAATCATTTGAGTTAAAGCACTAACAATATTGGTGCTAATGTCATTATTTAATTGTTCTGCGTAAGGTTTTAATTCATTAATTTTAGTTAATGTTTCTTCATAAGAAGCATTGTATAAATCTTTTGCATATCCAAGAGGCACTTGTTTAAGAAAGTCAATTAACTCTGAAGTTAAGGTGACAAATTTACCTGCATCATTTGTTTTATTTACTAATGCATCAAAATCATCAAAAACTTTTTGAGTGTTAGGAATACTTGCTAAGTTTGCATTTTCTTTACGAGCATTGTATTCTTTAACTAAATTAGCTTTTCTTGCGATAGCAGCATCTCACTGAGCTTGGATATCATCACGTTTAGCTTTTTCACGGTTAGTGTACACTTCAATTTCATCTCTTAATGTTCCTAGAACATTTCTTGAGCTATAAAATTCACCTAATTTAACTTTATATTCTGCTACAGTGGCATCATAAATTGCAATTGCATCATCAAAAATAGCACGATTACGGTGATCTGCGGTGTAAACTTGTTCTAAGGTTTTAATGTTGTCTTCTACAGCTTGACGGTTTTCAACTTTTTGCAATTCAAGAGTTAAAGCTCTGTTTTTTAATGCGATGACACTTAAAGAATCACCAAAGTTAATTAGTGAGTTTGTTGGTTCATCCGCATTACCATTATCTGGATGGCTTAAAATTGAATTAAGTAAGTTTTTGTATGTTTGTGGATAAGTATCTTTATCAATAGTTGCTAATTTTGCTCCAGCAGCATGTAAAGAAACAGCTAATGCTCTATATTTTCTTAATTCTCCTTCAAGTTCATTAACTTGAGCTTGAGTTTTATCTTCTTTATTGATTAATTCTTGAGTTTTTTGATTAAGAGTTTCTAAAGATGCGTTAATTTCAGTGTATGGAGATATGTTAAGTAATGAAGCATCAGTGAATTTATTGCTTTGAATATCAGCGTTAGTTTTTTGCAATAAAGCAACTGAAACTTTTAATGATAAATCAACATATTGTTTATCCACTTTGTCAATGTTGGCTTGAATTTGTTCTTCAGTAACATTAGAATCTAAAATATTTTCTAAGAATGCATCAATTTCATTATTTAATGCTGTTGTTTTATCATATTCTGCTTGAGGTTTAAATGATCCAAAATTTTCTGATTGAGTTTCTTGAACTAAAGTTTTTAAATTATTGTTTTTTACTTCTAATTCTTTCGAAATGTGAACAATTGCGATTAAATTTTTAACTTTTTCATTAATTGCATTTCTTTGTTCATCACTTAAATTCGAATCGGCTAACTGATTTTGATATTCTGTTAGTTTATCTAGAAATTTTTGCTGAGTTGGGGTTGGTTGCCCACCAATCATATAAGGAGCAAATTCATCATTGATGGTTTTAAAATCTTCAGCTAAAGCATGAGTTGATTGGAATTCAGCTTGTTTTTCACGATAAGCGCGCTCATCATCGTTCATTTGATCAATTAAAGCATCCACATCAGCGGCATCTCCGGCGTTTTCTAAGGTTTTTAAAGCTTTTTCTTTAGTGTCGCGAATTTTATTAGCTTCTTTTTGCAAGTAAGCTTGTTCTGACTTGTTATCTTTTGAAGATTCAATAGCTTCATCACCTTTAGCAACTGCTTCTTCGAGTTTTTTGAATTTTTCGGCATTGTTAGCAATATTGTCTAATTTTCTACGAATGTCAGCTAATTTAGATGCTTTTTCTTCAGCACTTAAATTTGGATTTAAAGCAATTAATTGAGCTTGTTTTTTTAATTCATTGCTTTGAGCTAATAATTTGGTTCCAAAAGGAGAATTTTTAATTCCTTCTTCACCACCAAAAGCTTCTAATAATTTATCATTGGTATTTGAGTGTTTTAATAAAGTTTTCTTGTAATCTGCATCAATGTTAGCTTTTTCAAGTTCTTGACGATATTGGGCAATTAAATATTGCAATTCATCTCTAATTGCAGTTGAATTTTGTGGAGTTAATTGGTTAGATTGAGAATTTAAGAAACTTAAACGATCTTTAATTGCTTGCTCTACAGAATTGTCAGATACAATAATTTCGTTTGCTAAAGCAACTCAATTTCTTAATTCCTCACGATTAATTTCTCTGAGTTCATTAGTTAAAACCCGTAATGCATCATTTAATTTAATTGCTTCATTAGCACTTGTGAGCAATTGGCTAATTTGAGTTGAAATTTGCACAAGTTTAGCTTGATTTACATTTAATCCATTTTGTTGTGAATCCAATACTTGTTCACTTAACTTTGTAAGAGCGTTTTTGAAAACAGAACTTAAAAGAGAATTGTCATAAACATTGTTATAAATTTTAGTTAATTCAACAAGATACTGGTTAATGTCTGAATATTGAGCATTTAAAACATCATTAAGGGCTTGATTAAGGTTATTAGCGCTTTCTTGAGTTAGATTTTTTGCTTGTAAATTTTCTTTGATTTGATTTTGGATATTTGAAGTTAATTCACCAACAGCATTTAAAACTGAAACTAAATTATTGGCTTGAACCATTTTGTTCAACAATGAAAACTTATCTTCATTTGAAGAAGGTTTGATTAAATCTTTTTGGAGGGTAATTAAGTGATTTAAATTCTCATTTTGAGTATTAGCACCAATTGTATTTAAAAGGTTTTCAAGTTCATTTGCCAATTTATTGGTATCATCATTTTCTTGTGTGGCTACTTTTAATTCATTATTAACTAAATCATTTAAATAACTTAGCTCTTGAGTTTTTGTTGTTGCTAAAGTTGCTTCAGGATTTAAAGCTATGTTTTTATAATTATCAATTTGATTGTTGATTTTGCCTTTAAGAACTTCATCTAAATCGATAAGATCAATTTCTTTTTTAACTCTAGTAACATTTTCTAAAAACTGTTGCAAGTTAACATTTTGCTCTTTTTGTTTAGCACTTAGTTTTTCAATGATCTCATCATAAAGGTTTTCATATTCTACAAGAGCATCTTTAGAATATGTTGGTTGAGCTAATAAATGAAAAATTTGTTCAATCGCAGAAAGTAATGCGGTTTTTTCTTGAGCGTTCAATAATGCAGAGTTGTCTTTAACAATAGCTTCATGATTTGTTCAAATTTTGGTTTCTAATGCAAAAGAAAAATCATTTTGTTGCTTAATTAACGGATCTATTAACTCAAAAAATGTATTTAAGTGTTTTTCTTTTTCATTTAATGAAGACTCTAAAGATCTAAGAGCATTTGTTCTTAGGCTTGACACAGAATTTTGAAAATCAACTTCTTTAACTAAAGCTGCATATTCATTAACCAAATTTTTTAAAGTTTCTAAATCAGTAGAAACCATAAGTAAAGTTTTAGGGGTTTGAGTTCTAAGTTTGTTTCTTTGTTGCAACATTAAAGCAATACTTGAATCTTCATTTTTTAAAAGTTGATTGGCATAATCAATTTCTTTGTTTAATTGTGAAACTAAATCACTTTGTTTTTGTTCATCAGAAAGAGACTCAAGTCTTTTTTGAGTCTTTTCCGCTTCGTTTTTAAGTTCCATAAAGTAATAAGTTTGGTTATATGGTGTTTTGTAATTGTTATGTAGTGATAACATAATTCCAATTGATACTAAACCAATTGCACCAGTAACACCTGCGGTAACTGCAGTTGCTTTGAATAACTTGTTATTTTTTCTCATAAATTTACCTCAAATATCTTTGAAAAATCACATTTTTATAATGTTTTAGTTTATTATAATAGATTTTTTTATATATATAAATATATAAAAAAGGGGAAACAAATACAGTTTTAACACCAATTTTTGTGGTTTTCGTAAGCAATATTGATTCAAAAAAAAAAAAAAAAAAAAATAAGATCTAATAAAGAAAATCTTATTTTTGATTTTAAAATATTTTCAACTAGTTGTTGGTTTTTAAGAATTCACTCATGGCTGGGAATTCATCTAAAGCAGGGAATAATCCAGTGTCAATGAAGTGTTTGTAAACTTCATATAACTCTTTTCTATTGGCTGTTTGACCTTGAGTTCCTTTGTAGTGGAAGTCTCTTTTAATAATGTTAAAGTTATCTGAAAGAGGGAAGTTTTTAGGATCTACAAACAATTTAGCTTGTTCAAGTGAAATGTTAAATTGCGCTTGTAACATTACTAAAGTTGAGAGCAACACTGTTGAAGTTGGTTGAATTCCAAACAATTTGGTTTTAGAAGTGTTGTTTTTGAAATCATCTTTATCAAAAAGTAAAGAATTGTTTGATTGAAGCTCTTGCATATCAAGAGCTAACATATTTTCTCATGATACAGAAGGATCTAAAATAATTGCATTGGATTCATGATTATTTGTAAATTCTTTAATGTACTCAAGTGCATCAGTTCCTTTGTAAACAGGGTGTAATTTATATAAGTAGTTATATTCTGAAGGAGGGTAAAGTTTCATAATCTTATCAAAATAAGCATGAAGTTCATTTCTAGATTGAGTATCAGTTTTGATTCTTCAAGTTCCATCAGCAAATTTTCTAAATAAACTTGATCCAATGAAAACTAAATTCTTTTTACTTTTATCTAAATTTTCTTTTCCGTAAACAATTAAATCTTCCAATTTTTTATTTTCTAAGTTAATTAATTTATTGTAATCAGTTAAAAATTCTTTCTCATTTAATTGCGGAATATTTTTAGCCACTTGAGTGTAATTAAGAGGATAATCATAAATGTTTAATTTAGCTCATGAAAATCCATTTTCTTCTAAGTCTTTATTAAAGAATGCATCATAATCTCCAGATAAGTTGTAGATTCTGAATTTTTCATCTAAAGTGTAAAAGTAGTGATAATCAATTTCAGTTGGATTATCAGTTTTTAATGAATCTCATGCTTTGAGTAATTCTTCTTTTGTGTAGTGAGTTGTTTGTCCTTTAACTCATTTAATGTAATTGTCATTAATAAAACGATATGGCTGAGCATTTCCGTCACTTAAAATAACAATTTTGTTTGCGTGTTTTAAAATGAAATCACGAGTGTTTTTATCCATTGCTGTAAAGGAAATATCTGGAATGTAAAAATCAAAAAGCGATACCCCTTTATCTAAATATGGTTTTAAATAAGCTTTAAGTTCATCTAATTTACGTGGAAAAATTGAATATCCTACGAAGTTAAAATTGTTCAAATATTTAGTGTGATCTGAAAGTAATAATTGACCATTTTCACTGTTATATTCAGCATTGTAATTTCTTAAAGCTACATCTTGATATTTTGCTAGTAAAGATTCAAAATTAAAACGTTGAGGCTCTTTGTTTAAAGTTTTTGCATATGAGTTGACATCTGTATCAATTAAGTAAATAACATCATTGTAAGGTCGTTTTGTTTCTTGCTTGTTAATTAATTGTAATTGGGCAACAAGTTGAATAAAACTTGAAATGAAAAACTGTGAAGCGTTTCTAGATACAAAAACACTTGGATATTCATTAGTAGCTGATTCAATAATTTCGCTATTAAAACGTTCAAAGTTAATATTTGAAACAGCTTGTGATGAATCATTATTGGTACTATTGTCATCAGTAGGTTTAGCTGGTGTAACTTCAGGTTCGGGTTTTTTAGGTTCAGGATTGTTTGTTGAACACTGAGCGGCTACAAAAACGCTCGAAAGCGATGTTGTAGTTAAAAATAAAGTTCTAAATAATTTTTTTGACATTGTTCTCCTTGTCTAAATTATACTTTTATATATATATATATATATTAAATCGATAAAAAACTCACAATTTGTGAGCTAAATTAATTAGTTTCATTGAGTTTTTTAAAAATATCTGTAACGTCAGCAACCTCACCAATTAAAGTTACTAAGTCTTCTTTTTTCAAAATAGTATCTCCTTGAGGACGAATAGGTACAGCATTTCTTTTAATTAAAACAACAGTTACTCCAAATTTATTAAAATTAAGGTCTTTTAATTTTTTATCACTATATTTAGGACTTAATACTTTAGTTGTTCCTAAAACGAAATTATCACCTAATTCTTGCAAATTCTCGCTGTAATCAATAAAGTTTCTGTTTCCAGCAATTAAAGCCGTTCTAATTCCTGCTTCATGTTCAGGACGAATAATTACATTAACTCCAATTTGTTTTAAAACTCTAGCATGACGCTCGTTAATGGCTCTTACAATAATGTTTTTCACACCCAATTCTTGAAGCGCAGCAACAATTTCAATGTTATCTGGAACAGCAACAACAACTGTTTCAATTTGTTCAATTCCAATCCCTTTAAGAGCTTTAACTTCTGCTGCATCAGCAATAACCACTCTTTGAACATCATCAACAAAATTTCGTGCCGATTCTTCATCTTTGTCTATAACCAAAATGCTTTTATTCATAATAATTAATTGATCAATAACAGCTCTACCAAAGCGTCCTGTTCCAATTACAGCAATATCATTTTTATATTTAATTCCCATAAATTATCCTATCGCTACATCTTCTTCGATGTATTCATAATATGTATTGTATCTTTTTTTACGTTTTCATACAAAAAGCAATGAACTAATTCCAAATTGTCCAATAAACATGACAATTGTTAAGGCAATTTTTGAACCTACATTAAGTCCAGGAGTAATCCCTAAAGAAAGTCCAGTAGTTCCAAAGGCGCTACAAATTTCAAAAACAATCTGTTCAAGACGATAAGTCTCGGGATTTTGTAATAAGACATTATCTTTTGTTAAAGAACCAGCGGTATTTAAACCTCCATGTGAGTACACATCAAAAGAAGTGACACAAATCATAGTTGCAACTATAACTAAAGACAAACTAATTAAAAATACTTGTAGTGCATTAAATGTATTGTCTCGACTAATTGAGCGTCTAAATAATCTAGTTTTGCGATCTCCTCTAAAAGTCGAAACAATTCCTAAAAGAATTAATGCAAAAGTAGTAGTTCTAATTCCTCCACCAGTACTTGAAGGAGCAGCCCCTATGAACATCATAATTGAATATGTAATGTAACTATTGAAGGTAAAATCACTCAGTGAAGAAGTTGAAAACCCAGCACTTCTAGTTGATAAACTAATAAATAAGATGGCAAAAACTTTTTGGAAGGCATTACCATACATTTGTCCGCGCTGTAAAATTGGTGTTAAATTGTTTTTTATTGTAATAATTTCTTCAGAACTTAAAAACCGATAATCATTTTGAGAGCCATTTATTATAGGTGTTTTTCATTGATGAGCTTCTCAATTTTCACTTAGTGATAAGCTACCATTAAAAAGTCACAAACGATACGAATCAAAATGTTGAAGTTCACTTTTTTTGAAATAGTATTTGTTTCAAATGGTGTTCATATCTTTAGAAATAATTTCAAAAATAAGTGTCACAATAAAACCAAAAGCAAATACAAGAAAGTACACAATTAAGGATAATTTAGTAAATAAAGTTAAGTTGTATTCACCTTTTTGTTTAGTTAATTTATGCTTAAGTCAACATCTTAAATCGTAAATAACTGGATAACCTAATCCACCAATTACAAACAAAATAATAAAGCATATTTGTAGGAAGTAATCACTATAATAAGGCATTAATGAATTATTTGAAATAATATCAAATCCAGCATTATTAATAGCTGAAATGGTGTGAAAAAAACCAAAGCGAATCGCCATTTCAATATTGTTTTTAGGGCTTATATAAGCCAATTTATTTTCAGGTAAGTTTGGATATTGTTCCCTTAAGAAAGCTTTAATTCCAGCTGTAGCTGATGCATCATCAGCAAAATAAAAATAAATTGATAAAATCGCACTGAAAATTAACGTAACAACAAGTAAAAATTTAACCGAAACAATAACAAGTTTAACCACTCGAGCCGAATCTTCGCCACCACGTTCAGATTGAATTAATTTTGTTTCTCCAAGCGAAATGCTTTTGCGTCTAAAAATAAAATTGAAAATAAATAACTTTAGGGCAAAAACACCAATACCACCAGCAAAAATTAAAATTGCAATAATTGCTTGTCCAAAGACATTAAATTGTGCAAAGGTGGATTTAACTGTTAAACCTGTATCACTGAAAGCACTTGAGGCAGTAAAAAGTGCATCAACAAATGAAAGTTTTGTTACCTTATCTCCAGTGATAGGATCTAAATCATTTTGTGTAAAAGGTGCATATAACAGCAACGTTGAAACAAGTACAATTAAAAAATAAACAAATAACAAGTATTTGAGTTTTGATAGATTATTTTTAAAATTACTAATTAAGTTAAAAAAGTTTTTAAAATGTTGTAAAAACCAATGTTTCCTTAATCAGTGTTTTAACTGATCCATTTGTACCTACTTTGTATTTGTTTATTTGTTTTTATCGTATTTTGCGTTTTGCATTGAACGCATAATTTGTCTAATTTGTGTTTCTGAAGCTGTTCTTCCCATTTGTTTAAACATTACACGAATCATTTTTTCAGAAACAGGTGGATTTTCTTTAATTTGCTTTTCAAACATTCTTCTAGCAAGGAAAAAAGTGACCAAAGCAGTAATAAGAGCTACTCCTAAGATAATTCCAATAATCATAATTGAAAATGTAGCCGCTGTAAATTCAAGCATAAGTTCTACTCCTTTGTAATAATTAATTATAAGTAATTAAATTTTAACACATTAGCAATAATTACGCAGTAGCTTATTTGTATTGCATTTTTCGATATTCTTTTTCGTTAAAGTCTTTTAAAAAGTTAACAAGTAAATCTCCAGCCGCCATTAAATCTGAAATTGAACATACTCCAATTGGACTGTGTAAATATCTTTGAGGCAACGAAATAGTTAAAGTAGCGGCTCCTCCTTTAGCATATTGAAGTTCATGAGCATCAGTTCCACCACCCATAGCTACAAATTTGTAAGCTTTAATGTTGTGTTTTTTGGCTGTTTGACTCATAAAATCAACTA
Source organism: Mycoplasmopsis columboralis (assembly GCF_900660675.1). Lineage (NCBI taxonomy): Bacteria > Bacillati > Mycoplasmatota > Mycoplasmoidales > Metamycoplasmataceae > Mycoplasmopsis > Mycoplasmopsis columboralis. The sequence goes on along the minus strand of NZ_LR215039.1, from coordinate 71,612 downwards.
ATTTAGGATCCATAAAGGTTCCGCCATCTTTAATTCTTAGTGCAGCTCCAGCAAATAATTTAGTAGTTCCTGCAATAGTGTTAATTGTGTCGTGAGAAGAAGTGGTATCTAAAGCTATTGCCACTTGAGGATTAACTAAAGTAACTGAAGTTTTAGCTCCTCTAGTTCCAACTTCTTCTTGGACAGTGCCAACTAAATATAAATCTATGTCTAAGTCTAAGTCCTTTACTTGTGAAGCTACATAATCTAGCACAGTAACTCCTGCACGATTATCCATGGCTTTACCACCAATTAAATCTTCGTTTTTAAAATAAATAGTTTCACCAGACATGTAAACTCTATTTCCAACTTCAACGTGATTATCTAGAGCTTCTTGTTTGTTTTTAAACCCAAAATCTGCGTATAAATCATTATTAGTGATCGCTTTTGAAACTTCTTCAGCTTTCATGATATGAATTGATGTGTGACCAAAAACTCCGTAAAATTCTTCATCAAGAGAATTAACTAATTTAGCTTTAGTTCCAATTACCACAGAAGGTCATATTCCACCAACAGGAGAAAGTAAAATTTGTCCTTTTTCATGAATATCTCTAACGATGTAACCAACTTCATCCATGTGAGCGGCAATCATTACTTTAGGCGCATTGGGATTTTTTGATTTTTTATGCATAATTAATGAACCAAAATTATCTCTAGAAAATTCAAAAGCATTATTATCAACATTCTTTTTGAGAGCTTGTACAACTGGCTCTTCATATCTAGACATACCTTCTAGTTCCATATATTCAACTAATCTATGTTTAAATTGTGTTTTATTCATTGTTTATCCTTTTAATTATTAATTTATTATTTTCTATATTGTAGTAGAAATTTTCATTTTCCATTTGATATTCATAAGTATCAATTTCCGGAAAAACACTTCGAACAAGTTCCATAACAAACTCATATACCATAATCATGGCACGAACATCATTTTCACAATATAACTTTAAGTTGTGCTCAATTTGTTTTCAATTTGAATCGCCAGTGAAATCATGATAACGCAACATCGCTTCATTCATGGCCATTGTTCCTTTTTGAATTACTAATTCTGAATAAGGTGTAATTAAGGTTTTAAGATTAAGCTTGTGGTAAGTGATGAATTTCTCAACTTTTTTAATTGATCCTTGTAATAATAACTTATCAAGAAAAACGAAAGTTTTATATTTTAAATCCACATTGATTTTTTTGACATCTTGAGTTGAAATGATTTTTGAATTTTCAACTTTAAAAGAAAGCAAATTATCATCACTTGCATATTCAGGAGAGTTTTTAATTAAATTACGGTATTTAAAACAATCATATAAATCAATTGTGTGATTGTTAATGTGTCAAATCATTTGTTTAAAAAGATCTAAAGTTAGATTTTCGCTAGCAAATCATTTAGCAAATTCTCCGTTTGGATTGTTCTGAATTTGGGTTTGAACCAAATTGTATATTTCTGAATTACGTGTATTTTCGTATGTTTTGTTATATACTACAAACAAATCTGCATGATTTGAATAAATGATTTGAATTAATTTTACTAAGTCTTTTAGTGATACATTTTTGGTATCAACTACATAATTATTAATATTTGTTTGCTCTCCATTAATTGTTTCAATAATAGACACTTGAGAAACAATTTGTTCATATGATTTAGATGTATCTAAAATTGGAAATAAATCCGAAAAACCTTCATAGTCATATCAAATTACCCGTTTATTTTTCACATGCAATGATTTAATTACGTTTAACACACCTACATTGAAAAAATTAACAAGATTGCATGATAATTGAGCGGCTTTTTGAATGTCTTCATATTTGGTGTATTTTAATTTTAAAGCTCCAAAGAAAGTTTTTGATATGTTTCATTGTTCAATTCCATACACATAAGTTAAAATAGCTAATTTTTCCTCATTACTCATAAGATAGTTTGGAAAGAATATTTCTTGCTTTTGAGCATGAGCAATTTCTAAAGTATCGCTTACAAAATAATCTAAAATCCTAATATTTTCCTCATTACTAAAATCTAAAGTTGCAAAAAAACTAATTGCTTTATAATCAACATTTTCACCAAATTTTTCATATGCTCTATCAATTAATGAAAAATATCAGTTTATTGGTTTAAAAGTAATACTTTTAGTATTATCTTTAGCAGTAAAGAGAACTTTAAAATTATCTTTTAATTTATTTTGGTGATAATTATGTAAATCTTCGGGTAAATCATCAAGTAAATCAGTTTTGAATGTTGGAAGTAATAATTCTTTATTAATAGCTACTTTATAAAAAGAAAAAGAGCTTAAATCATAATTTAGCGTATTTAAAAATAAAGATGAATCTCCAGTTCGGGCTAAAACTTGCCTATAAAAATTATTTGCAAATGATAGCTTAGAGTTTTTTGCTGGTAAGCTTTTAGCAACGTGACCGGAAAAGCTTTCGCTAAATTTAATTTCTTTTACCTTGGTGTTACGAAGTAAGTTTACAACTGGATCAATAATTATCAAACTGGCATCTTTAATTAAATTTTCTTTTTTAGCTACATTAACTAGGTAAAAAAACTTATAAAAATTTTCAATTGGTGATTTAGCTGAATATCCTAATAATGACATTTTAGCAAGTTCTTTATCATATAAAAAACAATCAGATACATATAAAAACTTTTCTGAAATTCCTTGATGTAAATAACCAAAATGAGCATCTACAATTAGTCTAATTGAATTATTACTTATAAGATCTTTAGTAAGATTAACTTTTTGTGTTACCTCTAAATTTGTGGGAATATAGAAAATTTCGCTAGCTTGAATGTTATATTTTTTAGCATAAAAATCAATAGCGCCTTCTTTGAGTTTACGAAAATTTTGCACTGCAATTAAATCAATATTATTAATTGAAGTTGTTTGGTTTGAATTTTCTAGTTCAAGCATTTCCCCAAAATCAAAATCAGGGATTTCTTCATCATTGTCATCTCCAAAAAGTTCATTTTCTTCTTCAGTTATAACTCTTTGTTTGTGTCACTGATACTCAAAATTTTCATTTAAAACTTTTTCTAAATTTGCTCCAACTCAAAGCAAAGCTGGATTATTTCAAAAAACTCTTTTAAAAAAACTTCACTTAATAATTTTGCTCATATTTGTATTATATTAAACATTTAAATTCGTTATATTATTTAACTTATAAAGTTAAATGTAAGTATAATTTAATTATGAACAATGTAAATTTATCTCGAAAAGAATCTCAAGCAATGCAACTAGTTGCTGACATTGTTTCTAGAGATTTAACAAATGTAAATATTATTGACCCGGTAGTAATTGACGCTAGATTGTCTAGCGACTTATCATATTTAAAAGTATTTGTATCTCTTGGAGGAAATACTAAAAAAGGATTAGATGCTTTAAATAATGCTTCCGGATATGTCAGAAGTATTTTAGCTAAAAGTTTATCATGAAGAAAAGTTCCAAGTATCACTTTCGTTTTAGATGAGGTCACTGATCACGGAATGAAAATAGACGCTATTTTAGCTAAAATTAAATCAGAACAAAGTGAATAAGATTTTTAATTGCAAAAATTGTGTCACTTTGTTTTTTTCTTGATCTTTTAACATCGTTAAAATGTTTAAAAAAATATTTAAATTAAAAGTATAATTAAACTATAAATTATTTTAATAAGTAAATTATATTTACTTACAACACCAAAGGAAATTCAATTATGAAAAAAAGTAAACTTTTAACATTAGATTTGTTGAGTGTGGTTTTTTTAGTAATCTTTTTACTTACACTTCCAATTACTTTTGTAGGATTAACTCAAACAAAAGTTTTTGAATATAATGCATTATTTTTCTTTAACTTAATCAGTTTATTGATTGCGTCACTATCTTTAATTTGAAAATTAATGTTTTTACAAAAAGTAACTCAAATTAACTTGCTTTCATTTGTTCCTTTTATTAGATACAACAAATATCAACAAGCTTTTGAAAATAAAGAATATTACAAAAACACTAAAAAAGATTATTTATTAGTACTTGTATTTATGCTAATTATAGCCGCATTATTCACTACTGTATCAGCCCTTATTATTTCAGATGCACTCAACTTACCAATTACTTTTAATGATTTATACACAAAAGTTAACAAAGATCAATCAAACAAAGTATTACCATTTTTTGCAGGAGTATTTATTGCCTCAGAAATTTTAATTATTGCTGTTGCTTGATTTTCTTTAGCATACATTGTGTATCTTGTTTGAAAATTAGTTAGATATAACAAACAACACCAAGAAGCATAACATTAATTTTATTTCAGGTACACCTTTTAAAGGTGTATTTTTTAATTAAATTTAAATAAAATGACTATAGCGATACATTTTGTCATTAACATCTTACTTAAAATACAAAAAAAAAAAAAAAAAAAAAACGCCTTTAGCGTGTAAGTTGAACAGAGTTTTGTAATATGATTCAAGATTTATATATAAGATTTAATTTTTTAACAGTTTTGATGTGCTAGATAAAAAGTATTTACTCAATCATAAAATGTAAATAAAAATCCAAAACAATGAATAAGTTATCCACAATAATAAGTAATTTGAAAGAGATGAAAAAATGTCAATTTCAATTATATCTCTTAAATCACTTAAAGAGTTAAGAATAAGTTCTGTTGGATAAAACGAAACAAAAGTTAACAAGAGCGTTAGCAACAAAATTAAAATTATCGAACTCAAGTGATAAAGTAAAATTTGTTTTCAATTAGCTTTTAAAGCTTTAAAAATTCCTGTTTCTTTCTTTTTTGAATCAACAAACATTTTAGTAATTATTATGATCAATAAAATGAACAAACAGCCCAAAGCTAAATTAGCAAATAGTAAAACAATTTGTATTGTTTTGTTTGCAAATTTTATTTTTTCAATTAGCAATAATTTTTGAGTTTCTATTATTAGATCATCAATAGTTTTAGTAGAATTTCTAAAATTTTGATTATTTTCTAAAAATACATTATATCCGTTAACAAAAAAGTTAGATTGTAAAAAACTGAATGCTTTTTCACTTAGTAAAACATCAAATTCATCACTTTCGAAATAACCTACAGATTTAAATTTAAAATTAAAATCTAGTTTGGAAATTAAGAAATTTTCGTCATTTCACAATCAATTAGTATCTTTTAAAAATTTCTTAGATACTACAATTTCAGCATAGTTTTCTGGCTTTCTTCCTTTCAATAATTTAGTTTCATCAGAATATTTACCAATAGAAATGTTGTTTTTAAAATATGCGCTTTTATCTAAATTGTATTTTATAACTCTTCATTTATTGATATTAGATAGAACAAAATTCTGAATAACCTTTTCTAAAAGTACCGAAATGTAATTATGTCCTTTTTTATCGATATTATTTGCTTTAGTATAATCAATTACAGTTAGATTATATTCGTTATTAATTAAATTATTTTCTTCTTGAAAGTTTATATTTAATTTTATTTGACCTAAATCATTTTTGTTTATACCTAACTTATTTATTGTTTCTTCATCTAATATGACTTCATTTTTTTCTCTTATAAAGTTACCATTAACACCTTTGAATCTATTTTTAGAGTATTCATCAAAATTAACACTTTGTAAGTCTAATTTGTTTATCTCTATTTTTTTATCTCCATTTGACAATGTAACGTTATTACGAATCTTGTCTGATAAATAAATAGGATAATTTACGCCAATTGAATTAGATTTAATAATATCTTCTTCTATAGGATTAAAAGATAATTGAACATCATCATATTTTTTTAAAACTTTATTTAGATCTCAATTTGTTTGTATTTTTTTCTCTTTAGATACAATTTTTGAAGTATTAACTAGATTAATTGAACCACCAAGAAAAAGAAGAGAAAGCATGAACGAAAGTAAAATTATTGAAAATTGTAGTCATCGTTTTTTTAAATCTTTTTTTAAAATTAATAAGTTTGATTTTCATTTATTAATTCAACTTCTAGAATATTGGTTTTTACTTTTAAAAACTTGCTTACTTTGTAAATCGTTTTTTGTAGTATTTTTTGTTAAAACTTTCTTGTTTAAATCATATATATAATCACCATATTTATAAGCTGATTCTATGTCATGAGTAACAATCACTATAGTTCTATCTTTTTTAATTGAAGCAATTGTATCAAAGACAATATCTGTATTTTTATCATCTAAGTTACCAGTGGGTTCATCAAATAAGATAAATTTTGAGTTTCTTAAAAAAGTTCTAACTATAGAAACTCTTTGTTTTTCTCCACCAGACAAATCTTTAGCTTTTGATTTCAATAGCTGTTCATTAATGTTAAATTCGGCACAAACTTTTTTAATGTAGTCAACCGAAGAAGAAATGCCTAGTATTTGTAAACCAAAAATTAAATTGTCTAAAACATTTAAATCTCCAATTAAATTAAAGTTCTGAAAAACTACATCTACAAACTTCGTTCTATCTAAATTTATCAATTGTTTGTTTTCGTCAAAAATGTTAATAGTTCCATTGTCGATTTTTTCAAATCCTGCGATTGTATTCAACAATGTTGTTTTTCCAGTTCCTGATTTGCCAACAATAAAAAACAAGCAGTTAGACTCAATGCTTAAATCTAAATTTTCAATGACTGTTTTTTTTCCGAATTTTTTGTATAAATTTTTTATTTCAATCATTATATTAGCTCAATTCTTTTTTTCTTTAATTAAAACTTTATACGTTATCTTCTTTTAGTAATTTTGTTTTGGACTTTTTATTAAGAACTAAAAATCATAAGAAATTAAAAGTTAAAATTACTAAATTAAAAATTAATCAAGATATTAAATAAATTGGTAAATTATCTCAAAAACTAAAAACAATTAAATTATTACTGTGTAAGAAACTTGCAAAAATTAGTTGAATTGGATAACATAAACTTAACACTAAAACAAATGATATTAAAACAAAAGGAATCAAAGATCCAATGTAATAAATAAATATCTGTCAAGTTTTCGAACCTAAAACTTTGTAGATTCCTATCTCTTTTACTTTTGAATCATTTACAAATTTGGAAACAACAAGAAAAATCAAAATTGACACAATCACAATTCCTATTGCTATATAAATTAGTAAAGAGTTAGTATATCGATTTTGAGAAATGAAAGATTCAATTAAAGAGTTTTTGTAAGAGTAAATTACATACAAATTTTTATTTTCGAAATTCTTTTTTATTTCTCTTGTATCATCAGAATAAATGTTAATTTTATTCGGACTTACTGAATTTAAATAATTAATGTTTTCAGAAGTTGTAAAAACATCTAGTTTTTCATCTTCGTAAACACCTGTTATTTTAAAAACATAATTATTAACACCATCTTTTAAAACTAAAGAATCGCTTTCTCAGTTAATTCCCAATGTTTCAAGAAGTTTATTCGATATCAAAAGTTCTTCAATTTTTGTCGGAAAGCTACCGTAAATAAGCTTAAAATTTTCTTTATTTTTGATATCTTCAATAGAATTTTCTAAAATTAGTTCATGGTCTAATAAGGAATTGTTTGAAGCGTTTTTATCTCTTAAAACTGACGTTTTTCAAGTTTTATTCCTTGAAACTCATTTTTGAATTTCTAAAATTAATTCTGAACTAACATAATTTAAATTTCTTTCATTAGCGTCTAATTTAGTATTTATGTCAACAACCTTTAATTCTTTTTCAAAGGTTTCTTCTTCAAAATCTAAATTAATTAATTTTAGTTTAACAACAGAATTTATAGATGATTCCACATTTAGCGCTTCTGCTGCTTTTTTTGAAAGTATAATTTCGTTTTTATTTTCAATAAAATTGTTTTTTTCTCCAATAAATCTGTTTTTTGAAAAATCACTTATTTTAACTTGTAAAGTATTCTCTTCTGATAAAGAAAAACTTTTATCATTATTTTGCAAAAGTATAAATTTGTCATTTAAATTTAAGGAATACGAAAGACTTATCTCTTCAGTATTGGTCTCATTGCTTATTATTGAATTAGTTTCGTTAGGATTAAAATTAAAACTAATACCAGGTACTTCTTTTTTCACCTCAATTAGATCGTAATTTAAATCCTTTTTATTTTCTTTTGCTGCTATCAAATTATTATTAAATAAATTATGAGTGTTACCTATAATGACAACAGAAGAAAAAAGGCTAATAAAAATTAAAAGATATTGTCAAATTCTTTTTTTAAAATCAGATTTTAAAATAGTAAAAATAGATCTTCATTTAAATTTTCATAAACTATCAGACTGGATTTCAATAGAATCTACAGTAGATGTTGAATATTCTTTTTTGTCTTGAAAATTTACCAGTGTTGAATATTTATGAGCTTCTAAATCATATATGTTATCTGCGTATTTAGTTGCTTTTTCGATATCGTGAGAAACTACAATTACAGTTTTGTTTTTGGAAACTGTTTTTAAAAGTTTGAAAATTATCTCTTTATTTTCTTTGTCTAAATTTGCTGTCGGTTCATCAACTAGCAAAATTTCTTTATTTCGTAATAATGATCTTAATATTGCTATTCTCTGTTTTTCTCCACCAGATAAATTTTTAGCTTTTGTTAAAAGTGTTTCGTTGTCTATATTTAACTCTTTCGCTAAATTAAATATATTATTTTCGTCAACTTTTAATCCTAAAGTTTCTAATCCAAAACGTAAATTTTCTAACGCATTTAAGTTTTCAATTAAGTTGAAATCTTGAAATATTAAATCACATTTATCAATTAAGTTACTTTTATTTTCATTGCTTCTTTTTAGAAAAATTTCTCCTGAATCGGGTTTTTCAAACCCTGCTATCAAATGTAATAAAGTTGTTTTACCTAATCCAGATTTACCAACAACAAAAGTTAATTCTTTTTCTTTGATAAATAGATTTAAATCTTCAAAAACCTTATGTTTTTTAAATTTTTTATTTACGTTTTTTATTATTATCATTAGTTATCACTTTCTTTTTGTAGTAACGAAAAGTAAACTTCTTTAAAAGTAGTAGGATTTTCTGGTATTTGTAATTTTAAATCAAGATTTTCTATTGTATCTTTTAAAAAATAAAGCAAATGCATTCCGTATCCAGAAGATACAGACAAGTCTAATTTATTTCAGCTATTTTCGATTTCTCTTTTAAAAAATTCTTCATGTTTTTCATCGCCAAGAATTAAGGCAAAATAATAATAGTAAGGAAAATTTAACATTAAAATTTCTTGGTTTTCGTTATTTGAAACAAATTTAATTTGTTCTTTCAAATAATTGGCCAAATAAGATTCTAAGTAAAGATTTTTGTTTGAAATTTTATAAATTGTTAAAAGTGAAAGAATACCAAAATAAATGTTAGATTCATTTCTATTTACATTCATTGCTGTATAGATGTATTTTTCTATATTGTCAAAATTGTTCAATACATAACTTTTATCATACTGAGACAAAATATCAAGCTGATAAAATATATTCTTTGTGTGATCAAATTTATTTGATTTTAGAACTTCAAAAAATCTTTTTTTAATGTAATCAACTGTTTTGCTCGTAAAATCTTTGTCATAATTAAAAATCTTTAAACTGTAATAAGAAGCTTCTGGATTGAATACTTTATAAATATTTGAACGGTCGTAATTAAATTTAGCAAAATCTAAAGCATTGTCTTTTCCGATATTTTCATTAATTTGTAAAAATAACAAGTTTTGATTATAGTTATTAGAGTAATTTTTTTCAACTCAGAAATCATATTTTTATAATCTTTTTCTTCTAAAAAATACTTAGAGTTTAAGAATCAGTAATAATCAACATCTCCATTTTTAAAATCTTGAACTTTACTATCCTTATCTTTTATAAAAATATTTTTTAATTGATCTTTTTTGTTATCAATCAAAACTTCTTTTTCTAAATTCAATATTCCATACAAAGTAATTTTATCTTTTAAGGATTTTTGAGATATAAATTCATCATCTATTTGTAGAGTATCAAAGTATTTAGAAATATCGTATTTTTTATAAAGTGTTTCGGAATTATATTGTTTTAAAAGAACTGAAATGCGAATAGAATTAAATATAGAAAATAGATCTATATCCCCTCCGTAATCTGAAAACATATTATATTTTGGATTTCAAAAGACTTTCAATACTTCATCTAACTTTTCAATATTATTAAAATTATCATTATTCAATCACAACTCTATGTAATCAGGCAAATCTGAGAGTAAAAATTTTGAGTATTCTGTTTCATTCAAAATTTGTTTTATTCTATTTAAATATTCATCCAGATTGTATGAATTTGAAACTTTATATAAAGATAAGAAATTTCCTATTGATGTTATTTTATATTTATCAGAAACGAAGTAGACCTTGTTATTTTTTAAAATATTATTATTTTTAAATTCTTCTAATTTTTCATTTACTTTTATATTTAGATTATTAAAATCAATTTTATAAATTTCTTTATTTTTGTCGATAAATTTATCTTTGTTCAAATTTACTAAAACCACTGTAGGAACAGTTATTAAAAGAGTTCCAATAAAAAAACCTGATAATATAGCTTTCTTATGTTTATTAAAAAACTTTTTTGTAAAAATACCATTTTTAAACATATACTCTCACATCTATAGCTAAATGACTTTGCTATTAACTTTTAAACAAATTTCGTATGTAAATTTTCCTATAATTTCCCCGCCATAAATTCAATTGGAAATTCTTTATTTTTTAACTTGTTTATATTCTAAATTTGAAATAGTTTTGACAATCTTAAATAAAAGATGTTTTTTATGAAATAAAATTAAACATTTGCAAAAATTTTATACTTTAGCACCGAATCATTGTAGTTATTTTAAACAAATTAATATTAATTCATTTGGATTTTAAATGATGTTTTTGTGTTATTAATGCTAAAATCGCAGGAAGAACCATCGGGAAAACTAATCCTTTTATATTGTAAAATGTCTATTTTCGTTATTTATCATTTTATTTTATTTATATATAAAATTATATTTTATTTAATGTTTGTTTAATTTAAAAATAAAAATTTCCACATTTATTTCATAAGTAAATAAAAACTCTCAAATACTTTGAGAGTAATTTATTATTTATGATATTTAATATTGTTTTTAATAGTGAAAGATCTATAAATTTGCTCCACTAACATGACTCTAAATAATTGATGAGGGAATGTCATTTTTGAAAAATTCACTTTTTTAGTAAATTCTGCTTCATCAACCCCATTGGAACCACCAATAACAAAAGTGGTGTTATCTATATCTAAAAAGTAGTTTCCAAATTCTTCAGAAGATACTTGTTTTCCTTGTAATGACAAATAAATTACATTGGAACCTTTAGGTATTTTTTCTAAAATCATTTGAGTTTCTTTTTTGATTTTTAATTCAATATTGTCAAGTTTTTGCTCTTTAATTTCAATTAAATTAATTTTTGCAAAAAACGAAATTTTCTTGACATAATCATCATATAAGTTTTGAAAATCTTTAGTTAAAGACCCAACAGCAATAATATTTATTTTCATTATTTTTTATATACGCTTTGAATATAAAACATCAACATTTGAATATCAGCTGGATTAATTCCGCTAATACGTGAGGCTTGTCCAACAGTTAAAGGGCGAATTTTTTGAAGTTTTTGTCTTGCTTCAGTGGCTAAGTTTTGAACTTGAGAATAATCAATGTCTGTAGGAATTTTGAAATTATCTAATTTTTCAATTTTTTGAGCTTGGGTTTGTTGTTTTTTAATGTAACCTTCTAAACGCACCTTAGTTGTTAATTCACTTATATATGGGAAATCCTTTAAAATAAGGGATGCATCAACATCAGGACGAGCTACTACTTTTAGCATTGATACTCCATTGACAATTCCGTATTTAATGGCTACTGGATCCTTAGAAGAAATAAATTCATTACTTAATTGTTCAATTTTTTGATCAATTAATGCATATTTATCAACCACTTTTTGATAATTTTCTTGTGAAATTAAACCTACCTCATAAGCATGTTTGGCAAGTCTCAAATCTGGATTGTCATTTCTAAGAAGTAAACGATATTCAGCTCTAGATGTAAGCATACGATATGGTTCGCGAGTACCTTTAGTAACTAAATCATCAATTAAAACTCCAATATACGCTTCTGAGCGTGATAAAATAAGTGGCTCTTTATTTTCAATACTTAAAGAGGCGTTAATTCCAGCAATTAAACCTTGACAAGCCGCTTCTTCATAACCGCTAGTTCCGTTAATTTGCCCCGCTGTATACAGACCCTTAATAACTTTAGTTTCCAGAGAAGGAAGTAATTGTAATGGGTTGATAGCATCATATTCAATAGCATACCCTCATTTTTGAATCACAGCATTTTCAAGGCCAGGTACTGAACGGATCATTTTATCTTGCACGTCAATTGGCATTGAAGTGCTAAGACCATTCACATAAATAATTTCTCCATCAGCTGTTTCAGGTTCAAAGAAAATTTGGTGTCTTTCTTTGTCGGGAAAACGCATAATTTTATCTTCAACACTTGGACAATATCTAGGTCCCACACCTTCAATTAATCCTGAATACATTGCTGAACGATGAATATTATCACGAATAATTTGGTGTGTTTGTTCAGTGGTATAAGTTAAATAACATGAAACTTGTTTATCAAGTTTAATATTTGAACGATTTGAAAAGTGAAGTTCGCTATCATCAAGTTGTTCTTTTTCCACTTTTGAAAAATCAATTGAATTTGCGTATACTCTACAAGGAGTCCCGGTTTTTAAACGTTGAATTTCAAATCCTAATTTTTCCATTGATTGACTTAATTTAGGAGTTGTTTTTAAATTATCAGGTCCTGAAATTGTTACTTCTTCTCCACGTAAAATGCGAGAATTCATATATGTTCCAGTAGTGATAATTCCCTTTAGTCCTTTAATATTTCCTAAACTCTCAAGTTTTACACCTTCAAAAACATTATTTTCATGAACTAAAATTTCAATGGCACTATCTTCTATGATTTCTAAATTAGGATGTTTTAGTGCTGCTTCTAAAATGATTTTAGAATATTTATCTTTATCAATTTGAGCTCTAATTGCTCTAACTGCCGGTCCTTTAGATTCATTTAACATTTTAATTTGAATCATTGCTAAATCACTAAAATATCCTTGAACTCCACCTAAAGCATCAATTTCACGAGTAATTATTCCTTTTGCTGGACCTCCTATTGAAGGGTTACAAGGCATCATTGCAATTCGGCTTTTATCAAAAATAATTAACGCGGTTTTATGTCCTTTATTCGCACTAGCAAAAGCTGCCTCAACTCCAGCGTGACCTCCACCAACAACGATAACTTCAAATTCTTTTACAAATGTATTCATAGTATTTTATATTTTAGCAAAAAGTGAATTTTTAAGTTCAAATAAGATATTATATTAAGCGTATTTTTGAATTATTGTATAATAAACAAATATGAAAAGCAAAATATCAATCGCATGTGAAAATTGCCGTAGAAAAAATTACATGACCACTAAAAGTCATGGCAATGATAAACGAGTAACATTAAAAAAATTCTGTCCGCATTGCAACGAACATACAACTCATAAGGAAGAAGTTTAATTTATGAATCATTTAAATGAACAAAACACTTCAAAAGCTAAAAAACCTAAAAGGTATTGAATTCGTAAGTTTATTAAAGAAATCAAAAGAGTCAAGTGACCTAACAGTAAAACTAACGTTGCTGCTTTTATTAAAATTTTAGTTTTCACACTTATTATTACTGCCTTTGTTTTTGCTGTTTCATTTGCATTCACACATATTTGAACATCATCAGGTTTATCTTAAAAGGAGAATTATGGAAAAATTTAACTGATACATGGTTTCAACAATTTCAGGAAAAGAAGATTTAGTTGTTGAAGCCTTAAGAAACAGAATTATTGCTGAAGAAGTTTCAGAGCAATTTGACGCTAACGCTACTGAAGATGGAGCTTTTAAAATTTTTAAAAAACCTACCTTAACAGCTAAAGAATTAGAAAAAAAATTAAATGGAGATATGTATAAAATTAAGTGAGTCAACATGTATCCAGGGTACATTTTTATCAAAATGGATATGACTGACAAAGCTTGATATGTAGTTCGGAACACTCAATATGTAACTGGACTTGTTGGTTCTTCTGGGAAAGGAGCTAAACCAACTCCTGTAACTCAAAGAGAAATTAACAAATCTTTAATCAAAGAAAAAGAAGCTTTAGCTGATTTTGAAACCAACAAAAACTATTTTGCATTTAAAGTTGGTGATGTTGTTGTGTTTCAAGATACTGCTTACAAAGGCACTGAAGGAACAATCAAAAGTATCAGTTCTGATTCAAACATGGCCGAAGTGGTTGTTGAAACATTTGGGAAAAATGTGGTTATTGAAACAAGTATCGAAAATCTTAGACCTTATACACAAAATGATAATTAAAAGAGAGCTAAACTCTCTTTTTTTATTTTAAATCTTTAAAGTTTTAAATTTTTTTAACATTTTACGGTGTAATAAGTAAAATTTTCTTTTAGTTAACAATGTAAGTTTTTTATTGGAATGAAATTCTCCTCACAAACTTAATTGAGATGACTTTTGATCAAAAGAAACGATTCATTTAGCAGTTAAAGTTTTTTTAGTTTTAGAATAATGTGACTTAATTTCTAGTAAGTAATCTTTGTTTTGAATTTCAAAATTAATTATTTTTAATTTATCAATTGCAAAATGTTTATTGATTTGTTCATCTTTTAATAGAAAATCTTTTCTAATAAGATCCTTGTGAACAGGATTGATTTTAATGGTGCTGCTCTGGTATAAATATTGTCCAAAACGAGACTTCATTTTCAAAAATTTATAATTAAGTAAATTGTTATTTTGCCTATATTGTACAAAAGTTTGAATAAGCAAAAACATCATCAGAATATTACTAAAACGTAGTATATTGTTATATTTACAAATATAGAAATCATTATAATACCCAAAAATTGTATTGCTTCCGCTTTTATAAGAATCTATTTTAGCTTCGATAAAATTGTAAGATTGAATCATTTGTTTTAATACAAGTGGATTTTGAAGAGGCACTAAAACTTCATTTTGAGGATTGTTTTTTCACTTATAAACTTCTTTATCAATAAATAAAAATGCTACTTCATAATTTTTCAATAAAATAAAATTGTTTTTTTGTTTAATCAAAACTTTAAGTTGATTATCTTTGGAAACTAAGAAAATAACTTCAACAGTAACAAAATTTTCAATAAAAAAACTTTGAAAGAAATTTCTTTTTGAATTTGAAAAATAACCAAATAAATAATTATTGTGAACTACTTTGAAATTAATTTGGGTGTTTTTGATCAAATTATCTAAATATAAATAATCCCTATTGTCTTCAACTAAAATTAAACCTTTAAACTCAGAATAATCAAAATATTTATTTATTCCCAATTGTAATTGTTTTCCCTTATTCAAAATAAGAAGTTTTTCTAAATTTAAATACGTTGGGACTTCGTCGGTTCCAAATGTAATAAACTCTTGATCATTTAACATATAATCAATAACTTTTTGCTGTCCATTTATTGATAAGGAAGTTGTATTTTTGAAAATATTTAAATAAAACTTATCGGTGTTATTTTCTTTTTCAAAAACTAAAAAATTCATATCTTGTGGGTAAAAATTTAAACTTTTGACCACATTAACGCTAACTTCTGCTGAATCCAAAATAAAAACATTACATTTTTTCAAATTTAAAAAAGATATTACTTTTTTAATAATGAATTCTGGAATTTGCTCATCAAAATATAAGGCAATATTTAAATTCGAAGCATTACTTAAAAACAAATCATAAAAACTCTTAACAGAATACAAAATAGTATAGTAATTTAAATGGTTAAAACCAAAAGGATTGAAACTTTCAAAACAAATACCAAACAATGAAGGAGTTGGTTTTTGAAAAAAACTATTATAAAAACTACTCAAACGAAATTCAAAATTAAACAAAGACGAATCAAGAGTTTCATTTTCATATAGTGTTTTTCAATTTTGAATTTGTTTCAATTGTTTTTCCATAGTTCAATTATACTCAATTTGAAGGGGTCGATTTGACTTTTTACACCGAAAAATAGCACTGAAAAAAAATATTTTTTTTTAGATATTTTTTAATTTATTTTTAAAATATTATTATTAAAAAATTACCGTATTAATCAGAGAAGGAATGATGAAAAAAGAGAAAATAGACTACAATCTTAAGCAGAAAATTAAACGTATAACAATCGCAATACTAGCACTTGGATCTCTTAGTGCTCTTACAATTGGTTCCCTTACTTACAAGGCGAAAAACAAATTTCATCCAGCATTTTGAAACTATAAATCTTATGCTAGTGATTTAAGTAAACAAACCATTAATGAAGTTTTTGAGTATAAGGAATTTGATGAAATTACTGAATTCTCAAGAGCTATAATCAATAACAAAACATACGCAGGAGTAGGAACTGATTTTCAGATTGCCTCTCTGATTAAAAAAGATTTAATTCAAAAAATTGACTTTCAAAAACTTTTGGATTTAGACAAACCTATTGAAAATCCCGAAGAACTCAAAGTTATTTTACAAACTATTTATACCCCTAGTGTTTGACAACATCTTTCTTCATATGATGAGGAGCTTAAAACCAATGAAAATGGAGAACTTTTTGAAGAACCACGTCATTTATGAGAGTATATGGTACCATATTACATTCAAGATGTTGTTATTGGAATTAATCCAACTAAAATAAGTGATAATAAAATAAAAACTTATCAACCAATTTTTGAAGATAAGGAAAAAACCGATCAATTATTAGCTCAAAATCAGGAATTGTTAGCTAAAAACGAAAAGAAACAAGTTGCAAAATATTCATTTTTTAATATTTTTAACACTTTATTTAAAAATGGATTTGAGAATTTAACCATCACTGATGCAAGACGTAATAATATGCTCTTTGGAACTAGTTATTGAATAAATTCTCCTAATTTCTCACAAGATAATATTAATTTTTATGGTCAACCTACAACAGAAACAAACTACAAAACTTTAATTGACAATTTCACTTCTTTAGTTAAAGATTCAACCGGTTATGAAATTACCAACTCAGATAAAATCAATTTAAATGGAGACGGTTTAAAAATTTTAACTAATTTAATTTGACCTAAAAACGGAGGAGCCATTCCTTCTAGTGCTGCTTTGATGTTTAACGGAGATGCATTAGATGCTTGATATTCAAGCGATAATTCAGAAGGAAGTGTCGAAATTCCTGATGGAACTATCCGGATTATTCGTCCGGAAAATAATTTGATTTTACTTGAGGGGACAATTATTTCTAAAGGTTTAGCCAAAGAGCATCAACAACCAATTTACGATGTATTAAAGAGATCTTTTTACGCTAATTTAAACACTCTTTGGAGAAAATACTTAAAATTAAGTAATAATAACACTACTGAGTTTAATCCAGAAATCAAACAAAAAGCCGCCAAAGAAGTAATTACAGACTTTTATAAAGAGTATTTAGAAAGTTTATTAACAGAATTTGATGATAATAATTTAAAACAATCAGTAATTAATCAACTAGCAAATATTTATCAATTGACTTTATATAACGATGATAATTTATTCAACTTTAGGACTTTTTACAGTACTTATTTAGAAAGTGTTTCTTCAGAAATTTTAGAACAATTACTAAAAGTATTAAACGCTTACAATCAAAGAAATTCCGAAGAAAGCACATCATATACATTAGAAACTAATAAAGAAGAATACTGAGAACAATTAATTAATATTTTATCTTACGTGAACTTTGCTGAAAGTAGATATAACGAGGATATTTTTGTCACAAAATATCAAAACTTGGAAAACTTTGATTTGATTAATTACACTCCAAGTAAGGAAATTGAATTTGAAATCGTCAAACGTAATTACTTTGTTAATGAAGATAACACAATTGATGAGCACGCAATTGAAATTTATACTGTAAAAGATAATTGAGATTATGCTACAGTTGTGCATAAAGCGCTTAATTCTGTTCCTGATCGATTAAGAACTTTTATTGATGATTATTACACTAAAAAAATTAAAAATTAATATTTTAAAAAACTTTTAATATATAATATTAAAGATTTTTCACACATTCGAAAAAGAGGAGGTTTTAATGGCAAACATTAAATCTAAAGTAAAAAGCATAGCAAAAATGGAAGCTGCTAGAGTTAAAAATGCAGCTATGAAATCAAGAGTTAAAACAGCAATTAGAAAAGCTAGAGAAGCTGTTTTAGCAAATGATGCTAAAGCTAATGAATTAGTTGCAAAAGCTCACTCTGTTATTGCTAAAGCTGTATCTAAAGGTGTTTTCCACGCTAACAAAGGTGCAAGAAAACACTCACGTTTAGATGACTTTGTTAACAAAGCAAAACAAAACTAATGTACTTTGGTACATTTTTTTATCAACTTTGTTGCTTTTAGATTTGATATAATCAAAAAGATCGCTATGAATAAAACATTTCTTTTAGGTCGTATTTCAAGTCCGATTTTTTATGCTAAAACATTTAATCGTATTGATCATGCTCGTTTTTGAATGCGTGTGAGCGATCGCGGTCAAAGAGATGATTTTATTCCAATTATTTGTTGAAATAAAACAGCCGCTTTTGTTAGAGATTTTTTAACTAAAAATTCCCTCATTTATTTAGAAGGGCAAATAGTTGAAGCTAAGTATTTTGCTGACCGACAAGATAATATTAATGTGGCTTTTGTTGTAGAAGCTACTACCATTAAGGCCTTTTCATTCCGTGAAGAAAATTCAATGCGTCCTATTTTTATTAATGTAGATGTTGTTGACCCGTTTTTATATCAAAAATTTGATTTTCATTTAGATAACTCAACCAAAGAAACTTTTAAATTACCCAAAAAAGGAGAAAATTAAAATGAATTTAACTGTATATATTGTGTTTTCAATTTTATTTTTTATTTTAGGAATACTATTTATTTTTTTATACCGTTATTATTCTCCAAGAGCAATTAGCAATTTCAAAGAAAAGCAACTTCAAGAATATCGCAAAAACAATCCGCAAAAAAAACATCTCCGTTATGAGCAAACAGGATTATATTTACCTTCTTGAGAAAGAATGAAATATAATTCACCTATTTTTGGAGCAGTTGTTTCTTTTATCATATTTATATCTTTATTTGTAAAAATTTTTGTGTAATAAAATATTTAAATGTGGACAGTTTCCACATTTTATTTTTTATTAATTTTTTAGAGTTTCAAAATTATTTAAAATATATTTAACGCATAAAAATGCGTTGTGTAATTAAAAAAGAAAGGAGAAAAAATGACTAAATTGCTTAATAATTCGCTAGAAAAAGTAAAATCACTATTTTCTCGCAAACAAAAAAGAAATTTAGACAATAGCGGAAACAGCAATCTTAGAAAAGTGCTTGGAAAAATTTCTGGTGCTTTCATGTTGCCTATTTCAATTATGGCCATTTCAGGATTATGGCTTGGTGTTGGATCAGCGATTGCAAGTAACGCAGGTGGCAATGAAGCATTAAGAACATTTGGTATTTTCATCCAAATGCTTGGGGACCCAGTATTCTCATTTTTACCACTTTTATTTGCCATTGCTTTTGTTATTGCTTTCACTGACGATGCTGGGGTTGCCGTTTTTGCTACAGTTATTGGATTTGCTACATTTTTAGCAATTCAATCAGTTTTCATTAAGGATGTCTACACAAACGAAACTTTCAACTATGAAAACACTAACAATGTAGTTTATTTAATTTCTACAAAAGATGCAAACTTTAACAATGTAAGTTATGAAGTTTTTGTTCACAACAATGTTGCTTACCAAGTTCAAAACATTCCTGGTCAAGATGCAGCAGTTGTTCCATTTAAACTTAATAATTCAGCTGTTGATGTAATGGTTAAAGATGGGACAACTCACTTTAGTGTTAATGGAATTGCATTAACTTCAACCATTAAACAAATGCATGGATACAACATCTTATTTAGTGGTGCCGGAAGAGATCCGTTACTATTAGAAAAATTAGTAGGTAAATCTTTAGGAATCACATCTCTTCAAACATCAGTGTTTGGAGGTATTGCAATTGGACTTTTAGTTCAATATCTTTATAATAGATTCCACACAATTCAACTTCCAGGAGTTATTTCGTTTTTTGCTGGAAAAAGATTTGTTGCTATTATAACCGTTCCTTTTGCTGCACTTATGGCATTTATTTTCTTAATTTTATGACCATGAGTCGGATATGCTCTTAGTGTGTTTGGTAACTCACTTGGAAAAATTCCTTACGGATTTGAATCACTTATTTTCGGATTCATCGAAAGAAGTTTAGTTCCTTTTGGTCTTCACCATGTGTTCTACTCACCACTTTGATACTCAGATGCTGGAGGAAGTTTAAATTACAGTCTTGGGGAATGAGTTAAAACTCTTTCACCTGAAGCAGTTAATGAATTAATGACCAATCCAGTATATCAAGATTTAAGAAACCTTCTTAATATTGTTGCAGCTGAACCTAACAAATTCGTTGGGGATTCAACTATGTCTGTTAACATTTTAAAGCTTAACTTTAATACTATTGTGTACCCAGTTGTAGTTGACGGAAAAGTATCAGCTAGTCAAGCAACACCTATTTTCCACTTTATTGCGGATCAATTAGGAATTAAAGCCGGAAGATTTGCTGATGGAAAATTCTCATTCATGATGTTTGGTCTTCCAGCAGCTGCATTAGCAATGGTATTTGCTGCACCAAAAGAAAATAGAAAAGTAGCTCTTAGTGCTGTACTTCCAAGTGCAATTACTACAATTGTAACTGGAGTTACAGAACCTATTGAATTCACATTCTTATTCTTATCACCATTCTTATTCTGAGGATTCCATGCCTTTTTTGCAGGAATATCATTTATGCTTGCAAACCTTTTAGGAGTGCACATTCCAATGATTTTCTCAGGAGGTCTTTTAGACTTAACAATTTATGGTATTGTTCCTCTTGCTAAAGGAACTAACTTCTACTGAACTTTTGTTGTAGGATTATTCTATGCCCCATTATACTTTGGATTCTTCTACTTCTGAATTAAATACAAAGATCTTAAAACTCCAGGAAGAGGAGATACAGTTAAATTATTTACTAAAGCTGATTACCTTAAAGGGAAAAACAAAAGCAACAAAAATGAGTTAGACCCTCAAACAATCGCTATTGTTGAAGGTTTTGGTGGAGTAGATAATATTACAGCTTTCAACAACTGTGCTTCAAGATTAAGATATGATATTAAAGATATGAATTTGGTCAATGAAGACAAACTTAAAGCCGCTGGAGCTGTAGCTATTAAACGTGAGGGAAGCAATCATGTGCAAGCTATTTTTGGACCAGCTGCAGAACAAATTAATATCAAAATTAGAAATTCTCGTGAAGCATTAGCTAAATTAACTGCTAATTCTTCAATGGAAGGTTCATCAATGTCAGAAAACTTACAATCAAACAATCAAGCACAAAAGCAAACAAACAATAACAAACTTGCTACACCAGTGTTAATTAACTCTGTTGCAAATGGAGATTTAATTAAGCTTGAAGATGTAAATGATGGTGTCTTTTCAGCTAAAATGATGGGTGAAGGATTCGCTGTTGAATTTAAAGATTCAAACATCGGTGAAGTTTATGCACCTGTGGATGGAACTTTAAGTGTTGTTTTTGAAACAAAACATGCTTATGGTATTGAAACCGCTGAAGGGGTACAAGTATTAGTTCACATTGGAATTGATACAGTTACTTTAAATGGTCAAGGATTTGAAAACTTTGTTAAAGTAGGTGACACAGTTAAAAAAGGTGATTTACTTGCTAAAGTTGATTTAAACTTCCTTAAAGAAAAAAATATTAAAAGTTCTCCTATTGTAGTTGTTCTTAACGAAAGCACACACAAAGATTTAACATTTGTTAAACAACCAAGCTCAGTATCAACATCAGATACAGTATTAGAAGTTAGATAAAAAATGACATCTCAAATAATTTGAGATGTTTTTTTATGCAAAAATATGGAAAACTCTTATTCTTTGATTGTTTCTGTTCCGTTTTTACCAAAAAGAGTTTGGTATTCTAAAATAACACTAAGTCCTTTTTCAGCTCTTTTAGCATCATAATTTTTTGGTTGATAAAAACCTAAAACATAAGTTCCATGATATAAATCTTCCATTACTGAATCAAAATTGTTTTTGAAATAATCAAGGCTGAAAACAAAGTTGTTATCTTTATCATCGTAAGCAGATTTATATAATACTTCATTCATAATATCTTCATAAGTGAAATTATTAGTTGCATCTAAATGATAATGTACATAATTGTTAGTATCTTTGTTTTTTCGAGAACCATCTTGTTGATAGTGGATAGTAAAAGTTAAATCGGGTGAATAGTTTTTTAGTTTGATAAACTCGAAAATTTGTTTAAGTTGAGGTACAAATTTTTCCATCTCTTTATAAACATTTCCAAAAGACACATCACTGTTATAATACATTTCAATGCTCATATGATTTCCATTAATTGTAATATGTTCTTGAGCATTTAGAGCAGCTAATTTAGCTTCTGTATTTTCAGCATCTTTAGAAGGCTCTTCTGATTCAGAAGGTGAATTTGGTTCAGGTTGTTTTGGTTCTTCTAGTTTTGGTTGTTCTTCGCTTGTTTTATTATCTGTTGGAGAAGTTGATGTTTGAGTTGGGGTTGAACTGGTATCGTTACTATTGTTAGGTGTTGATGGTTGAGTATTTGTTGAGTTTGAATTTTGAGTACTATCAGCATTAGATGAAGGTGTGTCTGAAGTATCTGTTTTACTTGAATTGTCTTCTTTTTCGTTTTGGTTATCTTTTTGAGTTTGGGTTTGATTGCATGAAGCAAGCATAGCACTAGCTAGCGGCGTGCTGAATGTTAGCCCTAATAACAATTTGTTTTTTAATTTCATTTTTCTCCTAATTATTGTTTATATAAATAAAATTAATTATAATAAATTTTAAAAAAGAAACCTTATTAAATTAAAGGTTTCATTCAATCAAATAAGAATTTTTCAAATTTGTTTCATTTGTAGTTTAAGTTTGGCACATCTTTTAAATTAGTTGTTTTTTGATCATAAAAATTAAAAACGCTTTCAATTTCTTTTAAAGCTTCTCCAGCTAAAATGTCCATAGTTTCATATTGAGAATATAAACTACGATTATCCATGTTATTTGAGCCAATTCAAGCCACTTTTCCATCAACAAGGCCCATTTTTGAATGCATAAACACTTCTTGATAAATCTTAATTTCTAATCCAAGTTTTTGTAACTTGCCAAGCTGTGATAACGAAATTTTATGAATTAATTTTTTATCAGGTAATCCAGGGAAATAAATTGTGATTTTTACATTACTTTTCAAAGCTAAGATAATCGCTGTTTTTAATGCTTCAGAAATTGCAAAATAAGGAGTTGCAATTTTAATTTCTTTTTTGGCATTGCTAATCATTTTAATTCAATAATATTCTGCTGTAGAATAAGATAAATTTGGAGAATCTGTAACTTGAATTAGATCGTTTTTATAATTGTTTAAGTTTTCGTAATTCTTACAAAAATCATTTGCTTTAGCAATAATATTTTCACCAGATACTATTTTTCAAAACTTTGCAAAATGCAAATTATACTTATTAATAATTGGACCATCTAATTTATAATTAATATCAACTCAGTGACCGTATTTTTTGGCTAATGAATCGTATTCATCCGAGATGTTATTTCCACCTGTATAAACAGTTTTAGAATCAATAATAAAGAGTTTTTCGTGGTTTCGTGAAAAGCTTTTGGCATTAATGAAAGGGTAATAAATCTTTCCTAAAATTTTGTATTCGAGTCCTTTAGACTTGAGCTTTTTGATTTTTCTTTTTGGTGAATACATAACTCCAAAATCATCTAAAATTCATTTTATTTTAACTCCTTCATCAAGTTTTTGTTTGATTATTTTGAATAATGAATCGAAAATTTCAGAATTTTTGATGATATAAGAAACAATAAAAATACTTTCTTTTGCTTCTTTAAGTTCTTTGAATAAATCTAAATAAAACTCATATCCTTCATTAAATAATTTTATGTTGCCTGGTAATGAATAATTATTATCCAAAGTTTCTAAATAACTTAAAGTTTTAGGGTAACGGTGTTGATTTTCAATAGTTTGGTTTTCTACATATGAGTTTAAATCAAATTGAGGTTCTTTGCTAATATGTTCTTCGTTGGAATTACGAAAAACCAAACCAAAAACCAAAAACATGAGATGTCCAAAAAAAGGGAAAATAATAAAAACATAAATTCAACTTAATTTTGCTCCAGTTGGTCGTTGTTGGCTATACACAATTAAAACAAAAATAGTGTTAAGCAAATAAACGGATGCAACGCCTAAATAAACATATTTGTAATCAATGTTATAAACTAAAAATACAACCAAAGCAATAAAGGCTCCAAAAAGAATGAAAAATTGCAAAAACAATAAAAAACGACCAAAATTAAAGTTGAATTTTTTCATATTTTAATTTTACATTATTTGAAAAAAATTAGTTTGAGATGATCATTTTTTGCACAAAAAAAGCACTAAAAAGTGCTTATCCTTTTGTGCGTTTATAGTAATAATCATTAACTAAACTGCGCAATTTGTTATCAATTGGTTTAATATCAACACGATCGATACCATCTTTAATATCAATGTCATAAATTTGCAAAGCAATCTGATCTACTTTATCAAGAAAATCAGCAAAGTAATTACGACGAATAAATTCATATTCATTTATTAAAGTTGCATCATAGTTAACATAGTCATAATTTTGTAGATTTCTTCAGTTTTGCGATATTTCATCAGCTAATTCATCAGAAGAAATATCTACTAAAGCAAGTTTTCAAGATACTAAATCAAGTAAGAAATCTTTAGTGTTTTCAACTGAAGAATATATTTCTTCAGTAAAATAATCTTCATTGCTTCATTTTTCAATTTCACGCACTAAAATCGCAAAGATATAGTCACTAAATGAATTTGATTTAATGTATGAAACTAGAATTTCTTTAAGTTTATTGATATTTTGATCTTGCTTGTAAAGTGAGACAACTTTTTCAGATGTATTATCTAAAATTTCACCAAATTGTTCATTAAGATACTCTTTAATAATATATGGATAAGGATTGATGTGAAAATCACTTTGATCTTCATTTTCCTCTTCAAAGTAAAAACGTTCGAGCACTTGTTGATTTTGAGGTTTTGATAAATCAACTTTGTTATGTAAAAGTTCCATAAATGTAGCTAAATTAGCTTTTAAATATGAACTATTTTCAAAATATTTTTCCAAGTATATACTTTGAAGGTCTTTTCAAGTTAAAGCTAATGTTTTTTCTTTAATTAAATCAATTTTTTCTTGAGTGATTTCGCCCAAGAAATTTTCTTGATCAAAAGTTTCAATAATTTTAACCAATTCAGGCACTCTTTGATAGATACTTTCACGTACACTTATGGTAACTTCTTGTGCTTTTTGCTCTGAAATTTGTGAAGAGATAACAAAACCGTCAGTTAAAAGTAAATTTCCTTTTGGTCGTATAACTCTAATATCACCATCTTTAACTCCATCAACGTTATCAGCTCCATAATATGAGTCAATAGCATCACCATTATACATAATGGCAACATTAACATTTAAAGCAGGGTGAATTAAATTATTAACAATAGCTAGTCCATCACCAATAAAGTTAATGTGATCGGTATCGCTAAGTTTTAACGAAGTGTTTTCTTGAATTAAATTAACAAAAGAATCGATCAATTTAGCATAAGTGAAATGAGTTACAGCTCCAGAATGACGATTAATTTCTTCATCACCACCCTTTTCAGGGGCGGTTCAATATGTTGAACCATAAATCATATTATCTCTTACAGCATCAGTTATGTTTCAATAATTAAATCCATTTTGAGACAAAATGGTTAAAATGGTTGACATATCGTATAACTTATCTTTGTAAGTAGTACGATATTTTTCAAAATCAATTGAACCATCTTCAGTAGCATTTTCTTGTGGCACTGGATTTTTGGCCACGTTATATGCTATAACAGCATCTTGCATAAAATAAGGAAAATAAAATTCTCATAAATGTAAGTTAACTTCATTTCCTTCATTATCGTATTTTAAATAATCATCATACCCTTCAAGATGTTTTCACACAAGAGGGTGCAAAATCAATTGTAAGTATTTCTTAGTTTTATCAGGATTGTTTTTTAGTGATGGATCATTAAATAAAACTGAATAATCAATTTTCCCAATAATCCCATTTTTAGCCAATTCAGCAGCTTGAAAATCACTTCCAATTCCTGCAATAGCTTTATTATCTGTAAGTGAACGAGTAAATTGTTGCAATGAATCAAATTCTTTATATTCAAAAGATTCACCAATAAACTCAATATTGTCAGTTGACATGTATGATTTGTAATTGTAAAAGCTTGGTTGGAAATTATGAGTTGTTTTATAAGCAATTATTCCAGCTAAACCAGTTAAAGAACCTAAAGCAGTTACTCCAACTAAAATTTTCTTGAATAATTTCATTTTCGCTATTTTTCTTTTTTAACCTTAAAGAATGTGTATACGATATTTCCAGCAATTACAAAAAACAAAATAACAGTTCCAAGAACTAAACCTCAAGGTTTAAATTCTCCTTCATACATTTTTGTACCTAAAGTTGAGGCATTAGACACAACATGAGTGATGATGTAATCATCAAAACTAAGTACAGTTGAAACAATGGCAATCATTAAAATAGAAGGCATCATGTACATGAAATAGGTTCTAAGTCAAGCAAAAAACTTGTTGTAGCCTAAATCTTGAGCTGCTTCATATAAATTGTTATTGAACTTTTCGCTTCGAGGAATAGCTAGCGAAAGACCATAAGGTAAAATCATCACAGTATGACCAACTATAACCCTTAAAAGACCTTCTTTTTCAACTCCAATAATTCCTAAAAAAGCCGCAAACACAAGCACTAACCCTAAAGCAGTGATGTTATCTGGGTTTACAAGTGGAATTTTAGAAGTAGAGTTAACAAATGAACGTACCACTTTGTTTTGCTGTCTATATAAAGCATAAGCGGTCAAAATTGATAAGGTAACCACTAAAAAACCTACAACAATAGCAATAAGAAGAGTATTTACAAAGGCAACATCTCTACGCTCATCAAAAAGAGTTTTTCAATTCTCTCAGGTAAATCCAGTTCAAAGTGAGTTATATTGACCTTTAATTGGTTTATTAAAACTAAATACAGCACCAGTAACAAGCGGAATGTATACTACCGCTAAAATAATCATCACATAAGAACGTTTTAAAAAAGCAGTCACTTTATTCATATTGTGCTCCTTTTTTAAGGAAGAAAATAATTCGAGGCACCACTAATGCTAAAGCGTAAATTGAAATGAAAATTCCACTAACAACAATAACAAGAGCAGAACCAGAAGAAAGATTAAATTGGTTACCAGGATTAATTTTTTCGTTAATTTGATTTCCAATTAATTGAAGTTGTGATGAATCTGGAAGTAATTTTTGTGAAACCACAAAAGTAGTTGCACTTGCTAAAAAGATCATAGCAAAACCACTTAAAATTGCCTTAGTTCCATAAGGGATAATAACTCTAATAAAAGTTCTAAAAGTATTATTCCCTAAATCATTACTTGCTTCAATAATGTTTTTAGGCATGTCTTTAAAGACTGTATAAAGAGGCATAACCATTAATGGTAAGTTTAAATACACAAGTCCTGTAATAATAAATCATAATGAATTAAGCGAATTAATATCGCTAGCAAAAATAAGTTGAAACAAACTTCTAAGTGCATAAATACGAGCAATTGTGAAAATTGCAAGTGGAGAAACTACTAAACTGAGTGCATAAATTTGAAATACTTTTGATTTACTAGTAGCTACAAAATATGCATATGGCAAAGCAATAATCAAACAAATTATTGAAGCAAAAATTCCAGCATTTAAACTTCTTAAAATAATTCTTCAAGTATGTGAACTTTTGACAATTTCTCAATTATCAAATTCAGCTCCATTATTAGCAAAGGCTTTAGATAAAATCAAAATCATTGGTAAGACAATTAACAATAAAGCCACAATTGCATACGGAATTAATAAAGAAGTACGTTTACTTAAGTTAAATTTCACTAACAAATTAGAAAACATTGCTATTGTAATCCCATTTTGAATCTTTAGGCATTAAATGAATTGAATCAATAGTTCAACTTAAGTAAACAGTTTGCCCTTCTTGGAATTTTTCTGAAGTTTCAACATAAATTTTGTGTTTATCAGCAGTTTCTACAGTAATGTAGTAATAACTTCCACGATAAGTAATTTCAGCTATTGTTCCAACAATTTTATCGTCAGGGTTTTTGGTTTCAACTACCATATTAATATCTTCTGGACGAATTAAAGCATCAATTTGTTCTTGTCCTTCAAAATCTTTTTGACGGTGAATAGTTTTAAATGATTTTCCTAAAATTGAGACTCGATCTTCACTCACAAAACGAGTATTGAAAATATTTGAATCTCCAATGAATTTAGCCACTCAAATATTAACTGGGTAATCATAAATCATTTTAGGAGTGTCATATTGTTCAATTTTTCCATCACGCATAACTGCTACACGATCTGAAAGTTCAAGTGCTTCATCTTGATCGTGAGTAACAAACACGAAAGTAATTCCCAATTCTTTTTGAATAGTTCTAAGAAGAACTTGCATTTTTTGTCTAATTTTAGCATCAAGCGCTGAAAGAGGTTCATCTAAAAGTAAAATTTCAGGCTCAAGCACAAGCGAACGAGCAAGCGCTACCCGTTGTTTCATTCCTCCAGAAAGTTGTGAAATAGCTTTGTTTTCATTGCCTTTAAGACCTACTACTTCAATGATTTTGCTAATTTTATCTTCAAGCTCTTTAGCAGTCATTTTACGTTTGAAGTATTTATTTTCAAAATCAATTGTTTTTTGTTGAACATAACTTTCTCAATATGAATAAGTAAAGTCTGAATCATCAAGTCAATCTTGAAGTTTTTTTCATTGTCTTGTTCCAGGTGTTAAACTTTCAAGTTGTTGTTCATATTCTTCTTGCAAACGATCTAATTTTTGCATTTTTTCGTTGGCAATTTTTGTTCATTTTTCAGTTTTTTGTTTAAGTAATTCCACATGTTTCTGGTTAATAATTTCTTTTTTCACTTTTTTAAGCTTAAGACCAAAAGCAATATTTCCTCAAACGTTTAAATGCGGAAAAAGTGCATAATCTTGAAAAATGGTTGATAAGTTTCTTTTATGAGGTGGTAAATCTTTAATATCTAGTCCATTAAATTTAACTTCACCACGTGTGGCTCATTCAAATCCTCCAAGCAATCTTAAAATAGTGGTTTTTCCACTTCCTGAAGGTCCAAGTAAAGTGACAAATTCACCTTTTTTAATTTTTAAATCAACTTCTTTTAAAACGGTTTTATCACCGTATTCTTTAACTACTTCAATAAGCTCAACAATGTTGTCGCTCTTTTGACGATTACGAAACTTTGAATCAGTTGATACAGTTAAAGTTTGTGTATTATTTTGAGACATTATATTTTTCCTTTCTATAGTTTATTTTTTTCTAAAACAAAGCTATAGGGGAGGCAGTATCAAAGATATCATCACTGTATTCAGAAATGATAAATTTTAAGGTTGGATATTGTAAACAACAAAAGTTTATTAATACAAATTTGGTTAGCAATTTGATAATAAATTTAATTGAGTTTTTCATAAAAACAATTTTATAGAAAATGTCTAAAAATATATGCAAAAAATACAAGAAATTATCAATTAAAAGCATCTATTCCTTCTTTTACTTTTTTAAGCAATAAACAGTGCTTTTAGTGCTCTTTAATTCCTAATTTGATATAATAAAATTTATATTTAAGGAGGTATTGATGTTTAAAATGTTTAAGTTGCTTCCAACGAAAACAAAAATGTTATTTTTATATGGTATTTTCTTTATTTTAATTAACATTATTGGAACAATGATCATTCCCATTTTACTTGCTCAATATCTTCCGATATTAACACAAAAACCAGGAATGAATTTAAATGTGCATTTTGAGGTTGTTTTGTTTGAAAGAGTTGTGTTATTATCAAATAACAATCAAAGTGAAATATTAATTCATTTAACCGCCATTACTTTAGGGGCAATCTTTTTAACAGTAGCCGCTAACATTGCCGCAGTGTTAATTACCACTTGAGCTGGTGAACAATCATCAATGTTTTATCGTAATGAATTATTTAGAAAATACCAAAAACTGAGTTTAAAAGATATTTCTGATTTAACTAAAGAAAGTTTAATTAATCGGATCTCAAATGATATTGCTCAATATTGAGATTTTTTAATTAGTGCAACTAGCGCTTTAATTAAAGCTCCGTTGTTTATTATTGTTGGATTTGTATTTGCTCTTTTAACTGATGTGAAATTGTCATGATCAATTGTTGTGGCAATTCCAGTAAACATCGCAATTTTGATCTTCATTTTTATGAATACTTACAAGTTAATTCGTAAAAATAGAGTTAATTTAGATTACATCACCAAAGATGTTAGTGAAACAATCAATGGTGCTAGAGTTGTTAAAGTATATAATCTTCAAAGCAAACAAAAAGAAAAGTTTGACATCTCAAATAATCGTTGATATAAAGTTGAAAGTAAAATTTGAAAATACTTTTCAATTGGAACACCAGCCTTTTTTGTGATTATTAACTTAATTATTGTTCTTATTTATTATCTTGGGGCTTTAGACGTGCTTAACGCTGGAGTTAAGCCCGATCCACAAGTGGTAGCTAAATTAAATGTGTTTGTCGAATATGAAGTATTAATCTCATTTGGAATTATCATTTTTGCACAATTTTTAGGAACAATGGTAAAAGCTAGAGTTTCAGCTAAACGTTATAGCGAAATTTACTACAAAGATTACATCAATTTATTTGTAGAAAATGGACATAAATTTGAAAAAGATGATTTTTCAATTGCTTTTAAAGATGTAAATTTCAAATACTTTGAAACATCAAAAGAATATGCTATTGAGAACATTAATTTTAGTATTCCTTCATATCAAACTTTAGGAATTATTGGACCTACTGGTTCAGGTAAAAGCACCATTGCTAACTTAATTGTTAATAATATGAAACTTAAAGAAGGAAGTGTTAAAATTTCTGATTTAGAAGTTTCAACCATTAATACTAGCGAATTACACTCTAAGGTTGGAATTGTCTATCAAGAAGCTCTTCTTTATTCAGGAACAATTAGTGATAACTTACTTTTTGCTAACCCTAAAGCAACCAATGAAGAAATTGATAAAGCTTTAAAAGCCGCTTGTGCGTATGATTTTGTTTACGGATTTGAAAAAGCTCTTGAACATGAAATTGTTCAAGGAGGTAAAAATCTTTCAGGAGGACAAAAACAACGTCTTTCAATTGCTCGTACTTTACTACTTAATCCAAAAGTGCTTATTTTAGATGATTCAACTTCAGCTTTAGATAATATTACAACTAAGAACTTAATTGAAAATATCAAAAAATATTATCAATGTACTACTATTATTATTTCCCAAAAAATTAATTCAATCAAACACGCAGATCAAATTATTGTTTTAGAAAAAGGAAAAATGATCGGTCAAGGAACTCATGAAGAGTTACTTCAAAACTGCGATTGATACAATCAAGTTTTTTTAAACCAAACAATGCAATAGAAAGGAATTTTCATTTATGAACAAGAAAAAAACAAATGATGTTGATAAGTATTATGATAGTTCCTTCTCAATGTTTAAAACCCTTAAAACCATTTTTCATTACTTAAAGGCCGAAAAAACTCGTTTGCTTTGAGGAAATTTATTTGCTTTTATAAATGCGGCTTTTTATGTAATTGGAAGTGTTTTAATTGGGTTAGTAATTAAAGAATTTTTTGAGCCATATGCTCGAAGTATTGATCCAATTCCGCTAAGTGAATTTAATTGAACTAAATTTATTTTATATTTATCAGCTCTTTCGGGCGCATTTGTACTTTATGGAATTTTTCGTTACTGAGAAAGTTATTTATATATTCGTGTTTGCTATGGTCTAGGAACTAAACTTAGAGCTCAGATCATGAATAAGCTTTTTAAAACTCCAATTAAATATTATGATCAGCAAAAAGCTGGAAACATCATTTCAATTATCATTAATGATATTAATAATGTTAATGACACATTATTTCAAATAACCACCCAACTTTTTACTAGTTTTTGAAATATTGTTTTAAGTATCATTGTCATGATGTTTGTGTCTTCAACTCTTACTTTAATTATTGTTCCTCTTTCAATTATTTTGTTTTTTGCATCATTTATTGTAGTTAAAAAATCTCAAAGATATTTTGTAGCTACCCAAAATGCTTTCGGGAAAATGAATGCTTATGTTGAAGAGATGCTAACTAATACTAAAGTAACTAATTCTTTTGACCGCCAAGAACAAGTACATAAAGGTCTTAGACAAATTACTCGGGAAATTCGTAATATTGCTTATAAAGGTGATACAGCCGCTCGTAGTTTTGATGTATGATTCCAACTCGTTTCAAATATCTTAATTTTAGTTATTTCCGCCATTGCAGCACTCTTTTATGTTAAAGGAATTCCAGTGTATGGAATTCAAGGGTTTGGTTCAAATGATGATGGAACCGCTTCAGCTGCATTGGTAGTTACTTATGTTTCATTAAACTGAAACTTCATTGGTCCATTCCAAAATATTCTAAACATTGCTTTCTCATTACAAGTAGGAACTGCTTCTTCAAATAGGGTCTTTAAATTATCAGAACTAAACTTTAAACCTCGTGAACCTGAAGATATACCTATTGACGAAATTAAAGGAGAAGTTGAATTTAAAAATGTTTGATTTAAATATTTAGACGAATCAAATATGTATCAACTCAAAAATGCTTCTTTTAAAGTAAAACCTGGACAAGTTGTGGCTTTTGTTGGTCCTACTGGAGCTGGTAAAACCACCATTATTAACTTACTTAGTAAGTTTTATGATTATAATGAAGGATCAATTTTAATTGATGGAAAAGAACTTAGAAACATCAAAACTAAAATGCTTCGTGATCATATGACAGTGGTGCTTCAAGATTCGTTCTTATTTAATGAAACCATTTATGATAATTTAACTTTAGGAAACAAAAATTTAACTAAAGAAGAAGTTATAAAAGCAGCTAAATTAACTAACATTCACCACTTTATTATGACATTGCCAAATGATTATGATACAGTTGTAGAAAACAATGGTGCTAATATTTCCCAAGGAGAAAGACAACTTATTTCGCTAACAAGGGCAATTTTAAGTAACAAAAACTTACTCATTTTAGATGAAGCTACTTCAAGCATTGACTCACGTACTGAAATTATTGTTCAAAACTCAATTCGTCACTTAACCAAAAACAAAACTTCATTTATTATTGCTCACCGTCTTTCAACCATTAAAAACGCTGATATTATCATGGTTATTAATGATGGACAAATCATTGAAAGTGGTAGTCACCAAGAGTTACTTAAAAAAGAAGGATTCTATTATAATCTTTATCACTCACAATACAAATAATCACCTACAGGGTGATTTTTGTTTGCTTTTTTGCTAAAAACAACAACAACAACAAAAGTTATATAATTTTATTTATAACACAATTATATGTAGGAGAAATTATGCAAGAAATGGTTTTGGCGTTTTTAATTGTTGGTGCATCATTGCATTATTATTGATCATTTATTTTTAGAAACGTCGCTATTGTAAACCAAGCGCTTCGTTTTTTGAATTTAAAGATCAAAGCGCTAAAAAAGGTCAACACAACTCCAACAATAAACAGAGAAATTCAGCAAGGTTGAATGCAATTATCTAAAACATTTAGTTCAAAAAAGAAAACTCTTTTTGCAATTTTTTGATCACTTTCTTTAATAAATATTGCCGTCATTCTTTATTGCATCTTAGCTTTACAAGGGATAATTTGAGAACAAATTTCAGTTAAAGAAATTTATATTGCAGCAATTGTTATAGTATCATTAGAACTAATTTATTTAATTGTAAAACCATTTTATTAT
Organism: Mycoplasmopsis columboralis; assembly: GCF_900660675.1. Taxonomy (NCBI): domain Bacteria; kingdom Bacillati; phylum Mycoplasmatota; order Mycoplasmoidales; family Metamycoplasmataceae; genus Mycoplasmopsis; species Mycoplasmopsis columboralis. The sequence goes on along the minus strand of NZ_LR215039.1, from coordinate 37,462 downwards.
GTATCAATAGTAAAAAGCATTAATGCTGACCTTGAAAATAAACAAAAATTAAGCATTGAAGAGAAAGACTTTTTCCACTTCAACGCAAATGAGAATGCTATAAATGAAAAAGAATTAGTTTTGAAAGTTGATAATTTTTTCCCTTGTGCTCTAAGCTACAAAAATATTCAAGCTATTGCTCAATTACCACAAGACGAAATTACTTTAATGTCATTGTTAGTTACAGATTTAGATAAATTATCTAACAATAAGTATTTCAAAAATACTAATTATCAGGGCTTTGTATCAAAAATTCAACAACTTAAACAACGCTAATATTTACGACCTGTAGGGTCGTTTTTTTAACAAAAAAAGACAAAGTAAAATCATTTGTCTTTTGCTTTTCCTTAATTATTTAATTTGATTTTTACACTTTCAAAATTATCGTTGCCATATTCGATGTTAATATTTTGTTTTCCTTCTGGAGTATCAGCTGTGTTTTCAGCTTTGGTAATTTTTGCTTTTTCGCGACTATTTAATCTTTCTGATGTGTAGATTTTTCCGAATGTTTGGTCATATTCTTCTTTGGTTAAAGACACATAAATATCATAACTTAATGCTTGTTGATCTAAATCACGATGTGAAATAAAGTATCCTCAAATTGGTTGAATGGTTTCAATTGGAGCAAAGTAATAAGCATCTTGTCCAAAAGGTTTTCCTTCTTTATTAGTTAAGGTAAATTGTAGATTCAATTCACCACTTTCATCAACACCTGCTACAAATTGGTATTGAGCTAAAGCTCTAAGTAAAATATCATTTATAGTTGAATCAAAAGCTTTCATTTTATCATCTAAAGTTTTATGATATCAACTATATCTCATGTTTAAAGCATTTAAATATGATTCAGGTAAAGTTAATTTAACAATGTAATCACCATTTAAAGTATTGATTTCATCACTTAATTTGTGAGCATATTGTGAAACTTCTTCTTCGCTAAAATTGTTGGTTTGTACTTTACCATTATCTTTTTGATATACTCAAACATACAATTGATTATTTTGAGATTTCAAAATATTTTTAGAATCTTCATAACTTACTTTTGCTGAGTATAAAGGTTTTAAGTCATCTAAATAACTATTGGCATCAATAAAGTTTTCAACATCTTTTTGAGATTTAATAAATTCATTTAATTTAGCTGATTTTTGATCAAAATATGTTGGGTTTTCAGGATTGCTTTCATTTGAATATTCAGTTTTAGAATTATAAACATCACTTCAAGTAAAACGAGGTAATACAAACGATTTATGAATTGGGGTTTGAGCATCTAATAAAGGTTTAAATGCATTATCAGAAATATTTTTTGAAAATTCAAGCATAATCTTTTCGATTTCTTTATTGTTTTGTGCATACACAGGATCAGCTTCAACTAAATCTAATTTTGGATTGTCTCCAAGTCAATTTTCTTCAAAATAATCCTTAATTTTTTGGTAATAAACTTTTAAAGAATCTCATAAATTTCCAATTGTTTTTAAAGAGTCTTTTTGTGCTTGTGTTAAAGTATTTAAAGCTAGAGCTTTTTGAACTGAATCTTGAACACTAGCTAGTGTTGAATTAGCATCATCCTTTCAAATAACCATTCAAGTATTAATATAATTTTTTAATACTTGATTCAAGTTAGCAACATAATCATTTTTGGTAACTTTTGAATTACTTTCCAAATCGCTAAGTAATTGAGGTAAGTTTCCTAAACTTCCAATTAAAAAATATTGTCTTGCTCTAAATCAAGGAGTAGCAAATTCAAAAAATGATTTAGTTTCTTTTTGTTGCAAGTATCCATTTGCCTCTTGGTATGAACCCACAACATTGTTAAGATAAGTTTGTAATGTTTGTGAGATAGTTTGTAAATCTTCTTTTGAAGTATCTTGAGCAGGTTTAAAAGCAAGAGCTACAAATGACTCAAATGAGTTTTTTAATTTTGCTAAAGCATCTTTTACTGAATCTTGTTCACTAACTACGTCTAATTTGTCAAAATTAATTTCTCCTTGCAAATTAAATGGGTTTTTAGTTTCTTTTTTGCTTGCGGTTTCACTTTTACATGCAATTACTGCTAGCGGAAGTGCAAATGAGCTAACAAGCCCTAATGATAGCAATGATAATTTACGTTTCACGTTCGCTCCTTTTAGTCTAAAAAGTATACTTTTTAAGGTATAATTAAAAATAATTAATACTATTATAGTTTTTTCTTTAAAAATAAGTTGAATTTTTATTATATGAGGTAAATATGAACAAAATTTATGACCACAAAACCGTAGAAGCAGGTATTGAAGCAAAATGACAGAAAAAGAAATTTTTTATGACTCATGACGAGCGTAAAAAACCTTTTTCAATTTTGCTACCCCCTCCAAATGTTACTGGTAAATTACATTTAGGACACGCTCTTGACGTATACATTCAAGACACCATTATTCGTTATAAAAAACTTAAAGGTTATGATGTAATGTGACTTCCAGGAATGGATCATGCCGGAATTGCTACTCAAAGTAAAGTTGAAGACGTGTTATACAAATCAACTGGATTAACTAGACATGATTTAGGACGTGAAGCGTTTGTAAATAAAATTTGAGAATGAAAAGATGAATACGCACAAGTGTTTAGAAAACAATGATCAAAAGTAGGTCTTGCTTTAGATTATTCAAAAGAACGTTTTACTTTGGATAAGGAAGCTAATAAAGCCGTAAATAAAGTTTTTATTGATTTATACAATAAAGGTTTTATTTATCGTGGAGTGAGAGCCATTAACTGAGATATTAAATTGCAAACTGCTTTATCAAATATTGAAGTTGTTTCAGAAACAACTGAACAAAAAATGTATTACATTAAATACTACCTTGAAAATTCAACTGATTATTTAACTATTGCAACCGTTAGAACCGAAACTCTTCTTAGTGATGTGGCACTTGTGTTTAATCCAAAAGATAAACGTTACCAAAAATATTTAAACAAAAACGTAATTCACCCTTTAACTAAAGAAAAGTTACCCGTGATTGCTCATGAATATGTTGATCCAAAATTTGGAAGTGGGGTGATGAAATTATCAGCACATGCTGAAGCTGATATTGATATTATTCAAAAACTTAAACTTGAAATTCGTGAAACTATTAACAAAGAAGGTTATATTAATTATCCAAATAGTGAGTTTCACAATTTAGAACGCTTTGAAGCCCGTGAAAAAATCGCTAAGTATCTTAAAGAACATAATTATTTAGAAAAAGTTGAAGAAACTACTTCAAACGTGGGAATGAGTGAACGTTCAAAAACCCCTGTGGAAATTTTAGTGCTTCCGCAATGATTTGTTAAAATGGATCATTTCGCTAAACACATTTTAGATGAACTTGACACCAAAGAAGCAGTTAAGTTTTACCCAAAACGTTTTAAAGAAACATTGCGTAAATGAATTGAAAACGTGCATGATTGAAACATCTCACGTCAACTTTGATGAGGACATCAAATTCCAGCTTGATATGACCAAGACGGAAACATAAAAGTGCAAGAAAAATCTCCAGGTAAAAATTGAATACAAGATTCTGATGTTTTAGATACTTGATTTTCTTCTGGAATTGCTCCATTTACCTTTTTAAATTGACCAAATCCAAATTCAGATTTAGCTAGATTTTATCCTTTCTCATTACTTGTTACTGGATATGATTTAATTTTCTTTTGAGTGGCACGTATGTATTTCTTCGGGAAAGAATTCATGCGCCAAAAACCATTTAACGACTTGTTACTTCATGGTTTAATTCGTGATAAAAACGGTTTAAAAATGTCCAAATCATTAAATAATGGTGTTGATCCAATGGATATGATTGAACAATACGGATCTGATTCATTGAGATGATTCTTAATTACTAATACTTCTCCAGGAATGGATATTAAATTTTCAACTGAAAAAGTGGAAGCTGCTTGAAGAGTAAATAATAAATTATGAAATATTGCTAACTTTATTGTTTCTTTAGAAGAAAATCACAACAACACCAAAAGTGATGCTGATTATTGAATTTATAACAAGCTTGCATCTTTAAGCAAAGTAATTAACAAAGCAATGAAAACATATGATTTTGCCGTTGCTGGAAGTGAAATTCAACGCTTCTTGTTCAATGATTTAAGTGGATGATACATTGAAATGATTAAAAATAATCCTTCTAAAAAACATGCTTTAGAAGTGCTGAGAAAAACTTTAATTATTCTTCACCCATTTATGCCATTTATCACCGATAGATTGTATTCAAACATTTTCAAGGATGAATTGTTAAATCACACCATTCCAATGATACGAATTACCAAAGAAACCAAATATATTGATTTAATCATTGAAGTGGTTACCGAAATTCGTAAATATCGTGAAGTTAATAACATTTCTAAAAAAGAAATTATTGAATACGACCTTCAAACCCCTTTAAGTCAAAGCAACATTGATATCATCAACAAAATGGCCTACGCTCAACTAGTGCCAAATCAAGACTTTTTAATTACATTAAGTAACAACAACTTATACATTAAAATGAGTGCAGATCTTAAAGAAAAAAACAAACAATTATTGCTTGAAAAAATCGCCTTCACTCAAAGTGAAATTGCTCGCGCGACCCAAATTTTAAGTAATGTTAACTTTATCAATAAAGCCCCTAAAGAAAAAGTTCAACTAGAGCAAGATAAACTAGCCAAATATCAACAAGATTTAATCAAATATCAAGAGGAGCTCAAATGCAAATACTAAGTGGTAAAGAATTAGCTAAAAGAGAATTAGAAAAACTCAGAGATGAGCTTGCAGCTATGAACTTGGTGCGTAAACCTCGTTTAGCTATCATTCAAGTTGGAGATAATCCAGCTTCAGATAAATATGTGCAACAAAAAATTCAAAAATGCGAATTTGTAGGAATTGAAGGAAGGTTATTTAAATACCCTGAAAAAATTACTCAAAATCGTTTACTTCAAAAAATGGACGACATCAACGAATGAGCTGATGGAGTTATTGTACAACTTCCATTGCCAAAACACATTCCAGTTCAAGTTATTTTAGATGCTGTACCTTATGATAAAGATGTGGATGGATTAAGCACCAAAAACGAATTTGCACTTTATAACGAAGCTGGAAAATGCTTTATTCCAGCTACAGCTAGAGCTGTGCTTGAATTAATGCAAGAATACAACATTGAAGTTGAAGGCAAAAAAGTCTGTGTAGTGGGAAGAAGCCATTTAGTTGGAAAACCACTTGCTCACATCATCAAACGTCAAGGAGCTAATGTGGCTACTTTTGATGAACACACTGGTATTAAAGGAATTGAAAGTGCTGACATTTTAATTGTTGCCATTGGAGTAGCTCGTTACGTGAAAGCCGATAATGTTAAAGAAGGTGTAACCATTATTGATGTGGGAACTAATTTAGACGCACAAGTTCCTGATGAAATTTATGGGGATGTAGATTTTGAAAGTGTTCAACATAAAGCAGCAGCTATCACACCTGTTCCTGGGGGAGTGGGTCCAATGACTGTAGTGTGCTTGCTTAAAAACTTAATTGACACTTTAAAATAATGTAAACGGAGAGAAAAAATGAGAAAAATTGCTATTTTAACCTCAGGAGGAGATGCTCCTGGAATGAACTCAGCTGTAGCAGCTATTGCTAAAGCCGCTAAAGCCGCAAACTTAGAACCTTATGTAGTTTTAGAAGGATACAAAGGGCTTTATCACAATCAAATTGTTAAAGCTGATAGTATGAACTTAAACTTTTATGCTTCACAAGGAGGAACTGCTATTTATTCAGCACGTTTCCCTGAATTTAAAAACAAAGAAGTTAGAGATGTAGCTATTGCCAACCTTAAAAAACATGACATTGAAGCACTTGTAGTTATTGGTGGAGATGGAAGCTACATGGGAGCTCAATTACTTCATGAAGCCGGAGTTAAAACTATTGGACTTCCTGGAACAATTGATAATGACATTGCTTCTTCAGATTTTACAATTGGATATGACACTGCGCTAAACACTATTGTTGAAGCTATTGACAAAATTAGAGATACTGCTACTTCACACCAAAGAATTATGATTGTAGAAGTGATGGGAAACAATTGTGGAGATTTAGCTTTATATTCAGGATTAGCTACTGGAGCTGAAATTATTGCAACTAGCGATTACAAACCTTCAGTTGAAGAAATTGTTGCTAAAGCTAAAGAATTAACTGCACAACCAGGCAGAAGAAGCGTGATTGTTGTGGTATCAGAAAAATGTTACAACCTTAAAGAACTTGAAAAAGCAATCGAAGAAACTACTGGATGAGCAACTCGTTCAAATCCTTTAAATCACATTCAAAGAGGTGGACGTCCAACTGCTCAAGAGCGTATTTACGCTTCTTTAATGGGAATTAAAGCTGTGGAATACTTAGTAGCTGGTAAAAGCGGTTTAGCAATTGGTATTTTAAATAACGATGTTGTTGGAACACCAATTTTAGAAGCTTTAAGCATGAAAAATGCTTCAAAAGAAAAATCAGTGCAAAAAGCAATCAAATTTAACAAACTTAACCAAGTGGGATAAAAAACAAGGACAGAAAGTTAATCTGTCCTTTTGTTATGCTCTAATAATTTGTTTAAGTAGTATTGATATTGTTGTTCAACTAAGCTGATTTTAAGAGGTAAAATTCCTGATATTTCAGCACAATATTTTTCAAAAGCATCTAAAATTGTGGCAATTTGTTTTTGCTTAAAGATATCCACAAAAGGTATTCTAATATTTTTCAATTTCCCTGTTGTAACAGTAGGTATTCCGCTGCCTTCTAAAACATATGATGGTACATTTTTCTTCAAATAGTGATAAAGGAATTTGAAATTTATTAAACCACTATTTTGTTCCACAACCCCACATAATTGTGTAGGAGTAAATTTTTCATTACGATAAAATACTTCTCCAGCATTTGCTCCATACATTGCAATTTTAATGTATTCGCCATCATGCGTGTATGAATTTAATCTTCCTATTTCACCATTGTTACTTGTTTGAGAAGAATATACTGGATATAAACCATTATTAATTAGTTCTTTCTTCACAATATATTCTCCAGAATTTACAAAGGCAAAATCAGATAACAATAAATAACTTTTTGAATAAATTAAGTTTAAATAGCAAAGCATCTCAAAAGCAATACTATTTAATGCTTGCGCAAGCTCTCTCTCTCTCTCTCTCTCTGGAGACACTTCAAGATTTCCTTGAGCAAAACTTAGAAGTTTATCACGATAATATGCGTATTGTTGTTCTCTTAGTTCAATTTCTTTTGGCAAGCCAGTTTTGAGAGTGTTGGTCAATTCCTGAAATAAATCAAGTATTTTCACTATTTTATTTTGTTGATATAAGGAAGGAATGTTTATTGAAATATTCGAGTAATTATTTATTCATTGTCTTTGAACATTTTCATTTTTTATATTAAGGTCTTTTAAGACATGATAAACATATTTTATATTGATTTCATTGTTTTTAGGTATTAAAATCTTGCAAGCAGAAGATCTTACCTTAAAAGGAAAATCTACAAATTTAATGGCACATGTAAAATCATCAAAGAGTATAATAGGTTCACTTGTGGAAGCGTTAAAAATATTATTGGTATCAGAAGAATATCCAAGTATAAAAATTTTACCTGGACTTAAAACAGGAGTTTTGCTTTTATCATTTGTTAGTTCGCTCTCAATTATAAAATCATTTGGTTGTATATAATCCAACAGTTCTTTTAATCTTCTTAGTTGTCTTTTTTCTATCTTTAAGTCAGGTTTAAAAACATATTCTATTAATTTAACTAGATCTTGCCAGTCTCTCTCTCTCTGGAGACACTTCAAGATTTCCTTGAGCAAAACTTAGAAGTTTATCACGATAATATGCGTATTGTTGTTCTCTGAGATTTAATTCCGAAGGAAGTCCAACATTAATATCTTGACATATTTTTTCGAAATTATCAAGAACATCTACAATTTTATTTTGAATTTTTATACTTGGTAGTTGAATCTTTAAATTTTCTACATCTTTAGCATATACACGAGGTATTGTACCTAGTGATTTTAATTTATAAATTTCCTCTTGATTTGATTTTAATCAGTAATAAAGATACTTTTGATTCAAAAGATTGCTCTTAGCTTCTAACGAAAAACAATCTTTTGCAAAGATTTTTGTACTTCAAAAATTTACAATTCCGGCATTAGCTCCAGATGAAGAAATTGTTATAAAATTTTCTTCTCTATTGTAAATATCAGTTTTTTGTTTTGATGTTTCTCCCCCTGAAACTACAGGATACAAATGTCCTTCTGGAGCTATCTTAGAAGTCTCATCTTTCCTAAATTCGACTAAATCTTTTAATTGGTATATATAATTTAATTTTTCTTCTGATAAAAGATAATTTCTATAGTAAGTATATTGTTCTTTTCTTGCCTTCAGCTCGGCCTTCAGCTCTGCTGAAAAAGTTGTAAATTTGTCAAGTATTTCAATAATTCTATCTTGTTCTTGTATTGAAGGAATCATAATTTCCATTTCTAATATATCAGACATATTAGGGTGTTTTATTCCTGATCCTCTATAAAAACTTGCGATAGTATTTATGTTGTTTTTTAAAAAGTAATACAAATACTTTGTTCTTAATGTTTCTTTATCTTTCACTACTGCAATTCTATTATCAGTAGTTACAAAAGCACCTTTGTAATATTGAACAATTGGATTTCCGCCTCATGGGATAGCTATTACTTCTTCATCAGAAACAAATTCATCAACTAAAGATCTATTTATAAAAATGTTGGATTCATAAGTTGTTAGAACTTTTACATTTTCTGATACATGAAAGAAATTAGGTGGTAAAAGAATTTACATCTTTAAGCAATAAAATTATACACCAGAAAATCAGCAAAAGTAAAAAAGTTCAAAAAAATATACGAAAATTAGCTTGCATACAAAATGTTATGCAAACCCCTTCTCGTGCGTGATCACACGCACCCGTATGCTTTTAAGCAAGAAAAAGTGCTGTCAAGTTTAACTTACCGTTAAAAGCACTTTCAAATTCATTTACTTATAGTAAATGGAACCTAAATTTTCTTGTATGCACGACAAAAAAATTTGTATGCAAAATTTGATTTTGTATGCATTTTTGTAAGCAAATGTATTTTTTTATTGCTTTAATATATGTAATATATTAGTTTCTTTGATTTTTTGCTTACAAAAACGGCCACCTTAACAAAATCAAAAAAAATTAGTGATTTAAAATAGCAAAAATTAAACATTTAAGATCAAAGTTTTTTAATAGAAATAACTCGTTTTTTAAATAAAAATCAAATTTTCGTTATTTTTAATGTTCATTAAAAGCAAGTTTTTAAAGCATTCATTACCATAAATTGCAAACTTTCTTTTACATATTTTTTTGACATAATGAGATATGAAAGCTTCTGTATGTGAACCAATATTGAATTCATTTTCGTAATTTACAATAGCTGTTTCATTGCTTTTAAGATACTTGTAAAAATCTTTAAGTTCTTGAATTTTTGTTGAAGATATTTGATCTTTTCGTTTTGCAAATTCTTCTTCTAATAGTGAAATAGCTTGTTGTCATTTTCCTTTTATTATCAATAACTTAGAAAATCTATACAAAGTTATTTTGTTTTGTTGTAAAAAATCAATAAATAAAGCTTTATTTTTAGTGTTGTATTTAGAAAAACCACATAGCATAAAGAGCTTTCTTGTTAAGTGAAAAAGATCTAAAATGTATGTTGAATTTAATAACTTAGCAAGACCTTTCATATATCTTGCTCCGTCTCCATAAAAGATAATTTGCTTGATTTGGTCTCCATAATGTTTGTAAATTAATGATCTAATTTTGAAGTAAAGTTCGTGTAAAGAGCTGTTATTTTTATCAACAATTGTGTCTTGAATAATAACAGTTTTATTAGTTAAATTATTAAACTCATCTTTCCCTGTATGACAAACAATTGTTCTTAATCTGTGTTTGACAATTTTGTTATTTTTGTCTCTAAAATAAGAAAATGTATCATCTACTTCAACATATAAAATGTTTTTATGAATAATATTTTCTGCTGTAAAATTCACTTTATTTTCAACTTTTCGTGAGTTTAAAATTGTTGAAACATACTGTCTAGTGATAGCTTTGTTTAAATGATTTTGAGCTATTGAGCGATTTGAAACACCATCAAGTTTAAGCATAAAGACTTTGTTTTCTAAGTCTTCACAAATGTTTTTATACTTTGGTATTTTAAAAACTGGGTTGTCAAAATAACGAATTTTTCTGTTTTTATCTCTATATTTAATCTTCTCTAAAAGCAATATACCATACGAAGTCTTAACTTTTCTAGTAATTCTTGAATGAATATTTCACCTTTTTTCTTTCCTTTCTTTTGAGAGTGAAAAAGCAATTTCTTCGTTATAAAACTCCTTTTGAATAAGGTTAACTATTAATTTATTTGGATCATTTTGCATATAAAAATTATAAAAAAAGAACTCAAAAGAGTTCTAATTATTACATTACAATTACTTGCTTTTCTTTTTTAGCATTATTTTTTGACTCTTCTTCAGAAGGTTCCAAAATCTCTGATCTGTATCTATTTTTTATGAGATCTCAATCATTTTTGTTATTGTGAATATATTCTAAAAATTCTTCATCACTCGCATTTTTTAAATCTTCAAAGATATATCACAGTGATTCATTGTAAGGAAAGGACTCCATATAATCAAGCATTTTATAAGCTTTGAAATTAAGAGTTGACAAAATAATTTTACTTTCTGGTTGCATAGTTTCTTTGTTGATTTCTACTTTTTGAAATGTTAAATCATAATCAATTGAATCTTGCGTAAAGTTATTGATTACCATTGACATTATTTGTTTTGCATCAAATAATGAAAGTGAATTGATCTCTTCATAATCTTTTTCACTGTAAAGTAAATCAAATTCTTCGGTATTCATTACCATAATATTTGATGTATCAACTCAGTCGTTATTAGTGTTATTTTTATTTTGTATTTCATATTCAAAAGGTAGTTGCTTTCTATCTTTTTTAGCTGAACGCATATTTAAATAAAAAGTATATTCTCCGTAATGAAATACAATTAACGGTCTACAATTATTTCAGTTTTTGTTATTAAAGTTATCATATTTTAGTATTTGATTACCGTATTTATCAAAAGAAATTGTATCTATACCTTTTGAAATCTTATTAAATTCTCTTTTTCACACCTTATTTATCATATTTTTTCTCCTTTATTACAAATAAATTATATTACTTAGGTTTAGTTCCGAATTTAGTTTTAATTGCTCATATAATAAATAAAACTAAAATTGTTGTTCCGCCGATTACTCCAAAACTTATTCCTACTTTTTCTTGTTGTGTTAGCGTTTCTTTTTTAGTGTTGTTCGGGTTTTCTGAGTTGTTGTTTTTATCTGTTTTTCTAACATCTACAAAACCATCTTCTCATTCATTTTTAGCGGTTTCTTCTTCATTTTTATTATCAAAATCACTATTTTTAGATTTATCAAGTTTGTCTTTTAACTCTTGTAATTGCTCTTTTGTATACTTATTTTTATCTTTGTTTAAAGTTAAATCTGTTTCATTTACACTTGTTAAATCATTTGTAATTTTAACTATTTTAGTTCCCTTTAAAATGTTATTTAAAGGTTTTAATTTTAAATTAATTGTGTTTATTTTATTTGGAGTGAGCAATTTTTCTAACTCTGATACATTTTCAAATGTTAAATAATCATTAAAATTTATTCTATAAGATCTAAGATCGTTATCAATGTTTTTTATAATCTCTGAGTAAAGTTCCTTAAATGTTGTGATTTGTTTTAGTTCAATATTTGATATTGAATAATTGATCAAATTAACATTAGAAGGTATAAAATTGTTCTTTACAGCATTAGTTAGTGATATTCTTCTTCTACCAACTAAATTGTTATTTGTTGTATTAATTGAGTTTAAATATAAATCAAAATAAATTGGATCTTTGAATGAGCTTACAACTTTAATTGCGTTTTTAACTACATTATCAAAGTTTTCAATATCAAAATCTACTTTGTATTTATATTGCTTGTTAATAGCATTTTCTATTGCTTTTAAAATAATATTTTTTGCTTTCAAAAAGTCTGTTTCTCCATTTAAATTTAAATTTGTTAAGTTAAAATTGCTAAAAATATTTATATATTTGTTTTCTAAATTTACAAAGATATCGTTTAAATCAACATAAATAAATTGCTTTTCTCTACTGATAAAATAGTTATTTTGATAACTTCTTTTAACATTAAATTCAAATCTTAAAACATTATTAAATGGTATTGTAATATCAAAGTTTACTTTATCTGAATCATTAAAATCTAACAAACGAACCCGATCAATATTTGCTACAACATCTTGAATATCAAAAGCAGTTTCAGTAATAGAACTTAAATAAGATCCATTAATAGAAGGAGTTATTTCTACTTTTTGTGTTGTATTTTCAAACTCAACATCTTCTTTTCATTTCACAGCAACATTTCAAACTGATTTTTTTATTGTGAAAAGAGAATTAAATGATTCTTCTTTAAAATAAAACGAATAAACTATTTCATTATTTTTACTTTCTACATCAAAATCAATTTTATCTTTTGCTTTTTCTGCAATTACAGCATATTGTTCTCAATGTTGTTTGTTGTATTTGCTAAAATCTTTTTCACTTATTGTTTTAGCAAATTCTTTTAATTGGTCTTCTTGAACAAACGGAGTGAGTGTTATTTTGTCTTTTGGTGAAATGATAGAATTATCGCTAATTTTTTTACCGTGAATATAAGAATTATCTTCTTCATTATCTTCATTTCCGTAAACAAATTTATATGTTGAAGAGACATAAATTTTTCAAAAATTAATTACTTCTTCATATTTTAATGAACTCAATTTTTGTTCTGAAACATAGTTATTATCAAGTAAAAATTTAGCTAAATTCTTACCGTGATATGAACTTCAAAATGGTATTACAGAAGGGTTTGAATAAACTTGCGAAAATAATGCAGAAGGTTCATTTTTACCAATTAAAAACAGTTTGTAAGTATCAATATTACCTTTATCTCTAATGGTATACATTCAAAGACCCGAACTTGAAAAATAATCGTTTTCATTTTTAGAGATGTTTATTTTATTACCGCTTGAAGAAGTGTTAGTGCTATTATCTATATTAGTATCAAAAGTGCTATCTTGTAAATTTGAACTAATAAAAAATCTTTTTGCTTGTTCAATTTCTGAATTTGAAGATACATTTATTCCTTTTCCAACAACTGATCCTTGTGCAATAAAACCAAGCTCTATATCAAATAAATCACCATTCAAAAGAGTTGGTCTTCCAAGAGCGTTTATATGTATAAAATTACCTTGTTTGTCTCTTGGATCTTGTAAAAAGCGTGTATCTTCGGGTAAGTTAAATTTAGAATAATTCACTCATAAAATTTCTTCTTTTGTTCCAGTTTTGGGGTTGATTAACGGATCGTATTTAGGGTTTGGTATTTTGTTGTTATTTTGATCTAATAAATATTCTCCGTTTTCTTTTTTTAAATATGGTTCAATTAACTCTCTTTGCTTTGGATCAATTTCAGGGTTTCAAGCGTATCATTTACCTTGCAAATCATTTCCAAGGGAGTTAATAATTAAAATAACTTTATAACGAGATATGACATTTTCATTGGTTTCGTTAACATTTGACTTGTCATATTTTAAAATTTCTATTTCATATTTATTTGTTTGTTCATTGTCGTTATCTTTATTTTTTGAACTATCTTTGTTTTGCTTGCTTGTGTTTCTTAAATCTTTTAAGTCATATTCAAACTTACGATCTAAAACATCAATTTTATTTGAATTAATGAGTAAAACTTCATCTTCTCTAAGAGTTGTTAAAAATCTAATTTTAGCGGGAGCGTGATAAATTCAAGTTCCCCCATATTCATTACTTAGTTCTTTATCATTATCAATTCTAATTGGTTTATCAACTACAAGTTTTCTGCTATAAGGTTGAGTAATATCAACGAATTTGCTTGGTATGATTCTTAATCTATTTGCTAAATTTTTATTAGCAAATTTATTAGTATTTTGAAAGTAGATATCAATATTATCTTTAAGTAATATTTTTTCTCACTTTTGAACTTGTGGGTTGTAAAATTCATATCAAAAACGGACTTTTTTATTATCAGAATAAATTTCATATTTTAACGATGCTCTATAAGCTTGTTCAAGCTGATTTTTATCTTCTAATGAGTAATACTTTTGGAAAAAATCACTGTTTTTTAGTTTGTTTTCAAAGTATTCTTTATTACTTTTATCATCGCTAGCAACTTTATTATCTGTTAGTCCATAAGTTGCTCCAACATCAGTTTGTATTGTTAATGATTTAAGATTTTTAAGATCAGAATTGTTAAAATCTCGCTCAACATTTTTCATATGTGAGATAAAATCTCCTGTTTGTTGAAATTTTTGTGAATGTTCATATTGAATTTCAATATTAGCTTTTACATTTTTAATTGTTGCTTTTCCGTTTCTTTGAAAAAATTCCCAATTATGTTTTAATAAAACATCTAAATCAAAGCTAATGCTCATATATTTTAATTTGACATCATTGATCATAGAAGGGTATTTTAAACTCGCATATTTTCTTTTATTGAGTTCGTTTTTAAGATTATTTATAAAACTTAAATCAAAAATGTCGGTTATGTCTTTTTCAGTATATGAAACTACATTATCATAAAAATCACTTTTAGCTATTAGAAACTTAATATTTTGAGTTTTTAATGTATTTATTCAATTTGAACTTCATTCTACATTAAATAAATCAATTATGATTTTTGCAACATTTTTGTAATTATTTTTTCAAGTTTTATCATCATCACTTGTAAAATAAAGAAGTTCAGGATCGTTAATAAGATTTTCTTCTTCTTGTGTTAAAAATTCTCCTTGATGAGCATATAAGTTAGAAAGCGGGTTTTCATAAGTAGAATTATTTATTATCGCTTTTGCACCTACCATAACATCTTTTACATTTGGGTATCAATTGATTTCTTTGTATATAATTTTAGAAAAACTTATTGTGTTAAGTGTTGTGCTTTCTTGATTTACTCTATTATAAATATCATTAAAGGTTAAATATTCACTATTATTGTTATTATTACTTGTAATAAAAGAAATAAGCGGTAATGCACCACCAGATACACCACCGACTAATAATAAAGATTTAATTCATTTTGTCTTTGTTTTCATAAAACTCCTTTAAAGCAAAGTTGTTATTTTGAGTATCTAAAACATCTTTATAAGTTTGATTTAATTTTTGATCAACTTGATTATCTTTTATAGTAATTACTTTTAGTTTTTCATTCAACTCCAAATACAAGTCGTTTCTAGCTTGTTTGAAAGCTAAATCATCAATATAAATTTCACTGTTTAAATCATCTAAATTTACATCATTTGGATCTATTTTGGTAAAAAGTATTTTCATAATTGCTGTTAATTTTTTGTTCAACAAATCAATTTGTTTATTTTGATGTTCGCTGTATGCTTTAATTTTGTCATTTAAAGGTTTTGTTTGCACATAAACTGCTTTTCTAAAATAGTAATGCATACGCTCTTTAATTGAATCTAAATAAACATTTTCTTGCTCTCTTTTAATATAAGAAATTATAATGTCATTTAAAACAGTATTTAAGCTTTCACCGCTCCTTTGAACTTTGTTTTTAAAATTATTAAATAAATTTGCATCTTCAATTGATCTAAATCTTCCACTGTATCTGATACTTATTTCTTTTTGTTGTTTGTGTTTTTTAAGAACACTTCTTATTTCATTAGTAGTTGCTTTTATATTAGTCATAAATTCTTAGATCTCCTTTGTCAAAAAATAGTCGTTTCTCTTCTTGATTATAATAAGCATCAAACGCAATTTTTTCGCTACTATCAACAATTAAAATACCTTGTCCCACCGATGCAAATGCTAAAAAGTTTTGTTCAAGTTCTGATAAACCACCAGAGTTTTTAAATAATTTATTAATTTCATTAATAGTTTCAGATTTACATTTTAGCAATACTGAATATTGACAGTTTTCCAAGATAGCTTGACCCTTTTGAATGATATTTTGAGTTTTAGTAAAATCTTGTGGGTTTTGGGTTGTTATGATAGTTCCGCAATTAAACTTCCTTCCTTCTTTAACAGTTGTAAAAATAAAATCTAGTGTTGATTCGTTTCGCTCATCAATAAACATATGAGCTTCATCAATTAAAATTCAAATCTTAGAATTATCTTTGTTTTCACGGTTTGATATTAAACCTTGAATAAATGAAATAATTAAATAAAACGCACCATTAAATAACTCAGAACTAGATTTCATTAAAGCAGAAGTATCAAAAATAATTGCATTAGAACTTAAATCAACATTGGTTGTTTTGTTATACAAATGATGATATTGTCCTTTTTCTTGAAAGTCAACTTTTAAGTGTTTTAATACTTTTGATATTTCAGGACTTGGTTCTTCTTGTTCAAGTTCATTAATGAGATCGCTCATAATTGGGTATTGATCATTGCTCAAAGTGCTTAAATCTTGATCAATGTCTTTAAAGTGTTTTTCTCAAACTTTTCTAATAGCACTTCTTAGTAAAATAATATGGTCTTCATTAAAATGCGGGTAAATAATCTTAAATCATTTCATTAAAGCATTTTCATTTAAAGTGAGCAATTCGCTGTTGCGTGTTAAGATGCTTAATGAAGAATCAGGGTTGAAAATTTTTCTAATTTGTAAAGGGTTAAATGCAACATCAGCATTTGTTCCTAAATTAATTTTGACAGCTCCAAGTTGCATTAAACTTTTAGAATATTCGCTCTGTGGATCTAACACAATAACTTTGTCTTTTTTAGCAATTTTAGGAGCAATTAGCTTTTTAGCAAATGTGCTTTTTCCACTACCGCTTGTTCCTAAAATAAACATATTAAAGTTATTTCTTCTTCCGTTATTTATTCCTTGATCAAAGAAAATTGGACTGTTCCCGTTGTAATTTGAATTACCAATTATTGAAAAGAACTTATCATTAAAATATTGATTATGAAACACCCAAGCAAACCCAATGTTAGTTGAAAGTTGTTCAGTATATTCTTTGAGCATATCTGTATTTTTAAATAACATAGCTGAATATGCATCAAATTGTCTGTATTTTAAGTTGTTTACAACTCCTTTTCAAGATTTTATATTTTCTTCATTTTCTTTTTGTTGTGCTTTTAAATCTTCTAAATTAAAAGCTCTGTTTACTAAAATAAATGAACTTTCAAAGAGTTGATCTTCACCAGACACAAGCGATTCGCTAAGCTCATTTAAAGCATCTTGATCTTTTGTAATTTTTCTCTTCTTGTATCTATTTTGAACTTCTTCTTTTATTTCTTCAAGGTTTTGTTCTGCTCTATTTAATATTCTCTCTTTGTGTTTTTCTGAAACTGGGTTTAAACTTCAAATAATCATTGAGTTTGATTTAAAAGTGTCAATAATTCAACTTTGTTTGAGTCTTAAAGGGTATTCACTAATGGTTTGTATTGAATTAAAGACATTATCAGTTTTAAAGTAATTTTTCTTAAAGAGAACTTTATCAAAAGCAAAAATTTCATTTAAGTTGTTCTTGTCTAACATATCTATCAATTCTTCTTCGCTAAATTCATTTCCGAAACGATAAACTTTATTTAACATTTTCAAAAAGTCTAATTTATTAAGCATCTTTGAAAAGATTTCAGTTTGAAAAAGTCTTGCTTGTAAATTTTTTATACCGTGATAAAGTTCATTTTTGTTGCTTGATACCATCACGACATAATATTTATCTACTTTTTCATAAGTATCAAGAGTTTCTAAATCGCTTTTTCAAGCGTTTTTTAGTGCTTGCATATTTTCATCAACTTTGAGTGTTTCAAGCGATTTAATATTTTCTTCAAGTGAAACAAATTCTGGTATCTTTACAATAAATATCTTGTCATTTAAGTTAGCAAAAGCTTGTGTTAGTTTTTGATAATATACTTCTTGTTCTTCAAATTTATTAATAGTAATATCTTTCCCGAAGACTTCTAATGCAAGAGCATATGAAGTGTTGTCTTTACTTAAAGAAAGCTTTAAAAAATTATCTTCAAAATTCTTTAAGTTAAGTAGAGTTTTAGTATTAAAGTTTCCTAATTTATTTTTAGTAAACAATTTTTGTCTGAGTAAATGAACTAGCATTCTATAAATTACTAAATAAATTCTGGTTTTGTGTTTTGGTTCTTTTAGTATTAACAAACCACCCAAAGAAACAATTATAACTCCTACAACAAGTTTAGTTATTAGACTTCCGATTTGATGAACAGCAAAAACTGTTATTAAAATTACAGATATTAAAATTGTTATATCAATAACATTAAGTCCCCTTAAAGAAAATTGTTTATATTTTCTTAACTTATTTGTTTGTAATTTCATTTATTTTCCTTTATTTTGTAAGCTTGATTTGTAATTGTTTTTAAGCTCGTATTTTGCTTTGTCTCTTGCATCAATTTCATTCATTTTACTTTGAGCTTTTGTAATGATGCTGTTTTTTTGATCTTCAGTAATTTTGTTTTTAGCAAATTGTTTTTCAGCACGAGCTATTTTATGTTCGTTTCAAGCATATTGTTGAGATCTTAAATAATCTTCACCTTTACCGATTAAACCCCCACGCACTTTATATTGATGCGATGGTATATTGTTTTCTTTAATGTTTGCTTTGTGTTGTGCAAGTTGTTGTTTGTATTGTAATTTTGAGATATTACCGCTTTGAAGATTTGCTTTTAAAATACCTTTTCCTACATCAACACCAAACGCACCTACTTTTAATGCAGTAGCACCTTTTGCTAAACCACCTACTGCTCCGTGAGCTAGTCCTACAGCAGTTCCAGCACTACTTGCAACTTGAATACCAGTTCTGAACATATCTTTTGCAATTCTAAACCCAGATTTGACAGACTGTCTTTGTCCAAAAAGATCGCTAATATCTCCAATTAAAAGTTCAATTCCACCAAGTGATCCAAGCAGTAAAATAATTTTTAAAGCTCCACCTAAGATTAAACTATCTTCTGTGAAGATATCAACACGGTTCATAAAACCTATAAACAAAATAAAGATATTTAATGCAAGCATATATGAAACAATTGTTGTAAGTTTTGAATAAAACATAACTTTTCATTTGTTATACACCGCATCTTCATCATATAAACGAAAGACATTTACAAGCGGGTATATAAAGAATAAAGCACTTGCACTCATTATTTGCGAAACAAGAGAACTTGCAATTGATATAACTTGAAAAAGCATCATACAACCTACAACTGCAACAATAATTACAACAACAATAGAAGGTTGCTCTGAAACTGGGAAAGAATAACGATAATTATTTTGAGCTATTGTATTTCAAGTTTCTTCGCTAATATCGCTTGGTTTAAGTGATACAAAAGTATTTTTAGCAAAATCAAACCCATTTTGTGCATTTGTTCCAAAAAATGCTATTTGCAATAATTCTTGAAGTAAAGATAAAAAGAACATCACAAAAAACGCAAATAAAGGGTATAGTATAAATGAACCTAGCACAGGTAATATTTTTCTTGCTGTTTGTGAGATTTTTTTATCTACATCTTTTCCTTTTAAATAATGTTTAGTCAAACCAAAAATTGCTAAAAAAGCAAAAGATAATAAAGCAATTAGAAAAATTAAATAATATACACGATTAACTTGTAAAACTCCGTTTTCATATGCATTTTCACCATATAAAAAACTAATTAATAATTGAATTCCGATCTTTTGAAAAATCACAGATATTCAAGACAAAATGTTGTATGGTATAGTAATAAATATGTCTCATAAAATAGCTAGCAAAGGGTATAAAATCAAGTTAAATATAAACATATTAGAAAATATTAATATTTAACAATGTATTTCGTGTTTCATCTGCTAGATATGTTATTACACCACCAATTACTGATAAAAGTATTAATATTCCTATTACTAGATATATACCATATTTACCGTAGTCCTTATACATTTTTCTTATTTGGTCAGCTTTTTGAAAGTGTGCTAGTATAAAATATACAGCTATCATAATTATTGTTAAAGCTATAACAATAGCAGCTATTATAACAACAATGTTAACTCCTTTACTTCATGCTGTTTGAAGTAAACTTTTTATTTGTTCGTTTTCTTCATAAAATGCTGTAATTTTTGAAATCATATATCTCCTTTATTTAATTAAAATTATGTGAAGTAAAGCACTGTGTAGTAAAACAATTAATGTTAAATAAAGTGCTTTCTTTCAATTTTTTCAACTTGTTATTTTTTTATTTTGTTTATGAGTTTTTCTTATGTCTCAAATTATTCTTGTTCATAGAATAATTATTAAAATAATTGATCAAATAATTTTAGAAACTAACATATTATCTTATGCACTTTCCAATTCATAAGCATAATGCTATCATCATTATTACTCCGAGAGCTTGCAATAAACCACTCATTTTTTACTCCTTTAATTTGATTATTGTTGTGAATTTAGATAAGATAAAATTGAAAAAGCTGAATAAAACATAGAACAAATGACAATTGCAATAAGAGTAATTATTGATATGAAGGTTATAATTAAAAATATTATGCATAAAACACGAATAGTTTTTGTGTTAAAACCGAATATAACTAAAAGATAAAACAAACCACTTATAAAACAAGACACAACAGCTATTCCTAAAAAAATAAAAATCAAAATTCATCAAATCATAAGTTCTCCTTTGTCATTAAAGTTTTACATTATCTTTGATTTGCTTTCGTTAGCATTTCGCACAAAGAACTTACTCCCATAAAACCTAAACCAATAACACTTACGAAAATAGCAATTAATGATAATATGGTTGCAATTGAAAAGATAAAAAATAAAATTAGACCAATTATTCCTGAACTAAATTCAGATAATAAAGTAAAGAAACTACTTATAATAAAAATTCCAATTGATATCAACAAAATGTTTAATAACATAAATTCTCCTTTGAACAAAAATAAAAAATACCTTTTATAAAAAAGATCCAAAGCTAATACAAGCTTTTTCTCTAATTTATAAAAGGTATCTTATTTAATAATAAGTGAAGGTAAAACGCATTAATAGCAATATCACCATTTATTGCATTTAATGCAATAAAATTATATCAAAATATCTTTCGTATTTTCATTTTTGTAATAAATTATTTGCTGATTTTTTAATTTTTGTATTGTTTGTTTATAGAGTGTTTTTGATGTTTGAGTTTCAAAATCACTAAGTAAATTAATATCTAATTTTTTATTTAAATATTTTTCAAAATATTGTTTTTGTTCATTAAACAAACTATCTCAAAGAGTGTTATGTTTATTAAATAAGTTAAAATACAAAGCTAATAAATTTTGTGATAATCACAAATACATCTTTTTATAAAAACTTTGATAATCAACTTTATTATCTGCGAAAATAACTTCTTCATTTACAGCATAATATCTTTTTAAATTAAGCATCTTAACAATATCAGAGATCAAATTATTTAAAATACTTTCAAAAACTTCTTTGTTTTCAAGTTCGTTAAATTGTTCTTCAAAAGTTTTATTTTCATTGATAATTTTAAAATTTAAAAAGCTAATATACCTTAAAGTATCTTTAAAAAGATTAAGTTGCAATTTATTGTTCTCATTAATAATTACACTATTTAATAAAAATTGACCATAAACTGCTAACACTGCATAATCTTCATTTTCATTACTTAGCTCTTTTGCAATTTCGTTAATTTTCTCATTAGAGTTATCAAACATAAACAGTCTTTTATCTAAATTTAGATAATTTACTATTGTTTGATAGTTATCAATATTTGTTTGTAAGATTTTGTCTTGCTGATAAATTTTATCTTCTAAGTAAATTAGAAAATTACTTACTTTGTCAAATTCTTCAATATCAAAGTTATTCATCAAGTTTGATATATCTGTTCAATATTTATTAATGCTTTCGGGTTCGCTTGTTGTTGATATTTTATATTCACTTAAAGGTTCGTATTTGGAGTTTGATGCTGTGTTTATATTAATACAAGAAAGAGTTGTTAAAGGAGTAAGTATTGTAAATAATGCACATAGTTTATTCAAAGATCTTTTCATCATTAAACACTTTCATTCATTTGTCTTTAAATTCTTTTAAATAAGGAGTTATCTCATTTAATTTTTCTTGTAAAGAATTTATTTCTGTTTTGATATCTTCAAGAAGATTTGGATCTGTTAAATTTGATAAATACTCCTTGCGTTGTTCAATTTGATTTTTTAGACCTTTTGCTCTCATATACAAATCTTTATACTTTGCATCACGCTCTAAAATAAGTTCTTTTCTAAGATCATTTTTTAATTCTTTAACTTGTTTAAGATCTTTAAGTTTTTGTTTGAATTGTTCATTGATTTTAGTTTGTGATTTAGTGTCTTGTTCAATAAAACTAAAATTTGGTTGATTAAAATTGATGATGTATTCGCTAAGTTCAAAATCTTTTGCATCTTTATAAATTGGTTCTTTTGGAGATTTGAGCTTTCAAAAATTGTAAGCAAGAGAAGATTTTAATTTTAAAGGTTTACTTTGCATTCTAAAAATAATGTGAGTGTTAGAATCAAGAGCTTTTAAATCAGCAATGCTCATAATTTCTTTTTCTGCTTTTGAAACAGATTCGTTTTCTGAATCGTTTTTGTTCTTAGAAAAAGAACTTTTTAAAATGTCTTTTTTACCTAAGGTATTAACAATTTCTTTTAGCGTTTCATCTGAATCAGAATTAATAAACGCTGTAAGTCCTGTATTTTCTAAAATGATATTTTTATTATCTTTACCGTATTTGTCTAGTTGAGAATATGACTGCAAAATAATTAAAAACATAACTTTTCTAGATAACGCAATTGAGAGCTTGCTCCCAAAATCATTAATGGTTGGTAAATTACCGAATTCATCAAAAATATTTAATAAATGTCTTGCTAGTTGACCCCCATTATCATTTGCAATGGTAATAGCAATTTTATATATTTGATCTACTATTAAATTAACAATTGTGTTTTTAGATTTTTCGTGGTCGGGAAACTTAATAAAGACAGCAAATGGTTTACACTCTTCATTGTATAAGTCAATTTTTTGATTTAATCTTGTTATAGAGAGTGTGTTTAAATGATGTTGATTTAATAAATCTAAGAAACTTTGAAAAGTTGTTATATTTGAATCTTCATTAAAATTCTCTTCATAGTAAGTTTTAATTGCAATATATGCTTTATCAATAATTTGTTTTTTATTATCAATGTCAAAGAAATCATTTGAATTGTTTTTAATCATTCTTTCAACTTCTTTGCTGTATGAATAATATTTAGCATACTCCAAAATAATTTCATTAAAGCTTTCATTGAATTTAAGTTTATTTTCTAAATCTTTATTTTGATCTTTATAAAAATCAATTTGTTCGTAAAAATCTTTTACTTGTAAGTTTCAATGTTGAGAATTTTTGTAATTAGGATCGCTTAAATAAATGAGTTCTTTAATATCAGTTTCGCTTCTTGAAGAAAAACTTCTAATACTTTTATCTTCTGCAAAAATACCAATTGCACCTTTTGCGTTTGTTAAAAAACCAGATAAAGTTTGGTCTGCTGTTTCGCTAAAAGGTTTGATTTCTTCACGATATAGTTGTAATAATTCGTTAATATTATCTTGTCTTTGCTTTTTGTTAATATCAAATTCATTATCTTTAAGTAAATTATTTGAAGATGTTTTTTCAAGTTCATCAAGTTTTTTAATTCATCTTGAATTTTTGATTTCAGAAACACTTAAAAACTGAGTAAAGTTTGCTAAATTAAATTGATCTCTGGTAATCTTATTTGGTTGTAATGTAGAATACAGCAACAGCATTTTACCAATAGCAATTAATATTTTCTTAGCGTTAGTAGTTCAAATTGGTTCTTTTGATTCACCCCAACTAAGAGAATAAATAACTTCAGAAAGCATAGAATAAGCAAGCGTTTTATTATTATCAACATTACCTTTTTTAGAATGAAAGGTATCTCAGATGTTATTAAGTAAATTAAACCCTTGTGAAGTGATAGGGTCTGCTATATCTAATACAACAGCACGATAATTATTATTTTGTAAATCTTCATATACTGCTGAATAAAGTTCTCCTTTGGGGTCTGCAACAACGAAGTTAGGTTTTTTGTTTTTGTCTTCAATGTTTAAATTGTATTTCAAAATAGGTATAACAAACTTTTGAGTTTTACCAGACCTTGTCCCACCAAGAATTTTTAAATTTAGTGGGAATTTAGATAAGTTCACACCATTTCATTTAATTTTGTTTTTGGTTTTGGAATAAGACACCACTCACGCTGGGTCTAAATTGTTTAATTCATAGTTTTTACGAAACTCTGAATAATTACCTAAGTTCTCAATTTCGTTGTAAGTTCAAGAATTATTCTTGTCTAAATCTTTTTCGTATTTTTTATCTTTCTTTTTGGACTTTTTATATATTAAAATGCAAATCTCACCAAAAGCAGAACCCCCGATTAAGTAAAATCAATAGTTTTTTAGTATATTTGTTAATACACCAGCAAAATTACTTAAACCTTCTTCTTTTGATTTATTTAAATATAAATTGGTTTGAGATATGAATTTCAAGCAAGTAAATGTTAAAGTTAAAAATATAAAAATTAATATTGTATAGAATGTAAAAATACCAAGGAATTTTCAAATTTGTTTTTTAGTATATTTGACTTTGAATCATTTCATTTGTCTCCTTTTAAAATAAAAAAAGATAACTACAATTAAGAGTTATCTCTAATAACCTAAGAATTCTGGAACAGCGTTAAGTCTTGCTTGATACTCTTCAATTGGAATTAATATATTTCTGTTAATGTCAGCATTAACTTTGTTGTAATCATTTAGTGTTGGGTTTTTAGTGTTAAATTGATCAGAGAAGGTAGCATCAATTACATAAACTTTACCGTTGTTATCATAGTTTAAATTAACATGCGGTAATCATTTACCGTTAGGAAGATAATATCAACCGTTAAATTGAATGTTGTTTTTATGTCCGAGAGCATTTAAAGACAAGAACATAAATTCTGAATAAGCTTGACAGTTAAAAATACTTTCTTCATTTTCAAGTGTTAAGTAGACTTTGTTAATCTCTTTTTCACCGAAATTATAAAAATTTTTAACAACTAAATATTTAGTTAATGCTTTAACTTGTTTATCAAAATCTCATTTTTTTGAAACAATTGTTGGAACAATGTCTCTTACCAAGGTAAAATATTTTTCGTAAAGTTCTTGTGTTTTAGAAGGGTTTTTGTCTTCTTTTTCATAAACTAATTCTTCACTATCGTTAGCAAGTGTTCTTAATTTAAGAAAAACAAAGTCTCATTCTGATTTTGCTTTATTTTTTTGTTCTTTAGTTTTATAGTTTTGTCTAAAATCTCACTTAGAATTTAAAAAATCTAAGTTAACTTTATCTTTAACATCAAAGACCATTCAAGCATCTTCTTTAAAAGAATTAACAGCTGGTAATAAATTATCATTTACTTCTTTATATTTTTCGTAAAATATTTCTTTTTCTAAATTAACCATTTTTTCTCAAATTGGAAAATCAGCAACAAAGGTAGTATTTATTTTTCATTTATTTGTATTTAAATATAATCTTGCGTTTTTTACAAAAGTATCGTATATTTTATTTTCAACGAAAAAGTTTACAAATGTATTTTTTGATGTATTCATTACTGAATCAATTAATTGTATTTTCTTATCAATGGTCTTTATGATTTCGCTTTTAAATTTCAAATAATATGCTTTCAAATCTTTGTTTAATAACTTTTCGTAGTTGTTAATATAAAAATCATTTACATCAGATTTTAAATTAACAAGATCAGATCTTTTTGAAGGTAATTCTTTGATTATTTTGTCATAAATAATTGAATATTTTTCAGTTAATTCTAAACTCAATTTATCTTCTTTTATAGGTTCTTCTTTTTTGATTTCTTGATTAGTTGAACAACTAAAAGTAATTAAAGGAGAGATACTTAAAGGAGTAATAAATAATAATTTTCTTAACGCATATAATTTCATATAATGAAATTATACTCTTTTTTTGAGTATTATCAAAATAATACTCAAAATTACAACTAAAAAGATAATGTCATTTTTGATTAATCTTGATATTAAATTATTTAGTGAATAGTTATAAATGTCATTATTAAAATACTTTAAGGTTTAGGAGGTTTTATGAAAGGAGAAAAATATAAGTTTCGTTTTGAGTAAATTATTTTAAGTTTAGACATATATCTTTTTGAGTTTATGTATTTGAAAATAAATTAATATTATTGTAATTCAACAGATAGAATGTGTGTATTAGCTACAAAAGGACTGCTTTTTACTAATACAGCTTTATTAGGAGATTTAGATCCAATTGTAGAACCTGAAGGTTGAGTATCATGTAATGTATCATAGATTAATTCTTCTTTTAAAGTAAGTTCTTTTAAGTTTGCACTACCTAAAACTTTTACATAAAGGTTATTACCTGAGATTTCAATTTGAAGTTTGTTTTGCACAGTTTCAAAAGTTCCAAAATGCGGTTTACCCCTTCCATCATCTCATTTATTTGCTCAACCTTCTCAGTCCGATCCAACAACTGATGCTGAAGAGTTTTCTCTTATAATGAAAATAGGGAAGACATTTGTATTTAAAATGCTATCTCCGTTAGCGTAATCACCCCTTGTTTTAGTATTTAAAGGTATAACTGTTTGATTTGAAGATAAACTTGAAAGAGATATTTCTTTTGTTGTTATTTCAGTTGTTCTTAGGGAGCTTATTATATTACTGTTTGTGTAGTATGGTAGATCTTCTTTAAGAGTTAACTTAATATTTGAAAAGTCTCTTCAATTATCAGGAAGTGTATAACTATATGTTGATAATGTATAATCACTTATGTTGTTAAATAATACTGTTTCAGTTGAAGAACTTGATTTAGGTATATTGTATGGAGCAGAATATCAAGCATTGTTTCAAGCAATACCATACTTTTCAAAAAAGTCTCCATTACCTTTGTTTTTAATATCACCTAATACTCTACCTTGAACACCTAAATTAAATGATGTGTTTTCCACTCTATTTAAAACAAGTTTAGGAACTAGTGCATCTAATTTTTGTTGAAGTGATGTATTTGAACTTCTTGTATGAACCAATTGATCTTTTAATCTTTTTACAATACTATCAGTATTTACATTCTCTCCATTTGTTCCATAATCAAAATCTAAATTATCAGTTCCTGCTAACTCAACTAATTTTCTTTTAGCTTTTGTTAAGTTAGAATTTGAAGTATTAAGTTGACTTTGCAACTCTTGTTTTTCTCTTTGAAGAGTTTGAAGTTGATTTTGTTTTGCTTGGAGTTGATTTGAAAGTTCTTGGTTTTGAGTTTCTTTGGTTCTGAGTTGTTCTTGTAAGTTTGAAACTTGCTCTTGCAAAGTTTGAATTTGACTGTCTTTTTCAGATAAACTTTGTTGAAGTTGAGTTTTTTCGTTATTTAAATTTGTAATTGTTGTATTTAATGTTTCAACTTGATCTGTAAATTTAGCAATTCTTTGCTCTTTTGCTTGTAAATCATTTTCAAGAGCAGTTTTTTCACTTTCAAGTCTGGTTTTATCATTTTCAAGATTTTGTTTTTCTTCTCTTAAAGTTTGAATTTGAGTTAAGTTATTTTCTTTTTCTTGTTCAAGTTGTGCAATTTTCTTTCTTAACTTATCAACAATACTTCCTTCAAAAGCTCCTTCTCCATTTTCCTTAATATCTGCTTGACCATTATTCGTTCCAATTAAACGAACAAGTAAAGATTTAGCATAACTAAAATCTCTTTTCGTGTCTTTTAATTTTTGATTTACAGTATTTAAAAGTCTATTTAAAGCATCAGGAGTTGCTCAATAAAAATCTTGATATTGTTTAACTAATTTTTCTCCTTTGTTAATTAAAACTTTTGTAAAGTCTTTATTTAATTTATCTTGGTATTTACTTTTTACATCAGCATTATCATAATATTGCTCTAATTCGTTAAACATTTGTTGTTCTTCTGAACTTCATTCTTCAAAGTTTTTGGTTGGTATTTCATATGAACATTCATTTACAAGACCTTCTCTAACATCTGAACAAGGTTGATTATCTCCTTCATAAAGTTCATCATAGTTAAAATCGTGAAGATATTGATAAATCTCTTTATATGTGCTTGTGTGTAAATTAACATCTTTATATAATGCTAATAACACATCAACATATTGTTCTTTTAGGGTTTGGTTTTTGGTTTCTAAATCATTAATTTGTTTGTTTTTATTAGCAATTTCTTGTTCAAGAGTTGCTTTAACATTTTCAAGTTCTGCAACTTTGTGTTTTGCAACTTGAAGTTGTTCTTGTAAAGAGTTGTTTTGATTTTGTAAATCTTCTTTATCATTTTCAAGCATTGCAATGATGGTATTTAAACGAGCAATTTCTTCATTGTTTTGTTCAATAGTTAATTGAAGTTGAACTTTTAAGTTATCTCTTTCTGTTTTAAGTTGATTAAGTTGTTCTTCTAAACTTGCTTTATCTTTAAGTAAATTGTCTCTTTGTAAAGATACTTTTTCAAATTCAATTTGTAAACTTTGTAGTTCGCTTTTTAATTTTCCTAGCTCACTTGTATTTGAATATTTATTATCTTTTGAGTTGTAATTTTTACTTCCAACAAGTTTAAGTAATGCTTGTTCTTTTAGAGCAATTTGTTCTCTTAAATAATTCAAAGTTTGATTTTGAGTCATTGCATCATTACGCATTCTTTCAATATCACTTTGCAAATCTCCAATTTGAAAATTAAACCTTGAATAATCGTTTTGGTTTTTAGCATACACTCCATCAAGCATTGCTTTATATTTTTCAATTTCTTTTTTATTTTGTGCTTGACCACAACCCCATAAAATCAAACTAGCTCCCGCAACAATTCCTGCAGCGGTTGCTCCAATAAATCATCATTTCTTATTTTTATTTTTTTCTGTTTTAACTGCTTGCATTTTTGTCCTTTCTAAAATTATTTAGATTCTAAACCAACTAATTTGTCAACTTGTGATTTAAAACTTTTCAAATCAGAAGTTTCAATATTGATTTGATGTAATCTATTTTGAAGTGTCTCTTTTTCTTGACTTAGTTTTTCAAGTCTCTTACTTACTTGTTTGTATTGAATACTAATTTTTTTAGCAATTGTCATTTATCTCCTTTGTTAGTTGTTGTTAATATTTTTTACATTACATTTTGATTTCGTTTGACATCAATTTTTTTAATAGATATTTCATATTCTTCTGAATCTAAATTCATATAGCTGTTTATGAATTCTTGAATTTTTGGGTTTTTATAATCTTCAAAAACAGAACGATCAACTTGCATAATATTTGATTTAATGACCATATATTCAGATTCTCCTTTTCCAGCATATTTTGCGTTAGGATCTAGTTTTTGTCAAACATAGATTAAACTTTCGCTGTAAAAATCAAAAAGCAAATCATATCTTAAATAAGATATTCAAGGGTTTATGTATTTGCTTGTTGATTTGGGTTTAAAAGAAAATGTCTTCTTTTCATTATCTAAATAATAAACATCAACAAAAACATCATATTTATTGTTATTATTTAGCAATTGAAGTTTTTTTATTTTAAAAGAATACGGTTTGCTTAGACACTTCATTTCTCAAAGTTCGCAAGATTTATATTTTTTAGAATGAATTTTTTTAAAATCTCTTTTAGTAAATAATCAGTTAATATTTTTGTCGCTGTTAAAAACATTTAGATCGTAAAAAAATCATTCTGTTTTTATTTTTTCTAAACTTAATTTATGATTTAACTTATTTTTATTCATCTGCTTCTGTCGCTAAGACTCTTTTAAATTTGATCTTTTTTGAAACAAGATTTCTAAATTGTGTTTCGCTAATATCAAAAAGTTCAAGTCTTCATCTAGTTATAAAAGCTATCTTTTTTGTAATTACTTTGTAAGTTTTATAACGATCTATATGAAATAATTTATCTTCTAATTTTCTTTTAATCAGAATTACACAAAACATATAACAAGCAAAACTTGCTCCTTTGAGAAATAATATTAAAACCATTTTTCCAATATTTAGATTACTGTCTTTTTCTTGTCAAATAAGAGAATAGAAAAGAATTGATAAGAAAATAATAATGAGAAAAAAATAAATTGAAAAATTAATTAAACCGATTCCCAAATTTAATTTTCTTTTCTTTGACAAAGTTCAACTATCGTAAACTTTAACATACATACTATTTTTAACCTTTCTTATTTGTTTTATTTAATCTTTCTACATTTACAATAGCTTGAAAAACAGAGTTTAAAGGGTTTATATCAATAGAATTACCAGCAAAGCGATATAAACATTCTTTGTTTAATATTCCTTGTTTGATAAATGGTTTTAATTTTTGATAATCTTGATCTGAAAAACCCATTATTTTTAAAGACTCTTGCGGTGTAATTAAACGAGCATTTAAGTAATTTGGATCATTGTTTTCACATTTGATATAACCAGCGTTAGGGTGTCTATCTTGTCTAGTTGTTAAAGTATTTACTGCAAAATTTCTTTGTCTTGCTAACTCTAAATTATGCAAAGGTTTATTTTTGTTTAATATTTCAATTCTAGAAGGAGTATTTCTTATTTTGCAATTAAAATCGTTTGTGTTTTTATTATCAATATCAAAGATTTCTTTATATTTACTTTCTAATTCTTTTTGAGTTTTTAAAATATTACTTGCTCCGATGTTGTCTAAATATTCTTGATATTGTTGATCGTTTAAAAACGGAGTTTTAATATCTTCTAAAACACTAAGAGCAAATACTCGTTCTCTTGTCTGTAAAGAACCGTGCTTTTGAGCATTTAAAACAGCAGTAAATGTTTTATAACCATTTAACTTTAAAAAGTCAGTTCATTCTTGATATTCAGCAGAGTATTTTCCAACAAGATTTTTAACATTTTCCAAAAGTAAATACTTTGGTTTGTTTTCACACTCACTAACAATTCTTCCAATTTGTCATATTAAATGACTAGTTGAAGAATTATCTTTAATACCTTTATCTCTACCCATATTAGCTAACGAAAGTCCTTGACAAGGTGAAGAATAAGTTATCAAATCAATTTTGTATTGATCAATCAAACTTGGTTCTACACTTTGTATATCACTATGATTTTTATTTATCAAATTAGCAACTACAAGAGCTTTTTTAAAATTTAAATCTTTGCTAGTAATTGAGTTTGTAGGTTTTTTACTATTTAAAGAAAAAACATTCTTTAAAAGATATTCATTAATTTGATCTTCATTTAATAAATTGTTTGCTTTCAATGTCTTTTCTATGGTCTCTTCGTTTAACTTATTATGCATTGCTGAATAAGCAATAATACAACGAGCATCTCATTCAGAAGTTGCTATGATGTCAAATTTGATATCTTCATTTTTAGAATTGATATTTTTTATACTTTTATGTTGTGAACCAATACCAGCAAATGTTTCAAAAACTTTAATTGTCATATTGTCTTACTTTTTAATTGTTTCGTTTTTATTCATTACTATTTCTACATTGTCATTTCTTTATTTAGTTTTCAAGAAAAAATTTCTTTTCATCGTTCTTCTTTTTTACTTTCTAAATCATTAACAAATTCTTCATAACCATATTTTTTAATTGTTGTGTCAAAATCTAATCTTTTTGGTAATAAACAAAATTTTTCATATGAATAAAGATTATTTTTTGATTCAACTAAGGTGCGATCTTCATTCATTAAAAATGATTTATCTAAATGATCTAAAAATTGCAAATCAATATCTTTTGTAAAAACTAATGAATTTTCTTTAATATATTTTTCTGCTTGCTCGTTATCTTCTACAATTGTTTTAATAATATAACTTACATTATCAATAAATTGACTTACAATAGTTTCTTCTTCGGAATAATAATTAGGAGAAAACATTATTATAGCTTCATCATTTGCACTTCAAGTGTAATGCTCTACATTGTCATTATCTCTATCTTCTATCATTTCTCATAGATAATCAATTTGTTCTTCTAATGAATAAGTTTTCCAATTATGTTTATAAACTTCTTCACTTGTTTTGTATTTAGTTTTATGTTCTTTATTAAATTCTTGAATTTCTTCTTGTTCAAGTTCTTCTTTATATGAATCTTCATAAACATTAAGTCAATACGGATCAATTTTATTTAAGTTATTTATAACTTCTACAATTGCTTTTTTAGAAGGTGTGATTTCTCCTAATCTATCAAAATAATTAAGTTGTGTTGATCTAAACGAATAAATATTGTCTCAAATATCTTCAATTAATTCTTCTTTGTTTAAATAATCAGTATCGTTTTCTTCATTATATTTTTGAAGTTCTTTTTCTGATAAACCAATGTGATCTAATAAGTAATCTTCTTCGCTGTAAAAAAGATGAATGCGTTCTGCAAAAGGTATTAATTTACCGTTTCAATAATACTCATAAGAAGAAGGTTTG
Organism: Mycoplasmopsis columboralis; assembly: GCF_900660675.1. Taxonomy (NCBI): domain Bacteria; kingdom Bacillati; phylum Mycoplasmatota; order Mycoplasmoidales; family Metamycoplasmataceae; genus Mycoplasmopsis; species Mycoplasmopsis columboralis. The sequence continues at coordinate 4,857 of NZ_LR215039.1, read as the reverse complement.
CTAAATGATGATTTTCCCATACTTATTCCTTACATAATCATTGTGTTGTTGCTGGTTTGTTTTTCTTTTAAATCAAGTGTTAAAGAATCTAATATTTCTTCAATTACTTCACTTTTTTTCAACACATTTAAATCATTTTGGTAAGCATTAATTTGAATGCATTCATTATCATCGTTGATTTTGTTAACAAGTTTTTCAGACATATATAAGAGTCCTACATCAGACATACCTTCTTTTTGAAGTTTTTGATCAAAGATATCTCATAAGGTGTCATAATCAAAGATGTCATTTTCTGCTAAGTATTCTTCTACATATGAGTTGCTTTTATCTAAATTAACAATTTCATTAATTGTTTTTAAATTATCAAGTGATACATCAAGAGCATATACATCAGAGACAGCTCTTAAAAGTTTGTCATTTTCTACAACATCTTTGTTTTCAAAAAGCTCTTTTTGGGTTTTTAAATATTCTTCAAGTTGTGTTGAATTTAATTTGTTAGTTTCTGTTTTAATTTGTTCAACTACATTTGCATTTAAAATTTCTGAAATATTAATGGTTTTTTGTTCTTTTTTCATATTTACTCCTTTATTTTTTTAAAAATTTAATGTCTTTTGCAATTTGTATATGTCAAAGTTTGTAAGTGTCATTAGTTTGCTATTATTCTTTTCGTTCTGATAGTGCGACCATTTCAACAGTTAAGCTTTTAAGTCATTTTGTAAAGTCATCGTATTCCTTCATTATTTTGCTATATATATTTTTATAGGTGCGATTCTCTAAATAAACTAGAAAAGTTTTTAACAAAACATCTGAAAGTTCAAAGCTTAAATGTGAAAAACGACCCTTACCACCGTTAATTTCATAGCTTGAAAAATTCTCTGTATCTACAAAATTAAAATATCATTTATTTAATTCGTTAAGTTCCTTGCTTTCTTCATAGGGTGCATAAACAATAAAAAAGTATTGTGGTAAATTTGGTAGCGATAATTTAAAAAAAGACTGTTTAGCTACTTTGTCGTGTCAAGTGTATAGTTTTAAATTTAAATTTTTATCATTGCAATAAAGATCAATTAGATCGGTAGCGAAGTTTTTTTCGTATTTCATTATTTTTTCCTTCTTTGTCTTTTTTCATATTTATTTTTTTAATTTTTCTTTTTATCAAATAGCAATTCATCTATTGCTCATAGCATTATTTCTTCTTTACAATACAACTCTAATTCTTCTTCATCTTCAAATTCAAGTCCGATGTATTTATCGTTTTTATTGAAATTATTTAGCAATTCTAATGATCATTTTAAAGCTCTTGAATTATCAATACCTTCACTTTTTAAATCTTCATCTAAAAATTCATATCATTCTTTATAACTTTTAACTCATTTGCTTTCAAAAGAAATCTCAACTCATTTGGAACTTTTGTCTAGTTTAAGTATTTTGTAAATTTCTTTTAAGTTATCTAACGATATATCAAGGTTGTATAATTCAACAAGCATTTTCAAAGACCCTTCATAATAGTTTAAGAGTTCTTTTTGTTTAAATATTTTTCTTCTTAAAGATACATATTCTTTAAGTTGACTCTCACTAAGTGTTTTTTGATATTCTTTAATTTCATTTTGTTTTTCTTTACTTAGGGTTTTCATATAAACCTTTTACATACTTACTTCTGGTTCTTTTTTGTTTGATATTTCTAAGTTGCGATAATCAGCTTTTAAATAAACTAAATTTACCTTATTATCATTGCTTTTAATTACTTCATTAATTTTTGTCAAAACAGATAATTTGAAAATATCATCAACATTATTTAAAAGAAGTTCTTTATTAGCATCTTTACTAAATTGCGAAAATTCTTCTTGGTTGCTCATATAAACAGCATTTAAATCACAATACAAATTACTCATTTTTGAATTTGAGAAAACTGATATTGTATTTTGTAAATCTTGTTCATTTAAAGCATTTAAGTTTTTAACTATTTCAACAAAAAAGATTTTGTCATCTATCTCAAATAAAGTCAAAAAATATTTAGGGTCTTGCTGGTCTTTGCGTTTAGCTGAATAAACATTAAACAATTTGTTTTTCATTTTTAGTTCCAGAGCGTTTTCTTTTTACATATCTCATTCTCAGTCTTCTTTTGAATTTTCTTCAAATGAATTTGAAACATCATCACTAATTCTTTTAGATTCTTCTAAAAATTCTTCTTCGCTATGAACACTTTCTTTATTTGGTTCTTTCTTTGTAGCTAACAATTCTTCTTTGCGTGCTTTTCTAAAATCTTTTTGTGTTTTGGTTTCCATAAAGTCAAATTCTTCTACTACAACTGTTGTGTAGAATTTATTGTCTTTTCCTTTGTATGAATTTAATGAACCATTAATTAAAATTGGATCTCCGTTTTGAAAATGCTTTGTCATTAACTCTGCTGTGCTACCAAAAACAATACAGTTGAAATACATCGGTTCGCTTTCATTGTCTTTTTTATTAAAGTCAGAATGCACAAGAGAAAAAGTTAAAAGTTTTCTATTTTCATTTTCGTTGACTGGTTTGAGTTGAAACTTCATTAAATTTACTCTTCCACTTAAAATAATTTTGTTCATATTGTTCTCCTATAAATTTTTATTTTTTGTTGTTCCGAAAACTTCATAAGCTTTCTTGTAGCTTTTTAAAGCTTTGTAAATAATTTTTGGTAATCTGATAGATTTATCTTTATCAGATTCATTATCTGAATTGACATTTACTTTTGGTGTGTAATTAATAGCTAAATGCGGGTTTATCTCTTTTAATCTTCAATAACTGTAATTTAACTTTAATTTGTTTTCGTTTGTCAATTCTTTAATTAAAGTGTTTGCTAAATTGGTTTTAAGTTCTGATAACTCCTTTTCTTTAAAGTTGTTTTTTTCTTTATCGTTAAAAGGTGTTTCATTTATCAATGCAGTTATTTTTGAAAATTCCTTACTCAAATCATCATTGTTTTCAATTAACTCTTCAACAACATTAAGAACCTTTTGTTTTAGTTCTTCATTTAAAGTTTTAAAGCGTGGTGATTTAATTTTTGAAAGTTCATATTGAAGTAAAGTAATTTTCTGATTTGAATTTTTAAAATTATTTTGTTCAACAATGCTTTGTTTGTATGTTTTTTGTAAAGTGTGCTTGGTGTTTCACACTTGTTTTTTTGTTTCAAAGATTTCTTCTAACTCTTGTGGTGATTTTAAGTTATTCAGATGTTGAAGATTTTTGATTAAGTTTGCTTTTTTAAATCTTCCACTTTGTCTAAAAGTCTTTTTCCCATTTCTGGTATTAATAAACTTTTGTTCTTTTTCAAAAAACACTAAATGCAAATGGGGGTTGTCTGAGTTAGTATGTAAAGTAGCATAAAAATTTAAGTCTTTGAAAGATAATTTTTCTTTTTCAAATAATCACTTTAAATTTTTTGATGCATATTCAACATAATCTCTGGGTGAATACAAGTTATGTTTTTTAGCATATTCCACTGTAAAACTCAATACCGTATCTCAGATAAATTGATCTGACTTTATTTTTTGAAAAACCTTTTTGGTTTCGTTAATATCAACTAGCGATACTTCTTCTGAAGAGTGAATTTGATATAAACCAGAATTACTTTGCTCATTTAAAAGTTTTTTCAAAGTTAGTTTGTAGTTATTGTCATTTTCTTCAACTAACTTTTTAATTTCAGAATTTGATAAAGATGTTTTTAAACAAGCATCGTTTCTGGTGATGTAATCAACTATGTTTCTTTTATCTTTACAGGTATAGTATTTTCAGTTAACTTTTTTATTTGTTTTGTCTTTGTATCTATGAGCGTTGTTTTTATTTACTATTCTCTTTAAAGCAAAAATTACTCCTTTACTAATTGAACCCCCTTATTAACACAAATACCTTTTTTACCTTCATTGTGTTAAATACTCTAATGTTTATTTAATGTTTATATACTTACTTAATAGTCCAAAATAGATCTCTTTTTACTTTGCTTTTCAAGTTTTGGACTCTAAAATTGAATAACTGAAAAAAACTAAGACTTTTAGCAAACTGAAAATCAAGTTGTCGTTTTATTTGTTTTCACAGATAATAAAGTATTACCTAGTCCATCATTGATCTCTTTTTACGATTTCTTAATTTACAGTTGTTTAACTGTTATTGTTTCAAGAAAAAATATGTTTTCTGTTGTAAATTGATTTTTCCCGTGTCTAATTAGATTTTTTAAAATTTTGAATACCTTAAATGCATTTGTTTTAAATGATTTGAAAATTTTGCAATTAAAATGTCTTCAAATTGATGAATATGAAAAATTCTTTTTTAGAAAATAACTGAAAGATATTTTAAATTCTCACTTTCTAAAAATTCTTTTTTCTATTTCTCAAACTTCTCCATAACGAATGTCGCTATGTCTAAATTCAGACTTTTTTCTTATCACTTCCTTTGGAGAATTTGCTTTCAACAAAAACATATTTAAGAGTTGAAAATAAATTTGTTTTGGGTTCACCATTCCAAATTGCTTTAACATTTCTTGATCATCAACCTTAAAATACCTTTTACCTTTTTCGTGTAGCTTTCTTAAAAGCTTAATTCTTTCATTTTCAAAACTAATGAGTTTCATTTTTTGTAAGTCTTTTAATGACTGATAAAAGGTTGATTTTGAAAAGTATTTTTCTTCTCCTATTGATCAATTTCCATATTTGAATTTTCTAAAATCTAAACTGCTTACTGCTACTTTGTCTGAATTCTTTTCAAAGTAGCAGTTCAACATTGCAAATAGCACAAGAGCTTTTCTTTTTAAATTGATAATTTGAAAAATTTCTTCATCAATTTTCAGTTTGCATTTTTCAATAGGTATTCACTATTTGCGTTGTTCAT